>CANQBW010000005.1 GCA_947589565.1 uncultured Clostridia bacterium | reverse complement strand
AATCCAAATTGACTATCCATAGAAATCTCCCTGTCAATCCCATATAGAATTATACTATATGGTATTATTCTTGTCAACCAAATTGCCTTGTTCATCTGAAATTTAATGATAAAAATAAAAAAGACCGCCGACGGAGCGTAATGCTCTGTCGGCGGTTGCCGTTTGTTCCTCACGAAAGAGCCAATTCGGTTGGAATAGAACCGACAAAAAATGATATCGGAAAATCAGTTGACAAATCAACCAAGAAAGGGTATACTTTGGTTGACTAATCAACTAAGGGGCTTTTTATGGAAGATTTATTTGTGGATTTTACGCTGTCGATCTTGCGGCTGAACAAGCTTGTTCAAAAAATTAAGACCTTTGAAATCGAAAAATACGGCTTGAAGCCCATTCATGTGATGTGCAGTTACTATCTCAACAAGAATCCGCAGGGGCTTACGGCGAAGGAGCTCTCGGAATTGACGCTCGAAGACAAGGCGGCGATTTCGCGCGCGCTGAAAATGATGCAGGAAAAGGGCTATGTCATCTATGACGCCAATCGGCGCTATTCGACCATCAAACTGACGGAAGAAGGAAAGCAATTTACAAGCAATATCTGTGCGTGTGCTCAGAGGGCAGTTGCCGCGGGCAGCGTGGACTTTACGGAAGAGGAGAGGATCTTCTTTTATCGATCGCTCGATGTGATCAATGAAAATTTGAGAGCATATTATAAGGAATTGATAAAAAACAATCAATAAAATTTCAAAAAAGGAGAAAAGAATATGACAAAAACCAAAAAAATCTTGCTGCGCACCCTCTGCATTCTGCTTGCGGTCATTTTCGCATTGATCATCGTTCTCGTTTCGGTGTTCTTCGGGATCTGGCACAACGAGTTCTCTTCTGTTTCGAGCTTCACGTTGCTTCGAGACCGCAACGATGCGCATAAGGACGGCGCAGTCTACAGCATGAAAGTGAGCGGCGGGTTCTATTTCGACGATTTCCTTGAGGAGGGCGGCGCGAAGAAGGACTCCGAACTCATTGCATTCATCTCCAATAAAATTACCCGCGGACTCATGGATATGGGCATCAAGGAGAGCGATATCGGCTGTTCCTCCTTTACGGCGGTGACCGAGAGCGGGGATAGGCTCTTCGCCCGCAATTATGACTTCGATAAGACAAACGTCTGCCTGACTCTCACAAACCCCGGCGGCGGCAGACACGCGTCCTTCTCAACGGTTGATCTGAACTATGTCGGAATTAGCACGGAGAAAAACGTGGAAGGGCTGATGAATAAGATCACTTGCCTTGCCGCTCCGTTTGCGCCCCTCGACGGGATCAACGATGCGGGTGTGAGCTGCGGCATCTATATGACCTATCAGGGTGAACCCGAAAACAACAACGCCGTCGCGACCGACCAGAACGATCCGAATAAGCCCGACATCACCTCGACGACCATGCTTCGCATGATCCTCGACTATGCGGACGATGTAGATGAGGCGGTCGAGCTTGTCAAGCAATATAATCTTCACGACTCGGCAAACACCTCTTTCCACTATATGATTGCAGACGCGACGGGAAAAAGCGCCATTCTCGAATGGGTCCCCGTGGGCGGCACGGACGAGACGGACAACGACGGCTCCGCCCGCGAACTTGTCGTCACCTATAACACGGGGGATGAGAAGATCGGAGATCATGAGGGAGAGAGCGACTTTCAATGGATCACGAACTTCATCATTCAGCCCGGGTATTATACCAAGGACGAGGATAAGGCGGGACTTGATCGGTATGATCAAATTTATTCCGACCTCTCCAAAACCGACGGCGTCGTAAAGGACGAGTGGGCGGCGATGGAGATCCTCAAAACCGTCGGCAGAAGAAGTTGGGGGAAGGGGGACGGCTGTACCGTACATAGCGTCATTTATAACCTGACGCAAAAAACAGTACTTTGGGTCTCCAATGAAAACTTCGACGATTCCACGGCGATTTATGAGTATTCTTTTGCTACGGGAGAATTGAAGACAGTCGCAGGAAAATAAAAAATGAAAAGAACAGTTTATTTGATCGATTTCTTGTTGTTGGCGGGCGTGATCGCGTTTGATGTGATGCTGATCATAAGTCCCGCACTCTGGTTAAAGAGCGCAGCGAGCGCGTGCTTTGCGTTTGTCGCACTTGTGAACCTCTTTTATGCGTTCAAATGTAAGGCAAAGAGATCCTTTCCGATCCTCATGTCCATCGGCTGTCTTTTTGCAATGGCGGGGGATATCTTCATTTACAACACGGGGGAAGTGTGGTTTTTGACCGGCGCAGCGCTGTTTGCCGCGGCGCATGTGTTCTATGTCGCGGCATATTACACTTCCTTCGGGTTTCGCCTTGCCGATCTGGTCGTCTCCGCCGTGATTTTTGTCCCGTCCGTTCTCTTCATCACGCTTGCGCCCATCTTTGCGTTCGGCGGGAGCCTCATGGAGATCGTGTGCGTTTTGTATGCCCTCATTCTCTCGCTCATGGTGGGAAAGGCGCTTGCAGATTTAAGAAAGGGGACCGCGCTTGCCGTCCTCCTTGCGCTCGGCAGTGTGCTCTTCTTTACATCCGATTTAATGCTCCTCATCGATATGTTCTCTGCTGCAAATGCGCTTCCGCGCATTTTGTGCCTTGCGACCTATTATCCCGCACAGATTCTTCTGGCATTTTCCCTGATTTTGCACGCCGAAAAGGGGGTCCACTTCTTCAAAAGACTGTACTGCCGTATTTTTCAGGGGATACTGAAACTTGCTCTCCCGCTGCTGCCTTATAAAGACCCGAAAATTATAGAAAAGCTCACAGATATTCCCGAGGTTTTGAGAGCCAACAAAAAGACGCACCCGCTCATCGTCACCGATCAAACGATCTTTGAGCTCGGACTTTGTGAGCCGCTTATAAATTCCTTGAAAACGGAGGGGATCTCCATAACCCTCTATCACGGTACAGTCGCCAATCCCACAACGGACAATGTAGAGGAAGCGTTAAAGCTTTATAGGAGCGAGGGCTGCGATTCCCTCATCGGCTTTGGCGGCGGCTCTCCGATGGACTGCGCGAAATGCGTCGGCGCCTTGGTTGCAAGACCCGAGAAGTCGCTTAATAAAATGCGCGGAATTTTGAAGGTGAGAAAGGCAATTCCCTTGCTGATTGCCGTTCCCACGACGGCGGGGACGGGAAGCGAAACGACGCTTGCCGCGGTCGTCGTCGACTCTGCCACCCACCACAAATATGCGATCAACGACTTTCCGCTCATTCCCTCTTACGCCGTTTTGGATGAGAGCCTGACCGAATCGCTCCCCAAACACATTGTAGCGACCACGGGCATGGACGCGCTCACCCATGCGATCGAGGCGTATATCGGAAGGGGCGGAAACGGAGAGACGCGCAAAGACGCCCTGGAGGCGATCAAGCTCGTATTTGAAAATCTCGAAAAGTCCTATCAAGGCGAAGAAGCGGCGCAAAAGGCAATGCTCCTCGCGTCGCACAAGGCGGGGAGAGCGTTCAGCAAGGCGTATGTCGGCTATGTTCACGCGCTCGCGCACGCGCTCGGCGGAAAATACAACATTGCGCACGGACTTGCCAACGCGGTCATTCTGCCCGTCGTTTTGCGGGAATACGGCAAAGCTGTTCATAAGAAACTTTGGAAAATCGCCCTTTTCTGCGGACTTATCGACAAGAATGTGTCCTATTCGCAGGGCGCGGAGGCTGTCATTGGGAAAATCGAGGAAATGAACGCGAAATTCGGCATTGGCAGCACTTTTCAAGAAATTCGCCGCGGCGATCTCGAAGAGCTTGCTTTTTACGCCGAAAAAGAGGCAAATCCCTTGTATCCTGTCCCCGTCTTATGGGATAGAGAAAAACTCAAAGAAATGTATCTGAAATTGCACGGCGAGAATGTCGACGAAACGGACATTCCCACGATCGTAAATCGCCAAAGGAAGTATTTTGAAAGCGGCGCAACGTTATCTGTAAAGCACCGCAAAAAAAGGTTGGAAGCTCTCTATTCTGCAATCAAGGCGAATTTGCCCGCATTGCACGAGGGACTGAAAACCGATTTAGGCAAGAGCGGGACCGAGAGCTATATGTGCGAGACGGGGCTTGCATTGAGCGAGCTCTCCTTTATGTTGAAGCATATGAAGAAGTTCGCAAAGCCGAAGAGAGTCAAAACCCCGCTCTCCCAGGCAATTTCAAAGAGCTACCGACTTCCGTCGCCTTACGGAACGGTGCTCATCATGAATCCGTGGAACTATCCGTTCCTTCTTTCCATGGACCCTCTCATCGATGCGATCGCGGCGGGCAATACCGTGGTGCTGAAATTGAGCGCCTATTCGCCGAACACCAACAAGGCGATCAAAGAAGTGATCGACAGCGTGTTTCCGCCCGAATATGTCTCGGTGCTCTTCGGCGGCGCGAAGATCAACCGGGAACTCATGGAAATCAAGTTCGACTACATTTTCTTTACAGGGAGCAAGAGAGTGGGACAGCTCGTCTATGAAAAAGCAGCGGGGAGGCTGACTCCCGTGACGTTGGAGCTTGGCGGAAAGAGTCCCTGTATCGTGGACGAAACGGCAAATTTAAAACTTGCCGCAAAGCGGATCGTATGGGGGAAATTCCTCAATCTCGGTCAGACGTGCGTCGCGCCCGACTATATCTATTGCTCGGAAAAGATACACGATCCTCTTCTTGCGGAGCTGAAAAAGCAGATCATCGCGCAGTTCGGAAGGAACCCCCTTGAAAATCCGACTTACGGCAAAATGATCAACGAAAAGCATTTTGTCCGCGTCTCGGCACTCATCGACAAGACGAAGGTCGTCCACGGCGGAAAGACGGACGCGGAGCGCTTGAAAATAGAGCCGACTGTTTTGGACGGCGTGCAATACGCCGACGCCGTCATGCAGGAGGAAATTTTCGGACCCGTCCTGCCGATTTTGACCTATAAGGACGAGGAAGAAGTTGTGAAGTATATCAAGGAAAACGACGCGCCCCTTGCGCTGTATGTGTTCTCGGCAGACAAATCGAGGATCAAGCGATTGACTACGGAGATCGGCTTTGGGGGCGGCTGCGTCAATGACGTCGTCATTCATCTTGCGACGCCCTATATGCCGTTCGGCGGCTTCGGTGCGAGCGGACTTGGGTCCTATCACGGAAAGACGGGCTTTGAAACGTTCAGCCACTATAAAAGTATCGTCGATAAATCGACGCTTTTGGACCTTCCCATGCGCTATCAGCCCTATCGAAAGGTGAATGAAAAACTGATCAAGTTTTTCCTGAAATAATCTTCACAATCCTATATGAAGATTTGGAAGTATTTGTCGGAGAGCGTTGTATTCTCTCCACTATTTCCCACGAGCAGGGCATGACGGTCTCCCTCACCGAGGAAGAACTTGCCGCGTTTTGCGGCTTCGAAGGGAAACGAAATGAAAATCTTGTAACGATCGAGAAACTCAGATCTTTATTCACAAGAAAATAGATAAAAGTCGGATAGAGGAGAGAAAAAACGGGCTCAAAGCCCGTTTTTTGACGTTTTGCATAGTATTATGTCTGACATAGTACTGAAAAAAATAATGCGAAACCGTTAAATAGCTTTTCTATCGACCGGGGGGATCCTTCGACGACGTGGCTTCGCCACTCCGCTCAGGATGACAAGTAAACCTCGATGAAAAGATTTCTATGAAAGATTTTCATCGAAATTTTTATAGCATTTGCAAGGAACGCCATTCGGCAAAAATCCCGTGTCCGAACAGAGGGGACAGCTGAATTTCGGCTGCAGGTCCTCCTCCGTAAGTCCAAGGCGGGTAAGGGCGCTCTTCCTTCTCTCGTTTGCCTCCTGCATTCTCTTGAGAATGTCGGGAAGGGTCTGCGGGGCGTAGAGCTCTGCTTTTGCAAGCTCGATCTCGCCGCGCTTGATGATCTTTTCGCTCTCGGAGAACTCTTGATCTTGCCTTGCCTTCTCCCTGTTTTTTTCGGCGAGGTCGATCGCGTTCTCTCTCTTGATCGCATAGTAGTGTTCGCGGTCGGCTCTTTTGTCCGCGGCGATCGCCGTCTCGCGGTAGAGCTCCTTTGGAACCTTTGCCTTTTCGGGAATGTTCTCGGGGGAAGTGATCCCGTCCTTCTCCCAACTCAAGAGCAGTTTGTTCATGTAGGATAAGGGGGCGCTTGCCTCCGCGCTCTTTTGGGCGGCCGTTAAGATCAGATCGTCCGAGAATTTCTTCCTCCATTCGGCGACCGTGTTGAGGGTTCTGAGCGAGTTTTTGACGGAAGAGCACACCGTTTGAATGGAATTAAGCAATTTGAGCGAGTTCTCGCGGCTTGAACAGTACTCTTTGACGTCTCCCTCCTTGATTCCCTCCGAATGCAACTTCCCGAGGAGGGCGTCCATCTCCGAAAAGCCGAAGCGGAGCTTGAAGGCAAAGGCGGCGACGGAGAGAATGCTCTCCTCTCCATAACCGAAACCTTCCCATTTTTCGATGTACTCCTCCGCGTAGGCGCGGGGATTTTCCACTTTGACGCCGATCTTCCTCGCGACGGCAAAGACGAGGTTTGCGTTTTTTTCCCGCTCCTCGAGATACTTCTTCGCCTGCGTCGCGTTATGTATGCCCTTGTTTTTCAGCTCCTCGAGCAGGGAATCCAGTCTCCCGAGGGTGCCTTTTTTCATATGTTCGGCACAGAGGAGAACGGTTTCCCGCGGCACGCCGTCCTTCTGCCACTTTTCGAGAAATTCCCGGTCGCGGCCGTTGGGGTCTCGGAAAATTTCGAGGAATTTGAAGATCTTTTCGAGCAGTTCCTCTCCGCGGTTAAAGTCGGCAAGTTCCTCTTCGACCGATTCATAGGTGAGTTTTCCCGCGTCCACGAGCTGTTTCGCCTTTTTGAGAATATGGAAAAGATTGAACTCTTCCTTCTTTGCGATACTGTATTCGCAGACGAGGAGGAACGCCATCGGCTCCATCTCGTTGTTCTCCAAAAAGTCAATGATCTTCTTCGTCTCAGGGGGGGTGATATCCCGGTTGATCTTCTGAAGCCTGCGATAGAGCTCCTTGTTAAATTCGGAGTATTTTTCGGGACGGACGGGCTTGGGCTTTCCGAGAGAGGAACTCACGGGCAAATATACAAGGCGCAGGGGATCTTCCGAGAGAATGTGGACGAGCCCGCACTCCTCCCAGAAGCGATATATTTCACGGAATTTCTCTTCCGAGAGTTTCAAGAGCTTGGCTGCGGTCTCCGCTTCGACGTCCTCCTTTTTCGAACAGAGGTAGAGTCCGTACAGATAGACGCGGACTGCGTCGCCGTCTGCCCAGGGGAGATAGCGGGTGATGAACGCATTCTCGACATTCGTAAACATGTTTGCATGAAATTCTTCGGAAAAGGCGGAGAAAGACATCTAAGATTCCTCTTCTTTATGCTTGCTTTTTTTTTGGGACTGCTGTATAATAGTATAGCATATTTCTGCCAAAAAAGAAAGTGGTTTCAAACGGGTTTTCGAAAATGCCCGAAGGCAGACGTTCTGCGGCTTCACGCAACGGCAAATTAAGAGAGGTAATTTTTTTGGCAAATACGATCCTGACGCCCGTGACCCTCTGGAAGGACTTTGACGAGAGCCTTCCGCTCATGGAGGAGATCCTATCGGAGACGACGCTTCAAAACGGCGCCGTCTTAAAAGAGGTGTACTTTCTCGGGCGGGAGACTGTCTACGGCAGAGTAAAAATCTATGCGAAATATTTCCTTCCCAAGGACAAGGAGGAGTATCCCGTCCTCATGATCCTCTTCGAGGCGGGCTTTCCGTTCGACGAAAAACTCGTCAACCGCTTTGTGACACAGGGCTTCGGCGTCCTGTGCGTGGACTATTGCGGCGACATGGGCAGGGGCAGGCATACCATCTATCCGAGAGACATCGATTTTGCCAACTATGCGCGCGCGGGACGTGCGATGGAGTACGCGGACAAGACCGCACGGGAGACGAGCTGGTATGAGTGGGCGGCGGTCGCCCGCTATGCGGCGAAGTATCTCTCCGAAAAGAAAGAGGTGACCGCCTTCGGCGCGTTGGGCCTGAGAACGGGAGGAGAAATTCTCTGGAAGATCGCTCCCTATTCCCCGCTCAAGTGCATGATCGCGATCTGCGCGGCGGGCTGGCTCGCCTATCGGGACATGGAGAAATTTGCGGGCGGGGAGATGCGCGTCTTCAATGAGGAGCGGCACCGCTTTATCGCGGGCATCGATTCGCAGAGCTATGCGCCGCATGTCAAATGCCCCGTCCTCATGATCAGCGCGATCAACGACAAAAAGTGCAACTACGACCGCGTCTACGATACCTTCCAGCAGATCAATCCCGCCGTCGAAAAGGCGATCATGTACTCTTCGCACGGGAACGGGCTCATCGGCTCCCACTCCTTCCTCGATATCTTCATGTTCCTCGATAAATTTTTGCTCGGACGGTCGGTGTATCTGAGTAAGCCGGTCGGCGCCGTCGCCTTCGAGGACGAGATGGGAAATCTGAACATCAAGGCGAGCTACGACCCCGCGGGGGACCCCAAGGAGTGCGGCATCTTCTTTGCGGAAAAGGCGGACAATTTCAAGTCCCGCGACTGGACACGCCTGCTCGGCAACATGCGCGACATGCACAACAACGAGATCATCTTCCCGCTCGAAGTATATGAGGGCAGCAGAAAGGTGCTCTTCTATTCCTTCGTGCGCTATTCCAACGGATTTTCCATCACCTCCAAGATCCAAGAGGTCACCTTAAAGAAAAAATATCGCAACGGACGGCTCAAGACGCTTCTCCTCTATTCGGGCAGCGAGGGGACCCAGGGATTTTCCGTCTTCCGAAGACGCGCGAGCTCCTTTGCCGACTGCTTTGCGGACGGCGGCTCGTCGGAGGTCAAGCTCATGGACGGCTACGGCAAGATCCAGGGCGTCTCCGCGATGGGGGGGATCATCAGTTTCCGCGTCAGCGAGCCGCGGTGCGTGCCCCCCGACGGCGCCTGTTTCCAATTCGACGCCTATGCGTTCAAAACTTCTAAACTCCTCATCGTCTTCTATATGGACGCAGAGGAGAAGAAGGGGTTTGCCATCGAAGAAGAGGTCGGCGGCGGCGGAAAGTGGAAAAACTTTTTGTTCACCTGCAACGATTTCAAGTCGGAGACGGGCGCACCCCTCCCCGATTTCCGCGACGTCAAATCCGTCGTATTCTTGAGCGAGGACGACGTGTTGATCAACAACATGAAGTGGCTTTAAGGGGGACAAGTGGAGCAAGGCGCGAAAAAATTGCAAAAAATGCTCAATGAAAGGGAGAGCCGCAAGAGTGACTATGTACTTCTTATAATCTGCGCTCTTCTCGTCATCGCGCTCATTCTCAATCTGAATTTCATCAGCCGCTATTTCACGGTGGAAGTGTCGGGCGGCTCGATGGAGAACACCCTTCAAAGCGGCGACATTCTCTATGCCGACAAGTGGTATAAAAAGGTGGAGCGGGGGGACGTCGTCATTTTAGACGTCACGCCCTACGGCGACAGGGCGACCTTCCGCGGGGAATTTATCATCAAACGGGTCATTGCGACCGCGGGAGATACCGTCAAGTGCGAAGAGGGGGGCGTCTACCTCAAAAAAGCGGGCGAGGAGGAGTTTTCCCTTCTCGAGGAGCCCTATGCTCAGTATCCCACCGCGGATTTTCGGGAAGTCACCGTGGGGGAAGGAGAGATCTTCTTCATGGGCGACCATCGCAACAACAGCGTCGACTCGCGGAGCGTCGGCTGTTTCAAACTCAAGGACGTCGTCGGCGTCGTTCCTAAGTGGGCGATCGAAAATAAGGCGCAGATCGCGAAATGGGAGCGTTTCCGCAGCGGCAAGACCGAAACAGAAGAATAATTTTAAGGAGTTTTCTATGGATATACAAATTACTACGGACAGTACCTGTGACTTGGGGGCTCTCTGCGAGAGCCGCAACATCAAGGTGATGCCCCTCTCCGTCATTTTAGGGGAGAGATCCTATCTGGACGGCGTGAACATCTGTCCGCAGGATATTTTCGACTACTTCGAGAAGACGGGTCAGCTTCCCAAGACCGCTGCGCCGAGCACGGCAGATTTCGAGGAGTTCTTTGCAAAACTCGTCGACGAGGGTAAGACGGTCATCCATTACAATATATCCGCAAGATCTTCCTCCTCCAACCAATATGCGGCGGAGGCTGCGAAGAAGTTCAAAAAGAAGGTCTTCGTCGTGGACAGCAAAGCCCTCTCCTCGGGACAGGGACTCATGGTCATGAAAGCCTGCGATTTGCGCGACGCGGGGGAGAACGCACAAAAAATCGTCGAAGAGACCCAGGCGATCGCGCCGAAGATCAACACCTCCTTTGTGCCCGACCGCCTCGACTACCTCTTTAAAGGGGGAAGATGTTCGAGAATGCAGATGTACGGGGCAAATCTTCTGAAGATCCATCCCCTCATCGAAATGCGGGACGGGCAACTCTACGCCGACAAAAAGTACCGCGGGAGCATGGAGAAGTGCATCACGAACTACATTTCCGACCTTCGTCTGCAATATCCGAATTACGATAAGACCCGCGCCTTCATCACCCATAGCTCCGCGGAGAAGAAGCTCGTGGACGTTGCCAAGAAGTGCGTGGAGGAACTCTTCGAGTTCGACGAAGTCATCGAGACGGTCGCGGGATCCGTCATCACGGGACACTGCGGGAAGAATACGCTCGGCGTCCTGTTCATTTCAATTTAAAAATAAAAAAGGAGATATATATTATGGAAAGAAGCGAAGTCAAAGAGCAGTACAAATGGAGAACCTCGGACGTTTTTCCGAGCGACGAAAAATGGGTAGAGGCGTTCTCTGCCGCCGAGAAGAAGATGGATCTCGGAAAATATCGGGGGACCTTACATACCGCGGAGGGTGTTCTCGCCTATTTCAAGGCGGAGGAAGAGTACACCGTTCCTCTCCTTCGCGTCTACCTGTATGCCCATTTAAAGCATGACGAGGACGTCCGCAACACCAAGTACAATTCCTATATGGCGAAAATTTCCAGCCTTCTCACCAAGCTCGACGCGGAGACTTCCTTTGTCGTCCCCGAACTCACTTCCCTTCCCGATGAGACGCTTCTCTCCTTTATGAAGGATCCCCGTCTCAAGGACTATGACTATATGCTCAAACAGATCGTCGACCGCAAGAAGCACATTCTCTCCGACAAGGAGGAGCGCATTCTCGCGCAGGCGGGCGAAGTCACCTCCGCGCCGCAGGACGTGTTCACCATGCTGAACAATGCAGAGGTCGACTTCCCCGAGATCGAATATGAAGGGGAAAAGATGCGCCTCTCGCACGGCATGTACTCCGTCATCATCAACGGAAAGGACCGCGCAAAGCGCAAAGAGGCGTATGAGAAATACTATGACGCCTACGGAAAAGTCCTCAACACGATCGCGACGACCTACTTTGCCAACGTCAAGAAGGACATCTTCTACCAGAAGGTTCGCGGCTATGATTCCTGTATGCAGAAGGCACTGAAAGAGGAAGACGTCGACAAGAGCGTCTATGAAAACCTCATCAAAGTCGTCAACGACCATACCCCCCTCATGCACCGCTATATTCAGCTCAGAAAGAAGGTCTTGGGTCTCGACACGATGTATATGTACGACATCTATCCCTCTCTCGTCGAGGAAGCGGATCTGAAACTTTCCTATGAAGAAGCTTACGAGCTCATCTTAAAGGGACTTAAGCCCCTCGGCGAAGAGTACAATTCCCTCCTTCGCAAGGGCAGGGACGAGGGCTGGATCGACGTCTGCGAGACGGAGGGCAAGCGCAGCGGCGCATATTCCATCGGAATTTACGGAAATCATCCCTTCGTTCTTCTGAACTATCAGAAGACTGCGCATGACGTGTTCACGATCGCGCATGAAATGGGGCATTCCATCCATTCCTACTTCTCCAACAAGAACCAGCCCTACGCAAAGGCGGACTACCGTATCTTCGTCGCCGAGGTCGCGAGCACGGTCAACGAAGTGCTCCTCTACAAGTATCTTCTGAAGACGGCGACCGACCCCATGTTCAAGAAGTTCCTGCTCAACTACTTCATGGACATGATCCGCACGACCCTCTTCCGTCAGACGCAGTTTGCGGAGTTCGAGGAGAAGGCGCACGCGATGGCGGAGGCGGGCGAGCCCCTCAACAAGGACAATCTCTCCGCCCTCTACAAAAAACTCAACGAGACCTACTACGGAAGCGCGATCGTTCACGACGAGCGGATCGCCACCGAGTGGGCGCGCGTTCCGCACTTCTACACCTCTTTCTATGTCTACAAGTACGCGACGGGCATTACCTCCGCGATCTGCATTGCCAATAAAATTCTGAACGAAGGGGAGAGCGCCGTCCAAAACTACTTCAAGTTCCTCTCGGGCGGCTGCTCGACGGATCCCGTCTCCCTTCTCAAGATCGCGGGAGCCGACCTCACCAAGGAAGAGACCTTCCTCGCCGCTATGCGTGAGTTCGAGGAAGCTCTCAGCGAGTTCGAAAAAATCTGCTAAAACAAGGGAAAAACAATGCCGAACCATCAGATGCCTCACAATACCGATGCGGAAGCCGCTCTTCTCGGATGTATTATCAACGACGGGGATGTCCAGACGGACATCCTCGAAGGGCTCCGGGAAGAGGACTTCTATTCGGAAAAACACCGCATCATTCTGCGTGCGATGAAGGCGATCTTTGCGGCGAGAATGCCGGTGGACGTCGTCACCCTCGCCGATCGGCTCGAGCATGACGGGAATCTGGACAGCGCGGGGGGAGTTTCCTATCTTACCGACCTCACGCAGCTTCTTCCTTCCTCCGCAAATTACAGGCAGTATGCGGAAATTCTGCGCCGCGATTCGGTCAACCGTGAACTTATCCGCGTGGGGAAGAGCATCATCGAGACCGGCATGAAGGGGGAGGATGAGGGGGCGGCCCTGTCCCATGCGGAAAAGCTCGTCTATGACGTCAGCAGACAGGAGAACGGCTCCAATCTCTCGGGGCTCGGAGACGGAGAGGTCATTTCCTCGGTCATCGAAAAATTCGAGGCGATCCAGTCGGATCCCAACGCCATGCGCGGCGTGGAGACGGGCTTTAAACACCTCGACCGAATTACGAACGGACTGCAGCGGTCCGATCTCATCGTCATCGCGGCGCGTCCCGGCATGGGAAAGACCTCGCTCGCGATGAACATCGTCGAGCACGCCTGCCTCAAAAAGAACGGCACGGCGGCGGTCTTCTCCCTCGAAATGCCCCGCATTCAGATCGTGCAGAGGCTCCTCTGCTCCTATGCGGAAGTGAGCATGGAGAAGGCGCTCTCGGGGAAACTCGTCCAGAGGGATTGGAAAAACCTCATGGTCGCGAGCGAAAAGATGAGAAAGAGCAAAATTTTCATCGACGACTCCTCGCGGATCACCCCCGCGGAGATCCTTTCGAAATGCAGAAGACTAAAGAGCGCGGAGGGTGCGCTCGACCTTGTCATGATCGACTATATCCAGCTGATGGGAGGGGACAAAAAGAGTTTCGACGCGGAAAACCGCACACAGGAAGTCGCCTACATCACCAAAAATCTGAAGATCATGGCAAAGGAACTCGATGTTCCCGTCATCGCGCTCTCCCAGCTGAGACGGATCCAGACCAAGGAAGCGCAGCTCTCCGACCTGAGAGAGTCGGGCGCCATCGAGCAGGACGCGGACATCGTCATGTTCATCAACCGTCCCGACGTGGGCGCGACGCCCGAGGAGCTCCAGAAGGGGAACATCGTCAAAGGGGCGGCGGAGCTCGTCATCGCAAAGCACAGAAACGGCCCCCCCGGCCGCATTCAGCTGCGGTTTTTGGGGGAGAGTACCAAATTCATCGACGTCGACGAACAGGGGGCGCCCCAAGAGGAGCCCCGCTACAGCGGGGAAGAGCCTCCGCCCTATGAGGGGGAGGTCCCGCCCGACGAGGGAGGGGTTCCCTTCGACTGATGGAGACGAAAATTTCAAAGACAGACTTCGCCCTCGCGGCGGAGTATATCCGCGCGGGAGAGGCGGTCGCCTTTCACACGGAGACCGTCTATGGATTGGGCGCAAACGCCTTTTCGGACGAAGCGGTCAAGCATATCTTTTCCCTCAAGGGAAGGCCTTCCGACAATCCGCTCATCGTCCATGTGCACAGGGGGTACGATATCAAGCCCCTCATCGACTCCGAGCCGCCCTATGCGAAGGCTCTGAGAGAGGCATTTCTTCCGGGGCCTTTGACGATGGTCTATCCCTCGACGGGGAAGGTCTCGGAATACGTCTCCTGCGGACTGAATACGCTCGCGATTCGTGTGCCTTCTTCGGTAACGGCGCAGAAATTTTTGAAGGAAGTGGATCTTCCGATCGCCGCGCCGAGCGCGAACCTTTCCAAGCATGTCTCGCCCGTCACGGCGCAGCATGTGATGGAGGATCTCTGCGGAAAGATCCCCCTGATCTTAGACGGGGGAGCGTGCAACGGGGGGATCGAGAGCACCGTTCTCGACTGCACGGGAGAGGTCCCGAAGATCCTCCGCGCGGGGCTCGTGACCCGCGAAATGATCGCAAAAGTGGCACATGGGTGCGAGTTTTATCAAAAAAAGGAGGGCGAAAAGCCCAAGAGTCCCGGAATGAGCTACAAGCACTATCTTCCCCGCTGCAAGACGGCGTTCTGTGAGAGCGCCGAAGAGGCTGTGAAGATTTATCAGGCTGCCGAGGGCACGCCCTATCTTCTCTGCGAGAGCAAGACAGCGAAAGAGCTTGAAGGGTTCCGCGTCCTCGACCTCGGAGAGACGGGGGAAGAGATGGCGGAGAGACTGTATGCTCTCCTTCACGAGGGAGAAAAAAAGGCGACGCTCTTGATCGCGATACAACCTACGAGAAAGGATGGCGTGATGGCGGGGGTCCTCAACCGCCTGCATCGCGCCTTCGGGGTGAATGATGGAGAAACAAAATAGGAAAAAACGTGAAAAGATCCTCTTTGTCTGCACGGGGAACACCTGCCGCTCGCCGATGGCGGAGGCGGCCTTGAGAAAGGAGCTCCGCCGCAGAAAGATCACGGGATACACCATCGGCTCGGCGGGACTCAAGGCGGAGACGGGCTCTCCCATGAGCGCGAACAGCGCACAGGCGCTTTCCGAGGCGAAAATTTCCGTCCTCAAGACCTTCAAGCCTCGGCAGCTCACCGAAAAGCTCATCAAAGAGGCGAAGGTCGTCATCTGCATGACGCAGTCGCAGCAGCAGGCGCTTCAAAAATATCCGAATGTGACGAGTTTTCCCTCTCTTGCGGGGATGGAAATCCCCGACCCTTACGGCAAGGATATCAACGTCTACCGTGCGACGCTGCGCAGGATCCGGGAGTGCCTGCCGCTCGTCATCGAAAAGTTCTGCAACACTCCCGAAAGCCAAAATGTGGAGGATGGGGTATGAAAATTGCAATTGCCTGCGATCACGGAGGGCTTGCCCTCAAGAATAGAATCGCAGAATTTTTGAAACAGGGGGGCTATGAAGTCCTCGACTTCGGCACAAAGACGCTCGATTCCTGCGACTATCCCGACTACGCGCTTCCCGCGGCGGAGGCGGTCGCAAAGGGGGAGTGCGAGCGGGGAATTTTCGTCTGCACGACGGGGATCGGCATCAGCATGGTCGCGAACAAGGTTCCCGGGGTGCGCTGCGCCCTCTGTACGGACGCGACGGGCGCACGCCTCACGCGCGAACACAACGACGCGAACGCGCTCGCCCTCGGCGGGGGGATCGTCGGGGTCAATCTTGCCCTCGACATCGTCAAGACCTTTTTGGAGACCCCCTTCTCAAAGCTCGAAAAACATCAGAGACGGATCGATAAGATCAAGGCGATCGAAGACAAGTATTTGAGATCATGACGGGTTCGCTCAGGGAAAAAATCAACGAATCGCTGTCCTCCATTCTGCCCATCGCGCTCATCGTGATGGTTTTGAGCATGACCTTTACGCCGCTCGACGCGGGGACTTTTATCCTCTTTTTGGGGGGAGTTTTGCTCTTGATTGTGGGAATGGGGTGCTTTACGCTCGGCGCGGACATGTCCATGCTCGTCATCGGCGAGAAGATCGGCTCCGCCATGACCCATTCGAGAAAGATCTGGCTGATCGCGCTCTTGTCCTTTGTCATCGGCGTCATCGTCACGATCGCAGAGCCCGATCTCACCATCCTCGCTCAGCAGGTGCCGGGGATCGAGAACTATATTTTGATTTTGACGGTCGCGCTCGGCGTGGGCATCTTTCTCACCCTTGCCATGCTCCGCATCGTCTTTCGGATTCGGCTCTCTATCCTTCTCATCGTCTTCTATGCAGCGGCTTTTCTTTTGAGCATCTTCGTCTCGCCGGACTTCTGGGCGGTCTCCTTCGATTCGGGCGGCGTGACGACGGGGCCTATGACCGTTCCCTTCATCATCTCGCTCGGCGTCGGCGTCGCCTCCGTCCGCGGCGACAAGAAGGGACAGGACGACTCCTTCGGGCTCGTCGCGCTCTCGAGCGTGGGACCCATTGTCGCAGTTTTGGTGCTCGGGATCGTCTTTCAAATCACGGGAACCGACTACATTCCCCCCGAAATTACCCAAGTGGAGGAGACACGGGGACTTCTTCTCCTCTATCTGCGGGGACTCGGCAGCTATTGCAGAGAGGTCGCCATCGCGATTTGTCCCATTGCCGTCTTCTTTCTGCTCTTCCAGCTCATCACGCGCTCCTTCCACAAGCGCCAGATGCTGCGGATCTTGTTCGGATTTTTGTATACCTTTGTGGGACTTGTCCTGTTTTTGACGGGCGCGAACGTCGGATTCATGCCCGTGGGACTTCAGATCGGACAGGCGCTTGCTAAGCTTTGGAGCGGCGCACTGCTCATTCCCGTCGGCATGGTCATCGGCTATTTCGTCGTGGCGGCGGAGCCCGCCGTGCACGTCTTGAAAAAGCAAGTCGAGCGCATGAGCGCGGGCGCGATCAGCTCCTCTGCGATGAAAAAGGGACTCTGTATCGGGGTTTGCGTCGCGATCGGGCTCGCCATGGTTCGAATCTTAACGGGAATTTCTGTGATGTATATCCTGATCCCCGGCTATGTGATCGCGCTCGCTCTGACCTTTTTCACCCCGCCCATGTATACAGGTATCGCCTTCGACTCGGGCGGCGTCGCAAGCGGCGCGATGGTCAGCTCCTTTGTCCTGCCGATGGCGATCGGCGCGACGCTCATAAGGAGCGGCACGGGGGCGATCATGACGCAGGCGTTCGGGTGCGTTGCGTTTGTCGCGCTCGCGCCCCTCATCAGCATTCAGATTCTGGGAATTACATACAAATATAAGACGAAGAGGATCAAGCGTCAATTTCTCAAGGTAGAGGACAGGATCCTTGATTTCGAGGTGGATTAATGCCGAACAGAAAATCGCCTGCGGGAGCTACAGAGCGCGTTCCGCGCCCCAAATTGCTCCTCAGTATCGTCAACAAGGACGACGAAGAGGCGCTCAAAGAGGTTTTGAATGAATTTTCTCTCGCGCTCGTCTTCTCCTTTGCGGGCATGGGGACGGCGCACTCCGCCGTTCTGGACTATTTGGGGATCGGTCAGTCCGAAAAGAGCATCATGCTCTCCCTCTTTCCCGAGACGGACGAGACTCTCATTTTGAGAATGATGCGCCAGAAGATCATGCAGTACCGCGTGGGAAAGGGGATCGGATTTACCATTCCGCTGTCGGGGGTCTCGGAGATCGTCTCCAAGGGACTCGTGGGAGCGGCGACCGAAAAAACGCTGGATGGGAGGGGGATCATGCACGCCGAAGAGAGAAAATACGACCTGATCGTCGCCGCGATCGCGGTCAACCATGTGGACATCGCCATGGAGGCAGCCCGCGCCGCGGGAGCCGCGGGAGGGACCGTCGTCCGCGCCCGCTCCACGGGCAATGAAAAATCGGAACAGTTCATCGGGATCACCCTCATGCAGGAGCAGGAAATTCTCTTGATCTTGTCCAAACACGAGAACAAGCGGGCGATCATGGAGGCACTCAACGAGACCGTCGGACTCAAGACGGAGGCGAACGGGGTCATCTTCTCGCTGCCCGTCGACAGAACGGTCGGGATCCCCGCGGGGGACAGCGAGGCGGACCGCATGGAGGGAAAGAATGGATAAGCGCATTCTCGCGATCGGCGGGGGAGAACTCAAGAACAGAGAGACGATCAAAATCGACGAATACATCGCGGCAGAGGCGAAGAAACATGCGGGAACTCTCCGCGCGTTCGGACTCTTCCTTCCGACGGCGAGCCATGACTGTATGCCCTATTACAATACCTTTCACAAGGTCTATACGGGGCTGTTTGATATTAAGACGGACGTCGTATTGACCGTGAACAGGGAGATCGACCTTGAAAAGATCAAGGGGAAATTCAAAAAGGCGGATTTTCTGTATGTCGGCGGCGGAAATACCGTGTATATGCTCGAGGAATGGAAGAGGAGCGGCATTCTGCCCTTTATTCTCGAGGCATATGAGCGCGGGGTGATGCTCTGCGGGCTCTCCGCGGGCGCGATCTGCTGGTTCGAGGACATGTATTCGGACTCCGTGGAAGAGGGAAAGTACGAGATGTGGAAGGGTTTGGGTCTTGTAAAGGGAAAAATTTCTCCCCATTACAATGAAAGAATGCTTGACTTTGACGAAATAGTGCGCTATAATAAGTGGCAGGCGTGGGGATTGGAGAACTGCTCCGCCTTGGAAATCACAAACGGCGAACCTGTAAAGTCGCTCGGCGAAGGCACCGTTTGGCAGCTCGACGCAGCGGACGGCAATCTCAAAAAGACGGCTTTTCGGTAAGCAACAAATCCCCCGACAACAAAATATGCGGATGTGGCGAAATTGGCAGACGCGCAGGTTTCAGGTTCCTGTGGGCGACCATGGGGGTTCGAGTCCCTTCATCCGCACCAACGAGCAGGCATACCCTTTTGGGTATGCCTGCTCGTTTATACGAATCTTGAAGGGACGAGAGGGTGGAGATGAGCGCCGCTTGCTACTTGCGTTTTCCCTGTTTTTATGGTATAATTGTAGCGTTAAATCGAAAAGTTCTTAAACACCTAATTCTTATAAATTACCATTTAGCGAGATTTGTAGTATGAAAAAGAAATTATCTATATTTGAGTCTTTTTTGTTATTAATAATATCATCGTTGACATTGACGGCGTGCGGCTCTACCAAAGCAAAAATATATGGCATAGTTGCTTGTATAGGTTTGCCCGAAGATGACGACGCGGCATATGGCGTTTATAATTCGCCCTATGCCGATAAAACAACGCTTGTGGAAGACGATTATGTTTTAGAAGTCGGCAAAACATATCACATTTTGGTTGCCTATTCTGCCGGCGGCGGTAGTCAATACCCCGTAATTACTAATCCCGAAAGCGTCATTTTCAATTATGATACCGACGCTTTGGAAATTCAATCTGTAACGCCAAACGACGGAGAAATAAAGCATTATGCTTTGACTTGTAAACAAGCAATACGGTATTCGGCTATTTTAATAGAGCTTGATGAATATTCTTATACTATAATCGTAAGTACAAATCAGTAATATAAATTTGAATTTCCCAAACGGACGACGGTGTCTACGCCATAGGTATAGCGCACTATACTTATTTATTTTCAGACGGTGCACCAAATAGCGCAGGCGGCATTTGCCGCCTGCGCTATTTTACTATGTCGGATTTCCTTTTTATCTGTTATCACCGCCTGCTACTTGCGTTTGCCTTGTTTTTATGGTATAATTATTATGATAAACAGGAATTTAGCGGAGAAAAATATGAGTTTTTCGATCGACGCCACGGATTTTCATTGGTTGGAAGGCATTGATGAACGAGAGGACCTGTGTTTGCATGGTCACGCCGTCGCCTATATCGGGGGCAGGCGGTTGGAGTATGATGCCACGGTCAGTGCTTCTGCGCTCTATCTGCTAAAAACATTGACTGAAAATCATGTAATCCATACCGACAATCAGCTATTTCCTTGCTGTGGATTTTCGATCTTCGCAAACGAAACATTGGACAATGTGATCATATGTGGATGCAATAACGGAATCGATTGGTCGGTTTTTCACGACAGGGATAGGGTAATTTTGGTATTGGAGGACGGTATAAGAGAAGAAATTTCGCTTGAAGAGTACAAACGAGCCGTCTTTGCCTTTGCAGATAAAGTTGAAGCATTTTATAAATCTTGCACTCCAAAAATACTTCCAAACGACAAAATCGATCGGGACGGCTATCTCGCGTTTTGGACTGAATGGCACGGAAGAAGAAATCAATAAATTTCAATTTCGCGGAGGGATTATGCCGTCAAGCAAAGAATATCTGAATTTCATTTCAGAGCAATTATCCGACTTAAAGGACGTAACCTACAAGCCTATGATGGGTGAATTTCTGATTTACTATCGCGGTAAACTTGTCGGCGGGATCTATGACGATCGGTTGCTCGTAAAACCCGTGAAATCCGCTTTATCCTATTTGCCACAAGCGGAGTATTCCCTGCCGTATGAGGGTGCGAAGGAAATGCTCAATGTGGACAATGTGGACGACAAGGCTTTTTTGACGGGATTATTTGAGGCAATGTATGACGATCTGCCAATGCCGAAATTGAAAAAGCGGTAAAGTTCAATTAACGGAGAACTCGATGAACAAAATAAAACAATTATTGATTGTTTTGACAATTTGCATTACGCTTGCGGGGTTAACCGTTTTACTATATCTTCTCGATCCGGCTTTTATTCCCGACACATATAGAGTTACGTCAATGGTAATTGTCGTTTCGTGGGCGTTTTTTATCATTCCTTCCGTGCTTTTTGGCGTGCAATTGGCAATCAAATATTTCGAAGGAAAATCCCCCGATCATGCTTTTCGGGACGGAGTGCGCATCGGCGTAATTTTGGGCTTCGGCGGGATCCTTGTATTGAGTCTTCTTGTCTCCCCCATAACGGGAATATTGTGGTATATCCATACCGTCAAACAAATCGTCTCGTCGAAAAAGAATAAAAATCAATCTTCTGACAACTCGAACGAAAACGATATTTTCAATCTTGAATAGAACTCAAAACAAAACGATAAATTTAGCGGAGAATTATGAAAACACTTTATTTGATCGGCGGGACAATGGGCGTGGGAAAAACTGCCGTATGCCGAAAAATGAATGAAATGCTGGTGAATAGCGTGTTTCTTGACGGGGATTGGTGTTGGAACGCAAATCCCTTTCAAGTGACGGATGAAACCAAAAATATGGTTATGGATAACATCTGCCATCTGCTCAATAACTTTATTCATTGTTCTGTCTATGAAAACATAGTCTTTTGTTGGGTCATGCACCGACAGGATATTATAGACGACTTGTTACAAAGAATTGATACGAGCCGGTGCACCGTGAAAGCGTTTTCGCTTGTCTGCGACGAGAAAACGCTGCGGGAACGACTGCTAAAAGATATCACAGAGGGGATTCGGGCGGCGGACATAATTGAAAAAAGTGTTGCGCGATTGCCTTTGTATCAGAATTTAAAAACGGTCAAAATCGAAACAACCTCTAAAAGCGTTGAGACCATCGCAAAAGAAATGATAGCAAGGTAAATAGCCTTGACGAGTCTTCTTGTTCCTCCTGTTTTTATGGTATAATATACTGATTGCGCTACTCTATTTTATAATGGACGGAGAAAGATGGAAAGGAAATTTTGTGCAATTTACTTCAGCGGAACGGGGAACACGAAGTTTTGCGTCTCAAGACTTGTAAACTTGTTAGACGAATGCGCCCCGATTGTCGCAATCGAAGATGATTCCGTATTCTCCGTTGCCGAGGGTTACAAAAATATCATCTTCGGCTATCCCGTGCAGTTTTCAAATGCTCCGAAAATGGTACGGGATTTTATTCTTGAATACAAAGAGCTTTGGAGAGGGAAAAGCGTTCTATGCGTGGTGACGATGGGAGCATTCAGCGGAGACGGGGCGGGTTGCGCGGCAAGACTATTCAAAAAGTGCGGAGCTCATGTATTGGGCGGTCTGCATCTCAAAATGCCGGATAGCGTATGCGACAGTAAACTCTTAAAGAAAAGTGAAGAGGAGAATTTCCGAATCATCCGCCGTGCGGAAGATAAAATCGAGCGTGCGGTTTTGCAAATCAAGAACGGGAAATTCCCTCGCGACGGTTTGAGTATTTTCGCTCATGCTGCAGGGCTGTTCGGTCAAAGGCTATGGTTCTACAACAAGACGAAGCATTATAGTCAAAAATTAAAGATAGACAGAGCGCTTTGCGTGGGATGCGGGAACTGTGTTCGCATTTGCCCTATGAAGAATCTCCTTTTGAAAGACGGCGTTGTTTCGCCGCTCGGAAAATGTACGATGTGCTATCGCTGTATCAGTCTCTGCCCCAAAAAGGCAATTACTTTGGTGGGAAAGCGCATTGTCGGGCAGTACAGAGCCGAGGACTATACCGATAAATTATAATAGCGTAATCTGAAATAACTTTCGTTTCTGTCGTAACGTACCTTTAATGAATTAATGTGATCGATTTGTCGAAGTTTATAAAAAATTTTTCGATTTCAACGACTTTACAAGGTAAGGGAATTAATACCTCCAAGAAAGGTTTTGCTGTCTTCTCTCCAGCCCAATAATGATCAGCAACTTCACACATTGCCCCTAATGACGTAGGGTGACTTTGGAGAGTAAACGGGAAATCGCTAAGTTTGGCTCCGGTAAAAAAAGAGGCGTCAAATTCATAGCCGCTATCGCTTTCTATCTTTACCATATGGAACGGTGAAGGATATTGGAAAAAATAATGTAACCATTGACGAAAATCTTTTTCCGATGATGTTGCAAAAAGGCATTGAAAGCGTGACGGTAAATTCGGGTATTTTGTTGCCCGAATATACTCTAAAGCGAACTCCCATTCACGAGAGTTGTTCGAATCACTTTGTCCCGCAAAATAATTATATCCATGGCGTGACAAGTGAGAAAAACTTGCGCCAAAGGGCGGTGTGCTTTTGCGGGAAAAATCAAGGTTTCCAATTTGAATCGAGCAGGTTCTATCAATATGATAATAAATCATTTTTTTCTCCGAAAGTATCAATAATTATAACAAAAAAAATGAAATAAAACAAGTTTTAATATGAGTATTTTACCAAATTACAAAAAAAGTTAATTCACGCAGGAAGTTTGTATGTGCGTAAATGGCTTTACAAAAACTTGACAGGGGGCGGGGGGAGGAGTATAATTTTGAAAAAGGGTACTTGTGGCTTTTTGCCGCGAGGGGCGGTGCGGAATGATAGAACAGGAAACATTTTTTGAGCGGGCGGAGTCGGAGCCGCTGGCGGCGAGGCTGCGGCCGCAGACGCTGGAGGAGTTCTGCGGGCAGAAACATCTCTTGGGTGAGGGGAAAGTCCTCCGTCGGCTCATCGAGAGCGATAAAGTCGGCTCCATGATCTTCTGGGGTCCGCCCGGCGTTGGCAAGACGACGCTCGCGCGGATCATCGCCAATCGCACCAAGGCGAATTTCATCGATTTTTCCGCCGTCACGAGCGGGATCAAGGAGATCAAGCAGGTGATGGAGCAGGCGGAGAAGAATCGCAGGTTCGGCGAGAAGACCATTCTCTTTGTCGACGAGATTCACCGCTTCAACAAAGCCCAGCAGGACGCCTTTCTTCCCTATGTCGAAAAGGGAAGCATCATTCTGATCGGCGCGACCACCGAGAATCCCTCCTTCGAAGTCAACGGGGCGCTTCTGTCCCGCTGCAAGGTCTTTGTCCTCCAGGCGCTCAAGACGGAAGAGCTCACCTCTCTCTTGCGCCGCGCGATCACCGACGAGCGCGGATTCGGCGGGCAGGAGGTGGAAATTTCCGACGAGCTCCTCGAAATGATCGCAAATTTTGCAAACGGGGACGCCCGGAACGCCCTCTCCACCCTTGAGATGGCGATTCTGAACGGCGACCTCAATGGGGAAAAGACGACCGTCACGCGGGAGACCGTCGAGCAGTGCACCTCGCGAAAGTCCCTTCTCTATGATAAATCGGGAGAAGAACACTACAATCTGATCTCCGCATTGCATAAGTCCATGAGAAATTCGGATCCCGACGCCGCCGTATATTGGCTCGCGCGGATGCTTGAAGCGGGGGAGGACCCCATCTATATCGCGCGGCGGGTCACGCGGTTTGCAAGCGAAGATGTGGGACTTGCCGACCCTCGTGCGCTCGAGATCGCCGTCGCCGCCTATCAGGCCTGTCACCTCATCGGAATGCCGGAGTGTTCGGTTCACCTCACCGAGGCAGTCGTGTATCTGTCGATCGCGCCCAAGTCGAACGCGCTCGACGTCGCCTACAACTTGGCGAAGAAGGACGCCCTGTCCATGCTCTCGGAACCGGTGCCGCTCATCATCCGAAACGCGCCCACCAAACTCATGAAGGATCTCGATTACGGCAAGGGGTACAGGTACGCCCATGACTATAAGGACAAGTTGACGACCATGCAGTGTCTGCCCGACAGTCTCCTGGGAAAGGAGTACTATTTTCCGACCGAAGAGGGCGTGGAGGGGAGATTCAAAGCCCGCCTCGAAGAGATCAAGGAGTGGAAAAAACAACATAAATAAAAAATTTCGAACGAAATCTTCCCTTCGGGAATATTTACGTTCGAGGAAATGGACTTGGTTGCCTTGAATTGATTGATCCTCTTAATCGCTTTCACAACAATGTGCGTCCTGTGGGGCGCAAACAGGGTGGAGCGTTGCGAGTTCTGTTCAACAGCGCAGTGCGCTGTGAACCGCAACGCGACAGCCGAGCCGGTAGCGAGGCGGGGTGCGGCGGACGCTACCGCCGAACCGCTGCCGCAGAATGGCGATTCTGCTCCGCGCATTTTTTAGAACAAAGGGCTACCGATGTCATTCTGAGTGGAGCGAAGCGGAATCGAAGAATCCCCTTGGTCGTTAGATTGTTGTATTACGATTTTAGGAACGTCCCGTCGCTTGCTTGGGGGGATCCATACTCGCCTAAAGGCTCGTGCGCCGCGCTTCGATAAACAATAGAACGGCGCGTCGTCGACTGCGCTCGGAATGACATTGCTTTTTACCACTGTCATGTTGAGCAGCCGCGCCGCCTGCTATATGCAGGCGGCGCGGCGTCGTCGAAACATCCCCTTAAGCTATCGACGGGGACGTTCCAAAATTACTGCGCGAGGCAAGGTTCCCTTGCCGGAGCAGCACCCCATTTGCCGAACCCCTTCGGCTTATTGTTGTGAAAGCGAACGAGAGGACCAAACTAATCGAGGCAAAAAAGCTCATTTCCTCGACGAAAATATTCCGCAGGAAGATTTTCGTCGAAACCAAATTCCATTTTTTGCCGTTTTGCATAGTACTATGTCAGACATAATCGGCGTGATTTGTGATGTTTTTTCTTAAAAATGTGACAAAAAATGAATTATATTCAAAATCTTTGTGAAAAGCATTGAAGTCTTTGCCAATTTGTGCTAATCTTTTGGCATGAAAAACAAACGCGTCATTCAGATCATCATCGGAAGCATTCTCGGGCTCTATGGGGTTATCGTCAGTTTACTCACGATGTATTACTACAAGACGATCCCCATTCCCTTCGTTGCCTCGGGGCTTATCCTGGGGGCGATCGGGACGTATCTCATCATCTTCGGGTTTCTGAACTTTTACAATTGATTTTCCATGGATCTTCGGGGCATTCTAATGCTCCTTTTTTCTTTCTTGTGCTTTGAAAAAAGATTTCCTTCGAAATATAGTCTCGTTGCTTGCCTTATTCCCCAAAATATGGTATAATGAGTCTATCTATTTTACCAATAGCGAGGTTTACATGGCAGCCAATCATTACGACGCGGGGGACATTACCATCCTCGAGGGGCTGGACGCCGTTCGGCTCCGTCCGGGCATGTACATCGGTTCGACCGGCTCCCGCGGACTGCATCACATCCTTTGGGAGATCGTCGACAACGCAGTGGACGAGGCGGCGAACGGCTACGCCGACAAGATCGAGGTGATTCTCCACAAGGACGGTTCCGCCTCCGTCGAGGACAACGGCAGAGGCATTCCCATCGACATTCATCCCAAGATGAAGGTCTCCGGCGTTCAGGTCGTCTTTACCCAGCTCCATGCGGGAGGCAAATTCGACGAGAGCAACTATGCCTTTTCGGGAGGTCTTCACGGGGTCGGCGCGTCCGTCACAAACGCCCTCTCCAAGTGGCTGAAAGTCGAGGTCTACAAGGGCGGTAATACCTACGGCATGGAGTTCCGCTCGGGGTATGACAGCAAGAAAAAGAAGGTCGAGTCGGGCATTCCGATGGGCCCTTTGCAAAATCTCAACAAGAAGACGAAGAGAAGGGGGACTTACGTTCACTTTTTGCCCGACGACACCGTCTTTTCCTCCACGGAGTTCCAGCTCTCGACGGTCTCCAACCGTCTCAACGAGCTCGCCTTTTTGAACAAGGGGCTCTCCATTCGTCTGGTCGATGAGCGCATTACGCAGGGAGAATACGACGCGCAGAACAGCGGCGAGGAAGTTCAGCTCGATCTTGCGGGGGCGACGCAGCCTTACTCCGTCATCTTCCATTATGAAGGGGGAATTTCCGACTTCGTCAAGTCCCTGAACGAGGGCAAGACGACCCTCTATCAAAAACCCCTCTATTATCAGACGGAGAAAGAGGGAATCAAGATCGAATTTGCCATTCAGCACACGGGGGAATATACCGAGAATCTTTTCTCCTTTGTCAACAATATTCCGACGCCGGAGGGCGGCTTCCATGAGATCGGCTTCCGCAGCGGACTGACGCGAATGCTCAACGACTATGCGCGGGAGAGCAAGACGCTCAAGGAGAAGGACCCCAATTTCCTCGGCGACGACTTCCGCGAGGGGCTCACGGCGGTCTTGTCCATCAAGATGAAGAACGTGCAGTTCGAGGGACAGACCAAGACCAAGCTCGGCAATCCCGAGGCAAAGTCACCCGTCGAGAGCGCGGTCGTGGAGGGCTTGAGGGCGCTTCTTTCGCAGACAGGGTCAAAGAAGTGCTTTGAGGAGATCCTCAAGAAGGCGCAGGGCGCGGCGCGGGTGCGCATTGCGGCGCGGCAGGCGAAGGACAACGCCCGTGCGAAGAACAGTATCGATTCCCTGATGCTCGTCGGCAAGCTCGCCGCCTGCTCGGGGAGAAAGCCCGAACAGAATGAGCTCTTCATCGTCGAGGGGGACTCCGCAGGCGGCACGGCGAAGCAGGCGCGGGTCAGACAATTTCAATCCATTCTGCCCCTCCGCGGCAAGCCGCTCAACGTCGAAAAGAAGCGGCTCGATCAAGTGCTCGCAAACGAGGAGATCCGCACGATCATCTCCGCGCTCGGCGCAGGGATCGGAAACGATTTCAATTTGGACAAGCTCAACTACCACAAGGTCATCATCCTCTCGGATGCCGACCAGGACGGTTTCCACATCCGCTGCATTCTTTTGACCTTCTTCTTCCGCTACATGCGGCCGCTCGTCAATGCGGGGCATGTCTACATCGGAATGCCGCCCCTATATAAGGTCTATAAGCAGAACGGCTCCGCCGAGGAGTACGCCTACGACGACAAGGAGTTGCAGGAGAAGATCGAAAAGGTCGGCAGGGGCTATCTCATTCAACGCTATAAAGGCTTGGGCGAGATGAGCGCGGAGCAGCTTTGGACGACGACGATGGATCCCGTCAAGCGAAATCTGACGCAGGTCACCATCGAGGACGCCGTCGAGGCGGAGAACATGATCACCACCCTCATGGGGGACAAGGTCGAGGGCAGAAAGGAATTTTTGAACCGCTTTGCCAATTTCAACAAGACGGATTCCTTCCTCGAGAGGGTAGAAAAGAAGGGGGCACGCGATGAAGAAGAGTGAAAAACAAGTCGAACCGCAGGGCAATCTGTTTGTAACGCCGCTTGAAGAGGTCCTTCCCTCCTCCATGCTGCCCTATGCGGAATTTGTCATCATGGACAGAGCGCTCCCCCGCGTGGAGGACGGCTTGAAGCCCGTCCAGCGCAGGATTTTGTACACCATGTACGAGATGGGGCTGCTCCCCGACAAGCCGCACAAGAAGTCGGCGCGCATCGTCGGCGATTGCATGGGTAAATACCACCCGCACGGCGACTCCTCCGTCTATGACGCGATGGTCCGCATGGCGCAGGACTTCAACATGGGCAGGACCCTCGTCAACGGTCATGGAAACTTCGGCTCTGTGGACGGCGACCCCGCCGCGGCAATGCGCTACACCGAGGCGAGATTGGAGCCGCTCGCGCTCGAACTTCTGCGCGATTTAGACAAGGACACCGTCAGCTTTTCCCTCAACTTCGACGACTCCTTGAAGGAGCCCGACATGCTCCCCGGGAGATTTCCGAATTTACTTGTCAACGGCGCGTCGGGCATCGCCGTGGGACTTGCGACGAATATCCCGCCGCACAATCTTGCAGAGACCATCGATGGCGTCATCGCCTACATCGACAAGCCTTCGATCACCCTCAAGGAACTCATGAAATACATTCCCGCCCCCGACTTTCCCACGGGCGGATACATCATCGCGGGCGAACTCGAAGAGGCGTATAAGACGGGAAAGGGCAAGATCACCCTCCGCGCCCGCATCAAGGTGGAACAGGGGGAGGCGGACAAGAAGAACATCGTCATCACCGAATTTCCCTACCAGGTCAACAAGGCGAACCTTCTGCGCCGCATTGCGGAGCTGAGAGAGGAGAAGAAGGAACAGCTCTCCCCGATCACCCGCGTCACCGACGAATCCGACCGCGTGGGCACCCGCGCCGTCATCGAGGTGAGAGGGGATACCGACATCGAGGCGATTTTGAAAATCCTCTATAAATATACCGACCTCGAGACGACCTTCGGCATCAACATGGTCGCCATCGCGGGGGGGAAGCCCGTCCAGATGGGGCTTCTCGACATCATCAAGTACTATGTCAACTATCAGCGCGAAGTCATATTGCGCCGCACGAAGTTCGACCTCAACCAGGCGAAGGAGCGCTGCCATATCCTCGAAGGATTGATCATCGCCGTCAGAAACATCGACGAGGTCATCAAGATCATCAAGAATGCCGACTCCACGTCGGACGCGCGGGATAAATTGCGCAAGCGCTTCTCCCTCAGCGAGCGGCAGGCACAGGCGATCCTCGATCTGCGCCTTGCAAGGCTCACCAAACTCGAGGTCTTCAAGCTCGAAGAGGAATTAAAGCAGCTCAAGGAACTCATCAAAAAGCTCACGGCGATCGTCGGCAGCACGAAATTGCAGCTCGAGGTCGTCAAGGAGGAGATCGGCGAGATCAAAAAGAAGTATAAGCTCCCGAGAAAGTCCACTCTCGTGGGCAGCGAGAGCGAGACGGCGGCGGAGCGCACGGACATCCGCCAGCCGGGCGTTTCCTCGCAGCTCCTCCTCACGGCGGCGGGGACAATCAAGTGCGTCTCGGACAAAAACTTCTCCGCCTCCTCCAAGGAAGTGAGCGAAAAGACCCGTCCCTCCGCGATCGTCACCGCAAAACTTGCCGTCATGTCCGACGAGGACGCCCTCGTCTTCACCAATTTCGGCAAATGCCTGCACCTGAGGGCGGAGGAGTGCGTCTGCAAATACCAGGAGAGCGGCTTCGAGCTTTCCGACCTCTTCGACGGCATCGAAAAGGGGGAACGTCCCGTCGGCATCTTCCCCTGGGCGCAGAAAGAGGGGAACGTCCTCTTTGTCACCAAACAGGGAATGCTCAAAAAGACGCAGTGGAGCGAATATGTCGTCTCCAAGGACAGCTTTCAGGCGATCAAACTTGCCGAGGGCGACGAGGTCGTCACCGTCCAGACGGATACCGCGGGGAGAGAGGACACCGTCTTCTTTGTCTCCGAAAAGGGCATGTGTCTGAACGCGAGAAAGGACGACATTCCTCTTCAAGGCAGAGTCGCGGGCGGCGTCAAGGGCATGAATCTGAACGAGGGCGACAGCGTCCTCTTCGCCTCGCAGATCGACGGCGCGGGGGAGATCGTCACGGCGTTCACGAACGGAAGATTCAAGCGGGTCATCGTCGCGCAGATCGACTCTCTGCCCAGATACCGCAAGGGCGTGCAGATCGCCTCCTTGAAAGAGGGTGAAAAAGTGCTCTTTGCCGACTATGTCACCGAGCCCTATTCTCTTCTCATCAAGACGGACAACGAGGCGATCACCCTCTCCACGGAGAGCATTCCCATCGACGTCACCGGCACCCGCGGCAGACCCCTGAAGGGCCTCTCCGAACCTGTGAAGGTGATTTATTCTATCAAGAAATAAGGGTTTCGGCAAAAATCTTGCTGCGCAATATTTTTGCCGAAACCTTGAGTTTATTCCATAATTTGTAAAAAAGTGGAAGATGTGTCGCGTTTTTTCGGCACATCTTATTCTATTATGTCGAAATGCGGTTGTTTTATATCCGCAGATGTGTTATAATAGTATAACCATTGAGGAGTTGAGGAGAAACATATGTTGGAAGTGAGTGATTATTCTAAGAAGTATCGGAACAACCCGAACTATTCCGCCCGCCATATCGGTTTTACCGTTTCGGAGGGGGAAGTTGTGGGACTCGTCGGAAGCAACGGCGCGGGAAAATCCACGATCATCAAGAGCATCATAGGCGTCCTTCCCTTCACGGAGGGCGCGATCCATGTCGGCGGATTCGACATTGTAAAGCAGTCCGAACAGGCAAAGAAGCTCATTGGATACGTTCCCGACGACCATTCCGTCTATGAAAAACTGACGGGAAGGGAGTACATCAACTATATCGGAAGCCTCTATGGGGCGACCAAGGAACAGAAGAGGTACATCACGGACGATCTTGCGGTGAAATTCGAGATCGCCCATGCCCTCGACGTGCAGATCGCGGGCTATTCGCACGGAATGCGGCAGAAGATCTGCATTTTGGGTGCGCTCACGCACGAACCCAAGCTCTGGGTGTTGGACGAGCCCATGGTCGGCTTGGACCATCAGACGATGACGCTCCTGTGCGATTTTATCCGAAACTACGCAGATGGGGGACATTCCGTCCTCTTTTCCTCTCACAATCTCGATGTCGTGCAAAAAGTTTGCGACAAGATCGTCTTCATTCGGAAGGGAGAGGTCGCCGACATCGTCGATCTGAGACGGGAAGAGGGCTTCGACCTCGGAAAGTACTATATGGAACTCAACGAGGGGAAGAGAGATGCGTGAATTTATCCGTCTGCAACTCAAATTGAAGTGGGGGCTCAACAAAAACAACAACAAGGCGAGCGCGATCATGACGCTCGTCGCCTCTCTCTTTGCCGTCGCGATCGCCCTTGCGCTCGTCTGGACGCTCTCCTTTGTCTTAAAATCGAGCATTTCGGTCGGTGCAAAGCGGCTGTCCGTCCTCTATCTCACCGTCATCATGGCGGGACTGACTGTCGCGGCGACGGGAATGCAGATGAAGAGGCTCTACCGTCCCGCCGATCTTCTGATCTCGGCGCGCTTTCCGCTCAGCCCCTTCAAGCTCTTTTTAAGCCAGCTCATTCTCAACTATATCGACCTTCTGATCTATTCGGCGATTTTGCTCCTGCCCGTCATGCTCGTGTTCGGCATTGCAATGGGGTGTATGAGCGCTCTCTACTGCCTCGGCGTGCTGCTCGGAATTTTGCTCATGCCGATGGTTCCCTTCGGGCTCTCGATCTTTATCGCAGTCCCCGCGGTATATCTCACCTCTTATCTTGAAAAGCACGGGATCGTTCGGCTCGTGCTCTTTGTGCTGTTTCTGATCGGGGCATTTCTGCTCTACTATTACATTCTCACGGTGCTTGCGGAATTTTTCATTCACCGCAACTGGGAGGAGGGGACCCTCGAAATCTGGGAGGCCCTTCTTGCCGCGCTCGACTCCTATTTCAACCCCGCCTACTACCTCGGGAACGCCGTCTTTTTCGAAAATTTCCTGCTCGGGTTCGGGGTCTATCTGGGGGCGGGCGTCCTTCTCATCGCGGGCGGCGTCGCCCTGGCGCGGACGGTGTGCAACAACTTCCGCAAACGTGCGCTCGACGGCGGGGAAGGAATGTACGAACGGCGCACCTCAATTGACGGATTTCACAACGCGCGGGCGATCTTCCGCTACAGTTTCCGCGAAATTTTGCGCACCAAGACGTACTCTTATTTCTATCTCGGCGTTGCGATTTCCACGCCCGTCATGGTCTTTTTCTGCAATCGTCTTGTGACGATGGTCGGCGAGGCGCAGGTCGGGACGGGCATCAACTTCGGCGCGTCCATGCTCGTTGTCGCCATCTTTATGGCGATGATCTCCTCCTTTGCGGCGACCGTTCTGAGCGTGGAGGGCAGAAATTTTTACATCACCAAGATGATCCCCGTCTCCTTCAGAAAGCAGCTTCTCATCAAGGGTGCTCTGAATATCGGCGTGAGCGCAGTCGCCCTCGTCATCAGCGCAGCCGTCATCGGCGCACTGAAATTCATCGACGGAACGGAGATCGCCCTTCTCTTGCTCTCGCAGCTACTGCTCGCGGCAGGGCTCGTGTTCAACGGGATCAATCTGAATCTTGCAAACCCCAACTTGAAGCCCAAGGCAAACGGAGAGGCGGAGGAGATCAACATCATCTACATGCTCCTGATCGGGCTCGTCATCGCCGCGATCTTAGGGGCGTGCAGCGTCCTCTTCCCGAAAATTTTCGCAAACGGGAAGATGTTTGCATATCTTACCGCAATTGCAGTGACCACGATCTATGCGGCGGTCAACTTTGTTGTCTTTTGGTTCACAGCCGAAGAACGGTACCGTAAAACGGAGATTTGATGAGGAGTAACAGTGTATGAAGAAGTTAATGGTATCCACAATTATCTTATTGCCTCTCTTGATCCTCGCGATCATGCTCGTGAGCGGAGCGATCATGAGCATGATCGTCCACATCTATGTGGAAAAGGTCGAGTTTGTCAAGAGCGAGACGCTCGTCCTCGTCATGAAGGACGAGTCCGCCCCGCCCGAGGAACTCTTGGAGGTCAACGTCTTCCCGCTCGAAGCGGATGATCAGGACCTCGTCTTCTCCATCGAGGACACGGACGTTGCCACCGTCGACGAAAACGGCAAAATCAAAGCCAACTATTACGGCGAGACCTTCGTCACCGTGACGAGCGCCGAAAACAAGGCGGCGAGCGCAAAGCGCAAAGTGCTCGTCACCGACAACTCCGTCCACGCCGTCTCGATCAAGGAGTTCGAAAACGATATCTATCGGGGAGACCCCTCGCAGCGGCTGCTTGCAGAGGTCGTGCCCTTCGAGGCAAACAACAAGAGCGTCATTTGGACAAGCTCGAATCCGTCCGTGCTCTCCGTCACAAGCAGCGGGGATATCACCTGCCGCGGCGCGGGCACGGTGACGATCACAGCCGCTTCTTCGGAAAAGCCGGAGATCAAGGCTTCTGTCGAGGTCCGCTGCCATGAGCCCCTGCAGAGTCTCTCCTCTGAGACCTCTTCGGTCGTCACCGCCGAGACAAAGGCGCAGTTTCCAAAACTCTTCTCGACGCCCGAAAACGCGACCTACTCGGTGACCTATTCCTCTTCGGATGAAAACATCGCCAAGACGGACGAAAACGGAGAGATCAATTTCTACAAGGCGGGAGCCGTGACGGTGACGGCGACCGCAATCGACGGCAGGGGACACGAGGATACCGTCTCCGTCAAATATCACTGCACAAACGGCTATTATATGGGCGTTCTGTTCGAAAAGACCTCCTATGCCTTTGACTACGACGAATTTTCGGGGAAGACGCTCGAGGAGATCAGACTTTTGTCGACCCCCGAGGGGTCCTATCGGAAGATCGAGGAAGTCTCCTGCGACAAGGAGGGCTTGATCTCCTTCGATAAAATTTCGGAGACCTTCCGTCTGAACGACGTGGAGCCGACGACAGAACTCGGGCTCGTGACCGTCACGATCCGCGCGAAAAAATACGACTACAACAGCGCACAGATCAAGGAATTTGTCACGGATGTGTGCCAAATCAACATCACGCGGCATACGAGGAACATTTCCTTTGACCTTGCGGGCGTTCAGATCGGCGAGACGAACATCAGCGTGAAGAGCATCAATCTGAGCGAGGTGAGATCGGGCAGCGCAGCGAGCGGGATCGGCGTGATCGCAGACCCCGCCAACCATACCGACTTCATTTCCTACTCCGTCAAGGGCGCAGCCCACATGAAGAACTCCGTTCTCGTCTTCGACAAGGCGGGAAAGGCGACCGTGACGGCGACGGCGGCAGATGCAAAGGGGAATGTCCATGCCTCCGCCGATCTTGTCGTCACCTATGCAGAGCCCGAGGACTCTGACAAGAAGATCGAACTAAACAGCGAAAAAGAACAGACCGTCGTGCTCACCTTCTACGACAACGGGGCAAAGGAGACGGGCGTGCTCGAACTTGCCGTCCCCGAGGGGACAAAGGCGGTCTGCACATCGGACAGCGACGTCATCAAAGTGGAAGAGGGCGTCCGTCTCGTGCCGCAAAAGGGCGGCTTTGCGACCGTCACAGTCTCCTTTGAACCCGATTCGGGAAATTCTTTGACCGTTCCCGAACCCTATCAGATCAAAATTTATGTCGACAAGGAAGTCCTTCCCGACGACATTTTATTCAGCGTGGACGACGGCTTCTCCACTTCCAAGGAGAGCATGGATTATAACATCACGCTCGACGTTTTCCCCGACGCCATGGAGGGCAAAAAGCTCTTTGTCGATGGCAAGGAGCAGACCCTGATACGGGTCAACAACAGATTGCAATGCTTTTTGAAAAAACAGTTTGCCGTCGGCGAGACCAATGCGACGCTCTCCGCCTCCATCGTCTACAGCGACAAGGCGTTTGACTATAGCGGAAAGAGCGGCGAGATCTGCTCTTCCGACGTCAGAGTCTCCACCACACACGGAAGACTCGAAGTTCCCCCGAAGGTCTTGTTGGGAGAGGAAGTACTCTCTCAGGAGGAGACAAACGACCTGATTTTCAACGACATCGGCGTTGTGCTGACCCTCACCGTCGACGCCTCCTCCGCAGTTCCCCGGGATTTCGAACTTTCCGAAGGCGCGATCAAATTCACTTCGAATCTTAAGTTCGACTATGAAATCAAAGTCGGAAATAACCGTGCGACCCTCAGCCTGACCGCAAAGGAGGGGGGAACCGAACAGACGAGCTTGCAGATCGCGGGACAGACGTACAATTTCAACGTCAACGTCGCCGTGCTCGCCCACACCGCAGAGATATCTTTCGGCAATCAAAAGCTTGACGAGAAGACGGAGTATACGACTTTGCTCTCCTCGCTCGAATTGACCGTAAAACTCAGCCGTGAGGATAACCACACGATCACGGAAAAGACAGTCTCCTATTCCTTCGGAGATAACAATTGGACGACTGTCTCTTCCGACGGAAAAACTTGCAATTTAAAGCTCTCGATGAGCGGGCAGACCGGGAACATTCTTCAAGTCAAATGCGGAAAGGCGGTCTGCAATCTCAACCTCAAAAAACTCGGCCTCGAGGAACTTGAGCTGGAATATCACATCGAATACAGCGACGGCAAAAATAAGATCACCTTCGAATCCTTCGCAGCCGATGACGGAATGAGAGAGTACTGCTTCCCGAAGGCGATCCAGGGCAATTTCGATATCTGTATCGAGAAACCGGAGCTTCCAAACAACCTCGGCGGGTATGATCTCGGCGCACTTAAAAATTTCTTTGAGCTTGAATATCCCGAAAATTGGAGTCATGAGGTCACCGAGGAAAAGATCACAGTCAAGCTCCCCGCCGACGATCACTATTTCCTGAATGAAGAAGTGACCCTTCATTGCGGAGAAAAGAAGTTTACTCTTCTTCTCAATTGTTCGGATATGGTGCGCGTCGAGCTTCCCGGTTTCAATTATGAGAAAAGCGACGACGTCTACCTCGGCTATCAGCAGGTGCGCGTCTTTGCAAAACAAAGCGATTATGAAGGAAGCGGTACAAATACGGTCGACTACTTCCGCATTCCCATCAAGGCCGTGAAAGATACTACAACGAATGCACCCGCCGATCCTAAGTCCATTCTCTGGACTTTTTCAAGGGTTACGGAGAACGGCGAAAAAGTCATCACGACGCAGCGCGGCAATAAAGTCACCTGCGGAGAAGATACCTATGAAATTACAAAAGTGGACAATGGGTCCTCGAAATTGACCAAAGTCGACGGCAATGTCATTGCCGAGAACGGTAAATTTGCTGCCGACGCTCAAAAGATCACCTGGGTAGACATTTACGCAAATGAAGGCCACGCGGATATCTATTTCGGCGACTTCGGAGGTCTCTCCGAGAGCGACGTGCAGAACGACTACTTCGGAAACTTCGGCGAAGAGGAAAATTGGAAGAAGACTCCTCAGGCGAAAGAAGACAACAGCGGAAGGAACTTTAAGCCTTCCGAAAATGCCTATACCTTCCTTCGCATAGAGGCGAGCGACGGCGCCAAGAACAGCCAAGTCAAGACCCATTACAACTTTAATGTCCTCGAAGATAAGGAGCTTGTCAATGTCTTCAATGCGAATGGATATTACAATCATCGCAAGGTCGTCTTGCACAACAATTTGTACGGTCCCGACGAATTGACCGATGAACCGAATGCGACAGACAAAATCATCAATTCCACTAGTCCTGCTCAACTCGGAAAAGATTTGATTTACGGCAACGGCAATCAAGTTAATTTCCAAGCGTTGAACACGGCATTAGTAGCAAGCAAAGGCACGGCAGAGAATACCGGAACGGATGGAATTACGTTCGGGTGGCTCTATAATCTAACCTTGAAGGGCACGAATCCTGCCGATTCCGTCGACTGCAAAACGCATAAAATTATTCTCAATATGCGCGGTGCATACTATTCCGACCTGCAATATTACAGCAAGATGGACCCAATCGCAGAGACGGTTAACGGTGAAAGAAAAGATAGGATCTACTTCAAAAATACCGTGATGAGGTATGTTGCGAATGCAGCATTGCAGCTATATGCGAAAGCTGCTGAAGGTATTCCGCTTGATACAAGGCGCGAAGCTTATTTCGAAAATGTCGTCATTGCGGAGAGCATGAGAGCGATTTCACTTGAAACCGGGAAAAACAACAATTTGTACTTCAAAGGATTTTTCGATGTGTTGAATTACTCGAATGCAAAAGGGCTGCAGGATAAATTCGGAGCAATAAACGGTGGGTACATGTATAATACCGGCATTACAGAAGACGGGGGCAAAGTGTTCTTTGAAATGGTAGACGTCCCCGGAATTAAAGATGCCGCAAAAGATGTTCTTGAATGGTTCGGAAGTGACAGTACGAAAAACACCTTGAAAGATCAAAAATACTATATCAACATGATTTGCACGGAAACAGGCGGACCGGTGAAGACCTATCATTGGAAGAATGATACCTACCAAGAAGATTCGTCAAGCGGTGATATTTTTGCAAAAGTTGCTATAGAAAACAGTGGAATGGGTGTTACAATATTAACCTTCAACGTATTAAATACGATAGACGGCGGGCAAAGCGGATTCACAAGCCGAACAATGAGTGAGCTCTTTACGGACAAACGCGATATCCGTCTGCTTTGCCAATATAAGACAATCGGCAGCGACGGGAAGCTTGAAAAGAATACCGATCACATTCTCTGGCACATGCAAAAAGTCTATCGCGATGTTTCGAAGATCGAAAAAAGGGAGAACGACCACATCACCGACCTCAAAAACTCCCTCAAGGATGTCAAATGGCCTGACGGAACGGAAGCGAACACATTTATCAACGGCACGGCGGAATCGGTCGGGAAAATCATTTCGCAGGCGATTCCCTCCTCCAAGCGGGAGTACGTTTAAAGCCTATGGGCGTGGTGAAGATCGGGAACGGGTTTTACTTCCTGTATATTTGTCTCGCGCTTGTCTATATTGTCGCGCTGTCGCTTTCTTTGCGCGGGAAAAGTACAAAGACGGTCCGAATCACCCTTCTCGTCATCCTGTTTTTGAACTTCTCGCTGCACTTTCTGAAGCAGGCGTTCGTGCCCTATATCAACAATCTGCCGCAGTCCATTCGGCGGTCGACGGTAGAGAACCTCTGCGCGGTGTCGACGGTGTTCTTCCCGTTCATCTTCCTCATCAAAAAGCAGACTGTGCTGCATGACTTCATGTACTTCATCGGTGTGAGCGGGGGACTCGGCGCGCTCTTCTTCCCGACGGAAGCCATCAACATGCCGCCGTTTGCCTTCGACACGATCCGCTTCTACATCTGCCATACCAACCTCTTGGCGGTGCCGCTCGTGTCGGCGATCACGGGAATCTATCGCCCGCGGTGGAGCAAATTCTGGACGATCCCGCTCCTCTTTCTCGTCTGGGAGACGATCATCTGCCTGAATGAGTTCTTTTTGATCGGCGTGGGACTCGTCGACGCAGAGTTCAGCGATCTTCTCAACCCCGGGTTTCGGAACAGCAGTTTTACCTTCGGCGTGCGCCCCGATTTTGCCTGGGCGGCCGCGGTGTTCGACCCGTTCGTGCCGAGCTTTTTCAAGACGGACGCCTTTCACATCAACGGCGGAAAGCCCTTCTATTTCCCCGTCCTGTGGCTGATCGGGCCTGCGTTTGTCTTCCTCATTCCGATCTATCTCATCATCTCCGCGCCCTTTCAGATCCCGCTCTATCAAAAGCTGATTCAAAAATGGCGCGAACGAAAAACCGAATAGACATTACGGCGCGGGCGGCAATTTGCCGCCCGCGCCTCATAAAAATCGTTATTCTCAATCGTTCTTTTTGGGCGGGAAGAGGTTCTTGATCATTTGACCGACATAGGAGACTGGGACAAGTTCGATCTTGTCCTTAAATTTTTGGCAAGCCTTATAGTTTCTGGCGGGCAGAATGACGCGCTTGAAGCCCATCTTCAGGCATTCGTTGACCCGTTTTTCCGAATAGGAGACGGGACGCACTTCGCCCGTGAGCCCGACCTCGCCGAAGACCGCCGTGTCCTTGTCGATGGGAAGATTCTTCTCCGCGCTCGCAAGGGCGGCGCAGACAGCAAGATCCGCACTCGGCTCCGTGATCTTGATCCCGCCCATTGCGTTCAGGTAGATGTCCTGGTTGCCGAGAGATAGGCCGCACCGCTTTTCGAGAACGGCGATGAGCACGATGAGACGGTTGATGTCGATCCCGAGGGACATTCTTCTCGGAAGACCGTAGGAAGTTTTCGTCATGAGGGTCTGAATTTCCACCATCATGCAGCGGTTTCCCGTCTCCCCGGGGGTCACAGCGGAGCCTGCCGCCTCGCCGCGGGAATCGGAGAGGAAGAGGGCGGAATAGTCGCTCACGCCGAGGATCCCTTCGCTCGTCATTTCGAACACGCCGACCTCCTGCACCGAGCCGAATCTGTTCTTGACGGCGCGTAAAATTTTGAAACTCTCCGTCCGCTCCCCCTCGAAGTAGAGGACGGTGTCCATGATATGCTCCAAAACTTTGGGCCCGGCGAGCGTTCCTTCCTTCGTCACATGTCCGATGATGAAGAAGGTGATGCCGCGGGATTTTGCGATCCGCATGAGCTTGCCCGCGCATTCGCGCACCTGTCCCACACTGCCTGCGGAAGAGGAGAGGAGGTCGGTATAGACTGCCTGAATGGAGTCGACGACGACAAATTCGGCGTCATAAAACGCCTCTTCCGCGCTGTCGAGGTTGGTCTCGTTCAAAAGATAGAGGTTGTCCGAGTTGAGTTTGAGCCGCTCGGCGCGGAGCTTGACCTGCGAACAGCTCTCCTCCGCGGAGAGATACAAAACCTTGTGTTTTTGCGAAAGGTGCGCCGCGACCTGCGTTAAAAGGGTCGATTTTCCGACGCCGGGATCGCCGCCGACGAGGACGAGAGAGCCGCGCACGATCCCGCCCCCGAGAACGATGTCGAGCTCGGAATTTCCCGTCGAGATGCGGTCGAAACTCTCGAATTTGACCTGCGAGAGGGGAACGGGCGCCTTTGTAAGGGTCGGACGAGTGCCCGTGCTCTGCTTTTTGGGGCCCGCGGGAACTGCAAGTTCCTCGACGAGGGTGTTGAATTTTTCGCAAGAAGGACATCTTCCCAGCCACTTGGGGGAAGTGTATCCGCATTCGCTGCAGACGAATTGAGAAGTGGATTTCGGCATTTTTTCACCTGTTTCGGGCAAGCAGCGCGAGCGCATAGACGGTGATCCCCTTGCCCTCGCCCACATACCCCAATTTTTCGTTGGTTCCCGCCGCAACGGCGACACTTTCGCAGCCCGTCGCGGCTTTGAGATTTTCTTGAATTTTTTCGATGTAAGGAGAAAGTCTCGGCCTCTCCGCAAGAACAGAGATCGAGATGTTTTTCACGCAAAAACCGCACCCATGTACCATTTTCATGACAATTTCAAGGAGTTTCATGCTGTCCGCGCCGCGGAACCGCTCGTCCGAGTCGGGGAAGTGAAAGCCGATGTCCCTCTCTCCGATCGCAGACAGAAGCGCGTCCATGAGCGCATGACAAAGCACATCGCCGTCGCTGTGCGCCTCTAAGCCGCTACTTGAGGGAATTTTCACCCCGCCGAGCAGGATAAAATCCTGATTTTTCCCGAAGGCGTGGGTGTCGATCCCGAATCCCGCCCGCTCTGTAACACAAAAATCTTCGGGATGGGTCAACTTTTTGTTGTCTCTCTCTCCCGAAAAGAGGTGCGGCGGCTCGCAGAACGCCGCATACACGCCGCTGTCGTCGGTAAAGTCCGTCCTGCCGCTTGTAAAAGCTTCATCATAGGCTTTTTTCAGTTTTTTGGTATAGAATCCCTGCGGCGTCTGCAAAGAAAATAGCTTTTCTCTCGGCGGCTGAGAGAGGATTTTTCCCCCTTCCGCGAGGGCAATTGTGTCGCTTAATGGCAGGGAGCAGACCGCGCTTCCAAACTCTTTCATCGTCGAAATGCACACCTGTATCGTGTTTTTCGAGACAAAAGGGCGCGCTGCGTCGTGAATTAAGACGATTTCGCCCCGCGTTTCCTTTAGACAGGCGTAAACACTCTCCATCCTCGTCTTTCCGCCGCGCACCGTCCGTGCAATCGGATAGGGGGAGAGGAGCTTTTTGATGTTCTCCTCGTCCTCTTCCCTTACGGCGACGAGAATTTCGTCGGCAAAGGGGGCAAATGCGGAGAGCGAATAGGAGAGAACGGGCAGCCCGTTGTACTCTTTTAGAATTTTGTTTTCCTTGAATCGCGCGCGGATCCCGCTTCCCGCGGCGCAGAGAATGACGCTCGTCATCATTTCAGGCGATGATCTCATAGAGAGAGGCCGCCTCCTCCTTTTTCACGCTCTCCTTAAGGTCCAGAACGCGGAATTTAAGGGTGCCGCCGACGAAATTCAGCTCGACTTCGTCCCCGATCTTGAGGCGATAGGAGGGTTTGACGACTTTTCCGCCCACTGTGATCTTTCCCGCATCCGCCGCTTCCTGGGCGAGCGTGCGCCGCTTTAAAATGCGCGATACCTTCAAAAATTTATCGATTCTCATCTCTTTTTTCCCAATCGGAACAAAAAAATACAAAAAAAGTCGCATTTCGCACGCAAAAGCGATTGACTCGGCATGCGAAAAGGATTATAATGACATACTGTACCATTATGTTCGGGAAGTAGGCTCTCCTTCTTTTTTAACCTTCGAAGAGGGCAAAGTTCCCGTCTGTCACAAGCCTATTATAGCGTATTTTTCGGCGTTTGTAAAGGGCTTGAACGAAAAATTTCGGTAGCATTTCGATTTTTATCGATGAAAAGATATACTCGGTAGATCGTCAATGATAACAACAAAAAAATAAGGAGTTAATTTGACGAATGAATTTACCCATCCAAAAGTACGGGAAGACCGAACGCAGGAAATTCGGTAAGATCAACGAAGTCATCGACATTCCCAACCTCGTGGAAATTCAGAAGGACAGCTACGATTCCTTCATTCGCGAGGGAATTTCGGACATCTTCGAAGACTTTTCGCCGATCACCGACTTTTCCGACCACTTCGAGCTGTACTTTCTCGACTATGAGTTCGGGAAGAAGCCGAAGTACGACGAAAAGGAGTGCCGCAACCGCGACGCGACCTACGCGCTCCCCTTGAGGGTCAAGGTCCGCCTCGTCAACAAGGTCAAGGACGAGGTCATCGACCAGGACGTCTTCATGGGGGATTTCCCGCTCATGACCGAGAACGGCTCGTTCATCATCAACGGCGCGGAGCGTGTCATCGTCTCCCAGCTCGTGCGCTCTCCCGGCGTCAACAACGTCGCAGAGACGGACAAGACGGGAAAGAAGATGTACGAGACGACGGTCATTCCCAACCGCGGCGCATGGCTCGAGTTCAAGCAGGACGCGCAGGGTGCGCTCTGGGTCAACGTCGACCGCAAGCGCAAGCTCGCCGCGACCGTCCTTCTGCGTGCGCTCGGCTACGGAAGCAACCGTGCGCTCGAGGACCTCTTCGAAGGGGATAAGATCATCAAGGCGACCATCGAGAAGGACACTTCCCGCTCCGAGTCGGACGGTCTCATCGAACTCTACAGAAGACTGCGCCCCGGCGAAGTTCCCACAGAGGAATCCGTCCGCCAGCACCTCTTCAATCTTTTCTTCGATCCCCGCCGCTATGACGTCGTCAAGGTGGGTAGATACAAATTTAATAAAAAGCTCAACCTTGCCTACCGTTTGCCCGGCTGCCGTCCCGCAGAGGACATCATTCATCCCGAGACGGGCGAAATCCTCGCCGTCAAGGGGGAGCCCATCGGCGAAGAGGCGGCAAGGGCCGTTCAGAATGCGGGCATCAACGAGGTGTTCGTCCTCGTCAACGACCCCGCGGAGGGAGAGATCCGTCACAAGATCATCGCCAACAATACGGTGGACTTCGAAGCCCTCTCCGATATGGATCCCAAGGCGTTCGGACTTTTAAAGACCGTCTACTATCCCAACTTTGTCTTCTCGAGAAAGCTCTATGAGGAGTGCCGGACCCTCTCCGTCGAGGAAGTTGCCGAAAAATATCGGGATGAGATCAACAAGGTCTACTTCACCCGCGAGACGGCGCCCGACGCCGACGAAAAGCAGGAGGAGAAGAAGAACCGCATCAAGCGTGCGGACAACCGGATCAAGTTCGTGACGGCGTGCAAGCTCTTCCATGAGATTTTGAACCGCGGGGACGTCCCGCAGGATAAGAACGCTCCCGTCGACCTCGACGCGGGCGAGAGAGTGGGGGGAGTCACGCCGCAGGAGAAGAAACTTTTAAAACCCCTCATCGAAAAACTCAACCACAAGTGCATCACGGTCGACGACATCGTCGCATCCATTTCGACGAACCTCGACCTTCAATATGGAATCGGCACCATCGACGAGATCGATCACTTGGGCAACCGCCGCGTCCGCTCCGTCGGAGAGCTCCTTCAGAACCAGCTTCGGATCGGCATGGCGCGTCTCGAGCGGCTCATCAAGGAGCGCATGGCGACGCAGGATCCCATGGAAGTCACTCCCTCGGGACTCATCAACGTCCGCCCGATCTCCGCAGTCATCCGTGAATTTTTCGGCTCCTCACAGCTGTCGCAGTTCATGGACCAGACCAACCCGATCGCCGAACTCACCCACAAGAGAAAGCTCTCCGCCCTCGGCCCCGGCGGACTCAACCGTGACAGGGCGACCTTCGAAGTCCGAGACGTTCACCACTCCCACTACGGGCGCATGTGTCCCATCGAGACCCCCGAAGGTCAGAACATCGGTCTTATTTCCTCGCTCGCGACCTTCTCCAAGGTCAACGAGTTCGGATTCATCATGTCTCCCTACCGCAAGGTGGACAAGGAGACGGGGATCGTCACCGATCATGTCGACTATCTGACCGCGGACGAAGAGGACAGATATGTCGTCGCACAGGCGAACGAGCCCTTGGACGAGGACGGAAGATTCGTCAACGAGCATGTCGGCTGCCGTCACAAGGCGGATATCACCGAAATGCCCCGCGAAAAGATCGACTATATGGACGTGAGCCCGAAACAGCTCGTCTCCGTCGCGACCGCGCTCATTCCCTTCCTTGAAAACGACGATACGAACCGCGCCCTCATGGGCTCCAACATGCAGCGGCAGGCAGTGCCTCTCCTCAAGACGGAGAGCTCCATCGTCGCAACGGGTATCGAGGCGGCCATCGCCCGCGACTCGGGCGTCATCGTCCGCGCGAAGGAGGCGGGCACCGCGATCGGCGTCTCCTCCGATAAAATCCGAATCCGCGAGGACAGCGGCTTCATTTCGGAATATCCCTTAAAGAAATTCGAACGCTCCAACCAGGGCACCTGCCTCAACCAGCGCCCCATCATTTCGACGGGGGACAGGGTCGAGAAAGGGGAGATCATTGCAGACGGCCCCTCCACCAACAACGGCGAACTTGCCCTCGGCAAGAACATTCTCGTCGGCTTCATGGAGTGGGAGGGCTACAACTACGAGGACGCGATCCTCATCTCCGAAAAACTCGTCCAGGACGACGTCTTCACTTCCATTCACATCGAGGAGCATGAGACGGAGGCGCGGGATACCAAGCTCGGCGAAGAGGAGATCACCCGCGACATTCCCAACGTCGGCGACGACGCTTTGAAAGACCTCGACGAGGACGGCATTGTCCGTATCGGCGCGGAAGTGCAGAGCGGCGACATTCTCGTCGGCAAAGTCACCCCCAAGGGGGAGACCGAACTCACCCCCGAGGAGCGGCTGCTCCGCGCCATCTTCGGCGAGAAGTCGAGAGAAGTGCGCGATACCTCTTTGAGAGTTCCGCACGGCGAGGGCGGTATCGTCGTCGACGTCAAGATCTTCACAAGAGAGAACAAAGACGAACTTTCGCCCGGGGTCAATAAATTGGTGCGCGTGTATATCGCGCAGAAGAGAAAGATCCAGGTCGGCGACAAGATGGCAGGCCGTCACGGCAACAAGGGCGTCATTTCCCGCGTGCTGCCGCAGAGCGACATGCCCTTCCTTCCCGACGGAACCCCCCTTCAGATTTTGCTCAACCCGTTGGGCGTCCCTTCGCGTATGAACATCGGTCAGGTCCTCGAAGTGCACCTCGGCTATGTCTGCCGTCAGCTCGGATGGAAGATCGCGACCCCCGTCTTCGACGGCGCGACCGAGAAGGACATCGAAAAGCTCTTCGAGGAGAACAATCTGTTCAATCCCGACGGCAAGGTCGACGGAAAATTCCAGGTCTTCGACGGCCGCACCGGCGAACCCTTCGAGAACAGGGTCACGATCGGTATCATGTATATGATCAAGCTTATTCACTTGGTCGATGATAAAATTCACGCCCGCTCCATCGGACCTTATTCCCTCGTCACCCAGCAGCCGCTCGGCGGCAAGGCGCAGTTCGGCGGACAGCGTTTCGGCGAAATGGAGGTCTGGGCGCTCGAGGCTTACGGCGCGGCGCACATCTTGCAGGAAATTCTCACGGTCAAGTCGGATGATATCGTCGGACGTGTCAAGACCTATGAGAGCATCGTGAAGGGCAACAACATCTCCGAGCCGGGCATTCCCGAGGCGTTCAAAGTGCTTTTAAAGGAGTTGCAGTCGCTTGCGCTCGACGTCAAAGTGCTCACCGAGAACAACGAAGAGCTCATTATCCGTGAATTTGACGACGAAGAGGAGACCCGCGACCGCCGCGAAGCGGAGGAAGCGGAGGAACAGCAGGATTTCGACTTCGGTCTCGAGGACGAGGACGAAGACGACGATGCGATAGGCGCACTCTTCGACGACGCAGAGGGCGAGGACGAGGACTTCCTGTCCGGAGACCTCTTTGCAGATAAGGACCTCGAAGAAGATGAGGACGACGAGGAAGACGTCGATGACGACGGCTCCTTCGGCTCCCTCTTCGACGATGACGAAGAGGATGAGGACAAGGACGGCTTCGACTTCGGCGAAGAGGACGACAAATAAGAGGGGAGGGGAAATATGTACGAGTTAAATGACTTTAACAGCATTCAGATCAGCGTAGCGTCTCCCGAAAAGATTCGGGAATGGTCTTACGGCGAAGTTACCAAGCCCGAGACGATCAATTACCGCACCCAAAAACCCGAGCCCAACGGCCTTTTCTGCGAAAAGATCTTCGGGCCCACCAAGGACTGGGAATGCCACTGCGGAAAGTACAAGCGCATCCGCTATAAGGGGCTCGTCTGTGAGAAGTGCGGCGTCGAAGTGACCCGCGCAAAGGTGAGAAGAGAGCGCATGGGTCACATCGAACTTGCCGCACCCGTCTCCCACATTTGGTACTTCCGCGGCGTGCCGAGCAAGATCGGACTCCTCCTCGATATGAGCCCCAAGGCCCTCGAGCAGGTCATCTACTTTGCAGCCTACGTCGTTCTCGATCCGGGCACGACGGGACTCGAATACAAGCAGGTCATCAACGACAAACAGCTCCGCGAGATCGAGGATACGATGGGCGAGAACACCGGCCTCAAAGTCGGCATGGGCGCGGAGGCGATCCGCGAACTTCTCATGGCGATCGACCTCGAAAAGGAGAGCAAGGAAGCCAAGGAGATCATCGAAAATACCACGACGGGACCCAAGCGCGTCAAGGCGATCAAGCGTATCGAGATCATCGAGGCGTTCCGTTTAAGCGGCAACCGTCCCGAGTGGATGGTTTTGACCGTGCTCCCCGTCATTCCTCCGGATCTGAGACCCATGGTCCAACTCGACGGCGGAAGATTCGCCTCCTCGGACTTAAACGATCTCTATCGCAGGGTCATCAACAGAAATAACCGCTTGAAGAGAATGATCGAGCTGGGTGCACCCGGCATGATCATCAAGAACGAGAAGCGGATGCTTCAAGAGGCGGTGGACGCCCTCATCGACAACGGCAGAAGGGGCAAGCCTCTCTCGGGTCCCTCCAACCGCGAACTCAAATCCCTCTCGGGACTTCTCCGCGGCAAGCAGGGCCGCTTCCGTCAGAATCTTCTCGGCAAGCGTGTCGACTATTCGGGCCGTTCGGTCATCGTCGTCGGCCCCGAGCTCAAAATATACCAGTGTGGCCTTCCCAAGGAGATGGCGATCGAGCTCTTCAAGCCCTTCGTCATGAAGAGATTGGTGGAGACCAACAAGTGCCACAACATCAAGAGCGCGAAGCGCACCGTCGAGAAGGGAAAGGACTTTGTCTGGGACGTTCTCGAAGAGGTCATCAAGGACCACCCCGTCCTTCTGAACCGTGCGCCCACGCTGCACAGACTCTCCATTCAGGCATTCGAACCCGTCCTCATCGAGGGCAGAGCCATCAAAATTTCTCCGCTCGTCTGCGGCCCCTTCAATGCGGACTTCGACGGCGACCAGATGGCAGTCCATCTTCCTCTCTCCGTCGAGGCGCAGGCAGAGGCGAGATTCTTGATGCTCTCTGCGAACAATATCTTGAAGCTCGCCGACGGCAAGTCGGTCATGAGCCCCACGCAGGATATGATCATCGGCGCGTACTACCTCACCATTCTCCGCAGGGAGGAGGGCAAGAAGTACGACGATCAGGGAAGACCCGACGAGAACGGCGAGACTTACGAGCCGCCCGTCTTCGCCTCCTTTGATGAGGCGCTCATGAGCTATCAGCTCAAGGATGTGCACTGCCAGGACGAAATCTACGTCCGCCGCACCGTGGAACTTCCCGAGGGCAAGTTTGAGGACCTTCCTCTTCCCTACGAGAAGGACTTCTCGGGCGAGGAGTATGTGCCCAACAACGGTCTTCGCGGCCATGTCGTCGCATACCGCAACGAGAAGGGCGCCCTCTGCGTGACGGGTATCTTGAAGACGACGGTCGGCAGGATCATCTATAACGACGGAATGCCGCAAGATTTGAACTTTGTCAAGCGGGAAGCTCCCGAGGACTACCTCAAACTGGAACTCTCCACCGAATTTATCGGCAACGCGCGTGCGATCGGCAAGAAGCACCTCTCGAAGATCGTTGAGGCCTGCTTCAAGACGGGCTACGCGCCCAAGGCGTCTGCCGTGCTCGACGCGATCAAGGAGCGCGGATATAAGTATTCGACGCTCGCCGCCCTCACGACCTCCGTCTTCGATATGAAGATCCCCGAGGAGAAGGAGGAGATCGTCAGAAACGCCGAGGCGATGGTCGCCAAGATCTCTACGAAGTTCAACCGCGGTCTTTTGAAAGAGGACGAGCGCTATCATGCGGTCATCGACGTGTGGGACGACGCGACGGACAAAGTCGCAAGCATTCTCCGCGATCAGGGCGCACACGATAAATTCAACCCCATCTGGATGATGGCGGATTCGGGCGCCCGCGGTTCCATCGACCAGATCAAACAGCTCTCCGGTATGCGCGGACTCATGGTCAACCCCCAGGGTAAAAAGATCGAGGTCCCCGTCAAGAGCTGCTTCAGAAACGGCCTGTCCGTGCTCGAGTACTTCATTTCCTCGCACGGCGGCAGAAAGGGTCTCGCCGACACCGCCCTCAAGACGGCAGACTCCGGGTATTTGACGAGAAGACTTGTCGACGTCTCGCAGGACGTCATCGTGCGCGAAGAGGATTGCTATGCCGGCAAGAAGCCGCGCGGCACCGTCGTCTCCGCGATCTTGGGCCCCAACGGCGAGATGATCGAGTCCCTCGAGGACCGTCTCACGGGCAGATTCGCCGCGGAAGATCTGACAGACGAGAACGGGGAGATCCTCGTTCCCTGCAACGAAATGATCACCGAAGAGAAGGCGAAGAAAATCGCAAGCCTTGAAAAATATAAGGATGGGGTCAACATTCGTTCGATTTTCAACTGCAACACCCGCTTCGGCGTCTGTGCGAAGTGCTACGGAAAGAACATGGCGACGACCCTTCCCATCAAGATCGGCGAGGCGGTCGGCGTCATCGCGGCACAGTCCATCGGCGAGCCCGGTACGCAGCTGACGATGAGAACCTTCCACACGGGCGGTATCGCCGCAACGGGGGACATCACCCAGGGTCTTCCCCGTGTCGAGGAGCTCTTCGAGGCGAGAAAACCCAAGGGCGTCGCGACCATCTGCGAGTTCAAGGGCGTCGTCTCCGTGGACAACAGCGACAACCTCAACCACATCTTCGTGCGCGAAGAGGGGACGAACATCCTGCTCAAGGAGTATGTCCTTCCCTTCAACGCGGAACTCAAGGTCAAGAACGGCGACAAGGTCATTCCGGGCGATCTTCTGAACACAGGTTCCGTCAACCCGCAGGACATCATCCGCGTCAAGGGCGTCAAGGGAGTGCAGGACTATATTTTGGAACAGGTCCAGTCGGTCTACCGCTCCCAGGGCGTCGATATCAACGACAAGCACGTCGAGATCATCGTCCGCCAGATGCTCCGCAAGGTCCGCATCGAGGACGCGGGCACGACGGATATGCTCCCCGGTCAGCTCGTCGATATGTTCACCTTTGAGGAACAGAACGAGAAGAACATCACCTCGGGCGGCATTCCCGCCACGGCAAAGCGGGTGCTCCTCGGAATCACGAAGGCAGCCCTCGCAACGGATTCCTTCCTCTCGGCGGCGTCCTTCCAGGAGACCTCGAGAGTCCTGACCGAAGCTGCGATCTGCACCAAGCGCGACCCGCTCATCGGCTTGAAGGAGAACGTCATCATCGGCAAACTCATTCCCGCCGGCACCGGCATGAAGGACTACAAGAACGTCTCCGTTCAGACGCTCGGCCGTCCCAACGAGCTCCTCATGGAGGAGACCGCGGTGGCGGAAGAGGAGTGAAAGAGTTTTCGAAGGAAATCTTTTCTGCGAAAATATTTCCTTCGAGGAAATAGGCTCTCGAGTTCCCACAACCCCGTTGTCAAAATCGTTTCAAAAGGCAATAAGCCGAAGGGGTTCGGCAAATGGGGTGCGCTTATGGAAAAGTGTGATTTTCCAACGCGCATTAAATTAGAAATATTATCGCGCGCCGTCCGCTATTGCGGACGGCGCACATTTCCCTTCTGTCGTTCCGAGCAGGCACCCCGCGGCAATAGCCGCGGGGTGCCGTCTTTTTTGGGACGTTTCTTTGCTCACTCCGGGGGATTCCTCGACTGCGCTCGGAATGACACGTACAAAAAAGCGATGTCATCCTGAGCGGAGCGGCGTAGCCGCGGAGTCGAATGGATCCCCTGGGTCGATAGAATGTTGTGTTCCATTTAAAAAAGAACGAGATGTTTCGACTACGCTCAACATGACATTAATGGTGAATTGTCAAACTAAGTGCAACAGGAATTAAGATTTTGTTCAAAGAGAAGTTGTGGGGTTTGGAAGAAAAGTA
>CANQBW010000004.1 GCA_947589565.1 uncultured Clostridia bacterium | reverse complement strand
AAAAGTAAATCCGAACCATTCACTCGTTACGAGTATTTGGTTCGGATTATACTGACTTGGTGCGGTCGACAGGAATCGAACCTGCATGGTCTCCCACAAGATCCTTAGTCTTGCGCGTCTGCCAGTTCCGCCACGACCGCATGTTTCAAACAGCTTGTTTATTGTATCGCATTTTTCAAGGTTTGTCAAGTCTTAATCATACAAAAATCGGTAGATTTTAAAATTTTTTTCCACTTTTTTTACGTAGCGTCTGGTTTCGGGATAGGGGATCCGTTTGAGCGTTTCGCCGTCGATAGAGTATTTTTTCTCCTTGAGCCACTTCTCCACGACGCCCTCGCCCGCGTTGTATGCGGCGATCGCAGTCCTTTGGCAGGGGAACCGCTCGAGAAGGTATTTCAGATACAGACAGCCGAGCTCGGCGTTATATGCGCCCTCTTTGAGGCGGGTCGGGTCAAATTCCCGATGGTGCATTTGGCAGACATATTCCGCCGTGGCGGGCAGAAGCTGCATGAGCCCGACCGCACCCGCGGAGCTCACGACGTCCTCCCGAAAGTCGCTCTCGCTCTTCATGACGGCATACACCAATCCCTCTTCGAGTCCGCTTCTTGCGACGATCTCCCGATAGGGGCGGGGAAAGCCCGAACGCCAGAGATAAAAACTGACGGCGATCAAGATCGCCGCGCAAACAATAATTCCGATGAGAGAGAAGAGAATCTTGCGCATTATTCAAAGTATGCGCACTCGGAAGAAAACTTTCCTTTTTAGATGAAGGGAGTCGAATGTCCTATGTCTTATTCTTCGAGGATCTGAATGAGTTTGGGAAGATCGGATGCGGTGAGAATGTCGATGATCCTGTCTCCCATTCTGCCGTGCTCCGTCACGACGACGGCGAGCAGCTTTCTGTTGTTTTCGAAAGCGTCGATCGCCTCCTGTACGCCGCTGTCGAGGCTTAAGAGGACGTAGTAACGGGGAAAGTCGTCCTCGCGGAGAATTTGCTCGCAGGGAAGATCGAGGACTTCGTCGAGGTCTCTTCCCTCGTCGAGCGCGTCGCCGAGGGAGCGGACGATCCGCCTGTTGTTGAGCATTCCGACGAGCTTTTCCCCGCGGTAGACGGGAAGATTGGAGTATCCCTCCCTTGCGCAGAAGCGAATGGTCTCGCGGACGGTCATATTCTCGTTCACGCCCTTGACATTCTTCTGCCGCAGCATGTTGAGTTTGGGGGGCGCGGAGAGAAGTTTTGCGATGTGCGAAGCGAGCGAGGTGATCTCGTCGCAGGGCTCCGCAATGACGACCTCGCGCGTGCTGTTGTGCACGATGGCGTTTCTGAGCCGCGCGATGCTCATGAGCTCTTCCTCGTACTTTTTCACCGTCTTGTTGATCTCCGCACACCGCCGAACGAGGTCGGAAAATTGCAGGTTTCCCTTGCCGCGGTAGAGGTTTCTCATCCGCGCGTCGATGGTGTTGTAGGCAGAGATCAATTCCAAAGCATTTGTCATGTCCATATTATATCACGCGGGACACATTTGTGCAACTCAAAAAGCATTTTTTCTGCGGAGAAAAAATCCGCGCCTTCTCACCTCGACGATGTGATACTCCTGTTCCCGCTCGAGGTTGAAATAGCAGGGGCTTCTCGGCGAGGAAAATCTGAGCTTTCCCATGGGGTCGGCTGCCTGCGCATAGCCGTAGGCGCACATGCAGACGGGCACGCCGTAGAAGAATGCGCCCGCGCGGATGAGCGTCAGTTCGAGACTCTCGTTGAGCGTTTCGAAGACGGACAAAATGACGTCCGCCCCGCAGCAGGCAAGGGTCTCTAAGACCTGCGGGAAGTAGAGATCCTCCGCGACGACGATCCCGAGTTTTCCCGCCGAGGTCTCGTAAGTCCTCACCCCCGCGCCGCAGCGGAACTCGCTGCCGTCGATGCGGTTGACCATGTCCGAAACGCCCAAAATTTTCCCGCGCTCGGCGACCACGACGGACTTTCTCCGCATTCCGCGCGCGTTGGTGTAGCAGCCGCAGACGACGACGCACTTGCCGATCTTCGAGAGCAGCGCGACGTCCTCGAAGAGATTGGTCTCTCCGCTCAGCTCCCGCTCATAGCTGACTTCGCCGAGCGCCTGAAAGGGGAATATGACGACTTCTCCGGGGTCGCCCCGGAACTCGCTCAGGCTTCCGCCCGTCACAAAACAGATGCGCATACATTCCATAGTATCCTTTTTCGGCGGAATCGGTGACGGAAAAGAAAAAATTATTGCTCCGAAAAAGCAAATTCTCAAAAACAGCCTAAAAACGCTTTGAATTTTTCTCAAAATAAGGTAAAATATACGGGTATCATTCTAACTTTGGTCGGAGTTTAATCAATGGGAATTTTTAAGTATCTGAGAAACGGCGATGAACGCAGAAGTTTGAAAAAACTCGATAAAATGGCTCTTCAGGTCGAAAGTCTCGAATCCAAGTATCAGGGGATGACGGACGAGGAGCTCAAGAATCAGACGAACGTTTTAAAAGAGCGTCTCAAAAAGGGAGAGACGCTTGACGATATCCTCTACGACGCGTTTGCGGCTCTGCGCGAAGCGAGCTGGCGCGTTCTCGGCATGAAACACTTCCATGTGCAGATCATCGGCGGCATCTGTCTCTTCCAGGGACGGATCGCCGAGATGAAGACGGGCGAAGGCAAGACGCTCGTCGCGACCCTTCCGAGCTACCTCGAAGCGCTCTCGGGAAGGGGAGTCCACATCGTCACGGTCAACGACTACCTCGCCCGCCGCGACGCAGAGTGGATGGGAAAGGTCCACAAGTTCATGGGGCTTACGGTCGGCGTCGTCGTCCCCGGCATGGAGGACGAGGACAAGCGCAAAGCCTATCAGAGCGACATCACCTACGGCACCAACAACGAGTTCGGCTTCGATTACCTTCGTGACAACCTCAAGTCGGACTTAAGGCAGATGGTTCAGAGAGAACTCAATTTTGCCATCGTCGACGAGGTCGACTCCATTCTCATCGACGAGGCGAGAACGCCGCTCATCATCTCGGGCAAGGGGGAGCAGTCCTCCGCCCTCTATGAGCAGGTGGACAAGTTCGTGCGGACCCTGAAGGGCGGCTTTGACGACGATCTCAAGGATCTCGAGGCGGAGGCGCAGGTAAAGAAGAAGAACAAGGATTCGAGCGCACAGAAGCTCGCCAAGGCGGAAGAGCTCCAATGGGACTATATCATCGAGCGCAAGGAAAAGCAGGTCCAGCTCACCGAGTACGGCGCGGAGAAGGCAGAGAGATTCTTCAACATCGACAACGTCGCCGACGTCTCGCACATCACCCTCAACCATCACATTCAGCAGGCGTTGAAGGCGCACCACCTCTTTCACCTCAATGAGGAATATATCATCAGCGAAGAGGGGGAGATCATCATCGTCGACGAATTTACGGGCCGTCTCATGATCGGAAGAAGATATTCAGACGGCTTGCACCAGGCGATCGAGGCAAAGGAGGGCGTCAAGGTCCGCGAGGAGAACAAGACCTATGCGACCATCACCTTCCAGAACTACTTCCGCCTCTATAAAAAGCTCTCGGGCATGACGGGTACCGCCAAGACGGAGGAAGGGGAGTTCCGCACCATCTATTCCCTCGACGTCATTTCCATTCCGACCAACAAACCGGTCAGAAGAGAGGACCTTCCCGACAAAATTTTTGCGACCGAAGAGGGCAAGAAGAAGGCGATCGTCCGCGAGATCGTCGAGCGCAACAAGATCGGTCAGCCCATTCTCGTCGGTACGGTCTCCGTCGAAAAGTCGGAGGAACTCTCCCGTCTCTTGAGGAGAAACGGCATTCAGCATAATATTTTGAACGCAAAGAACCACGAGCGCGAGGCGGAGATCGTCGCGCAGGCGGGACGGTACGGTTCGGTCACCATTTCCACGAACATGGCGGGCCGCGGTACCGATATCCTGCTCGGAGGAAACCCCGAATACCTCGCCAAGAAGCGCTTGAGAGAGGAGGGCGTCGATCATGAGACGATCGAGCTCGCCACGAGCTACGCGGAGGTCGACGAAGAGGTCCAAAAGGTCCGCGAGCGCTATCAAAAACTCTACGACGGCTACAAGGCGCAGACTTCCGAGGAGAAGAAGAAGGTCATCGAGGCGGGGGGCCTCTGCATTATAGGCACCGAGCGCCACGAGGCGCGGCGCATTGACAACCAGCTGCGCGGCCGTTCCGGACGTCAGGGAGACGTGGGCACTTCCATCTTCTTTATCTCCCTTGAGGACGATCTGATGAAGCGCTTCGGCGGCGAGCGCATGAAGAGCATCTACGCCCGCTCCAAGATGGAGGAGGACGAGTGCCTCGAGGCGAGGATCCTCTCCAGCCTGATCGAATACGCGCAGAAGCAGATCGAGGGCCGTCATTTCGGCGCAAGAAAGACCGTCCTTCAATACGACGACGTCATGAACCAGCAGCGTATGCTTATCTACGGCGAGCGCATGAAGGTGCTGCGCGGCGAGAATATCCACGAGCAGATCTTAAAGTATATTCCCGACTACACCGCCGAGACGATCGCAGGGGCGGTGAACGTCGAACAGGCGCCCGAGAAATGGGACGAGAACGACCTCAATACCGCTCTCGAGCAGAAAGTCCTTCCCGAGGGAGCGAACTATGTCACCCGCGAGAAGCTTGAAAAGTGGGACTACGAGACCGCCCTCAAGAAGATCTGTGCGCAGGTCGAAAAGGCATACGAGGAGAAGATTTCAAGGCTCCGCGAGGAGACGGGCATCGACTATTCGGACGTCGAGCGGCAAGTTCTTTTGAGAAACGTCGACCGCAACTGGATCGACCATATCGACGCGATGGATCAGCTCAGAAAGGGAATCGGACTTCGCGCATACGGTCAGACCGACCCCGTCATCGCCTATAAGCAGGAGGGCTCTGCGATGTTCAACGAGATGATCGAACGCATTCAGAGCAACACGGTCGCAATGCTCTTAAAGCTCCGTGTGGAAGTGCGTCAGCGTCCCGTGGAGCGGGTGATGCCGACCGTCTCCGCGCCCGCGCCCCGTCAGGAGCAGGAAACACGCGAAACAGAGCCTGTACAGGAGCAGAGAACGCCCAGCTCGCCGCAATCCCTCAAGGATGTGGAGTCGGACGGAATGCAGATCCCCAACGCCGTGGACGTGAGCCAGCTGCGCACGAGCGGTTCGGAGAAGTTCAATCCCGCGACCATGGCAAAGAAGAAGAAAATCGGTCCCAACGATCCCTGCCCCTGCGGCAGTGGGCTCAAGTATAAGAAGTGTCACGGGAGGCCGTAAGGGTGTTCAAGGCAGACGACTACAGACTCAAACTCAAGGCGCTCGAGGAGACCCTCGGCGAGGCGAAGTACGCGCTCGACATCGACAACCGCTACGAGCAGCTTAAAAAATTGAAAGCCCAGCAGGAGGACCCCGAGGTCTGGCAGGATTTGGAGCGTTCCAAGAAGATCGGACGGGAGATTTCTTCCATCGAGGGCAAGATTTCTTCCTACGAAGCCGGCAGAAAGGCGCTCGACGATGCCTATGAGATCGTCGACCTCATCGAAGAGACGGAGGAGGAGAACCTCGTTCCCGAGCTCGACAGCATGATCCAGGCCGCCGAAAAGGACATCGAAGAGATGCGCATTCGTGCGCTGCTTCGCGGAAAATACGACTCGCGGAACGCCCTGCTCGCTCTCCATGCGGGTGCGGGCGGGACGGAGGCGTGCGACTGGTGCTCCATGCTCTACCGCATGTACTGCCGCTACGCGGAGACCAACGGATTCAAGGTGACGGAGATCGACAGACTCCCCGGCGACAGCGCGGGGCTGAAATCCGTCGATTTCAAGATCGAAGGGGAGAACGCCTACGGCTATCTGAAGGCGGAGATCGGCGTACATCGCCTCGTCCGCATTTCGCCCTTCGACGCAAATAAGCGCAGACAGACTTCCTTCGCTTCTCTTGAGGTCATGCCCGAGGTCGAGGACGACGCGGAAGTGGAGATCAAAGACGAGGATATCCGCATCGACGTGTATCGTTCTTCGGGCGCGGGCGGGCAGAAGGTCAACAAGACGGAGACGGCAATCAGAATCACGCACTACCCGACGGGGATCGTTGTGACCTGCCAGAACGAGAGATCACAGCTCCAGAACAAGGAGATGGCGTTCAAATATCTTCGCTCCAAGCTGATTGAAAAACAGCTCGAACAGCGCATGAGCGAGGAAGCGGCGCTCAAAGGGGAGACCAAAAAGATCGAGTGGGGGTCCCAGATCCGCTCCTATGTCTTCTGTCCCTACACCCTTGTCAAGGACCACAGAACAGGCTACGAAGTGGGGGATGTGCAGTCCGTGATGGACGGAAATATCCAGGGATTTATTATCGATTACCTGAAAAAGTCCTAAAATAGAAGTACTATGTCAGACATAGTACTATGCAAAACCACGAAAAATGAAAGATAACGCACTGATTTTGGGCATTGAATCCTCCTGTGATGAAACTGCGGCTGCAATTATTTGCGGGAGGAAAATTTTATCCGAGGAGGTCGCCTCCTCTGCGAATATCCACGCAAAATTCGGCGGGGTAGTCCCCGAGATCGCCTCGCGGGCACATACGGACGTCGTGGACGAGGTCGTAAAATCCGCAATTCAAAAGGCGGGAATTTCCAAGGGTGAACTCGACGCCGTCGCCGTCACCTATGGCGCGGGACTTTTGGGCGCGCTGCTCGTCGGACTCTCCTTTGCAAAGTCGTTTGCCTATTCTTTATCGATCCCGCTCATCGGCGTCAATCACATTCGCGGGCACCTCGCGGCCGCCTATCTTGAGGACGATTCCTTGAAGCCGCCCTTTGTCACCCTTCTTGCAAGCGGGGGACACACCGCGATTTTACTTGTAAAGTCCGAGACGGAATATAAGGCGCTCGGCGGCACCCTTGACGACGCCGTCGGGGAATCCTTCGACAAGGTGGCACGGCTCCTCGATCTTCCTTATCCCGGGGGACCGCACATCGAGGCGCTTGCGCGGGAGGGAAAGGCGAATATCCCTCTTCCGCAGATGCTGAAAGGGGAAGCGGGGTACCGTTTTTCCTACAGCGGGCTCAAGACCGCCGTCATGAACTTTGTCCATACAAAAAAACAGAAGGGCGAGCCCTTCTCGAAGGCGGACTTGGCCTGTTCCTTCCAACATGCGGCGATCGACGTGCTGGTCGAAAAGACTCTCGAAGCCGCCGAAGAATTTCACCTCTCTACCGTCACCGCGGCGGGCGGAGTTGCCGCAAACGGATATCTTCGTTCGCTTCTTCAGGAGAAATGCGCAAAAAGGGGACTCAAACTCGTCCTTCCCGCCCTCAAACACTGCACCGACAATGCCGCCATGATCGCCGCGGAGGGTTCCATTCAATTCCGGGCGGGGAATTTCTCTCCGCTCTCCCTCAACGCCGAGGCGTACATTCCTATTTAAATTCCGTTAGAATGGAGGTCAACGAAAATGTTAAATCAAAACACAAAGCGCAACAAATTGATCAGAGAAAAAGGTCGTTTCTTCTTTTTTGTTGATTTTTTATTGATCTCAATGATGCTATCTCTTTTTGTTGGGTGTACTGATAGAAAAGAGAACGAAGCAGAACTGGTCATGAACGAGTATTCAAATCTTTATTACATTTCGGAAAGCAATTCTGCGTTCCCGATCCGGTTCGCTTATAAAGATATAATCGAAACAATAGAAATATTTGACATAAAGACATCTGATCATAAAAATCTTACTTGGGAATTTGTAGAAGAAAGAGATTCCGACGGAAATTCTTTCAAGATCGATAACTACTATATCTATGGTCTTATATTTCATTTAGACAGCGAAAAGGATTTTATATGGCAATCATTCTCGTTAAATATTAATGATTCCTTTATGAAAACTGTTGATTTAAATATTGTAGTGCAACCGCTGGAAACCAACAATGATGAGGATGATATCCGTCCATTATCTATGACGTATACCTCCGATCTTGTGCATGAGGCGGAATGGGTTTTTCTTCCAATGAACAATCTTGAAATTACGTCTATTAGCGTTATTTCTTGTTACATGATGGAAAATCAGATTTTTTTCAATTCAGTGGAATACACGAGTGATCATCAAGTTGTAGAAAAATCAGACAAGTTTTACATTAAAGTTCTCTCTTCCGATGATAAAGTATCGGACAGAGCAGATAAAGTTTATGTACGGATAAACTATAAAAAGAATGGACAAGACTATGTCTATCTATCGGATTATTCGGTTTTTGGAGATCAACTTCAACTTCTATCCAATAAAATAATCAATCAGTGAGTTCATGAAAATAAAAGGCTCTCGAACGAAATGTCCGAGAGCCTTTTTGCCTTGATTTTTTATTGGGTTTTGCGTTTTTTGCGACCGAAGAGCTCTTGCAGCTTTCTGAATTTGAATTTGCGGATTGCGACGTCAATGAGGAACAGGACTATCGTGATCGAGAGGATCCAGAGGCGTGGATCCCACGTCTTGTAGACGTTCATAAAGACGCTCATAAATTCGTCGGGGTCTTCGATGAGTTTTTCCTCGGCGTTTCCGCTCTCGACTTCCCGCGAGGACATCTTGATGAGAAGGTCTTTTCCCGTGGAATAGGCGTCCGCGGTCGGGTCGTATTCCTCGGAATAGGAGAATGCACGATAGGTCTGTAAGACCGCCTGGATCTGCGCGTTCGGAATGTCCTCCGGGCTTTGATACGCCGCATTATCGATATTGAAGCGGCCGGGGACCTTCAAAATCGTCACACGGTGAATCCCGGGCTCTCTGTTCAGGAAGGTAAACCGGTTTCCCGAGACGGAAAGTTCGCTCAAGTCGTATTTCTGCGGTTCGGCGGAGCCGGGAGGCTCGATGAACGCGACGAGTTTGCTGTTCGGCTCTTCCTTTTGCGTATAGCCGAAGACGCTGACCTGCGTGTGGTAGTTGTCCTCGAGAAAGGACGCCTCCAAAGTGTGCGCACGGATATCGATGGTAGGAATGAGCCCTTTGATGATGTTGTTGACGATCTTTTCGCCGATCTCCTCCGAATCGAGGAACTCTTGCGACCAATAGCCGTTTAAGTCGCACATGAAACTTCCGACTTTTCCGCTTCCGTAGCTCCACTGCGCATAGAGGGGAACGGAGTCCGCCATGAGCGTGACGACCGCATTTCCCGTGCTCTTGGCGCGGGTCGCGAAGAATCCGTTCATGGTGATCTCGTTGAGGGAGCTCTGCGTGATATTTTCGAGAATGGGCGTGCGGTTGGAGATGGAGGGATGATAGTTCTGGGGAACGGCTCCCGAGATATCCGTGACAAAAAGATCGCTTGAAAGATAGACCTTCATCTGATCCATTTCACGGGTCGAAAGCATGAATGCGCTTCCCTCGCCGATCTGTGCGAGCCTTCTCAGATCCGCGGAGATGGGCGTCCCGATGGAGACGACGGAGATCGTTACGCCATCATTGTCGTGATACCGCTGCATGACGTTTCCATATCCCGCGAACTCATCACTCTTGTTGAGCGTGTCGCCCGGCTGACCGTCCGAGATGAGCAGAATGTGCTTTCTCTCGACGTCGACGGTGCTCAACGCTCTTCCCGCATGTTCGATCGCAGAGGCGTAGTAAGTCCCGCCGCCGCCTCCGTCCGCGATCCTGCGGATCGCCGTGATGATCTTTTTCTTCTGGGACATGGGGGTCATGTCCAGTCCGACTTTGTAGGAGTCCTCCATGAGCATCACGCCGACGTAGTCGCGGGGAGAGAGGACGTCGAGACAGCCGACCGCTCCCGTAACGGCATAGTCGATGAGGGAGAGTCCGCCCGATTCGAACGCCATGGAGCCCGAACAGTCGATGATGATGACGAGCGCGACGGGCGGCGTAAAGTCGGCGGCCTCCACGGGTAGCATTCGCTTGAAATATTTGGAGCTGTCCATGTCCGTCTTCTGGTAGGAATGGGCAAGGGGGACAGAGTTCTCTCCGCCTGTCATGATGACCTGGCCGCGGGGATCCCGTTCGACGCCTCCCACGGTGAACAGTCCGCCGCCGCATTCGTTGACATACTTGTTGAGGTTCTCTTCAAAGCCTTCCGGCATATCCGAATAGGCGATGTTGTCGAGGACGATCTCATCGTACTCCTGCATCATCTCGAGACTGCTCGGCAGCTTGTCGCGGTCGCCGATCTGAACGACCTCGATCGCCAGATCCTCGTCGGAGTTGTTTTGTCTGAGAATGTCGACGATCTCCTCGGACTCGTCGGCGTATTTTTCGATGATGAGAAGTTTGCTGTGCTCCTCAAGATCGTAGTAGGAATAGTAGACGTTGTTGTTTGTCAGACTGTCGCCCTCGCCCGAGATCGTGAACCTGAGCTCATGATGTCCCGGGGTCGTAAACGAATGGGGAATAAGAACGGTCTGTTCTCCGAGGGAGAGGGGAGTGTCCGGCTTCTCATACACTAAGGCATCGTTGTCGTAGAGGGCGAGGGAGACGCTTCCCTCGAAGTTGCTGCGAAGGTCCAGAGAGTATTCGAAGGGATCCCCGAGAGAGAATTTGCGGTCGGGCTGCGTCACCGATGTGATCCAGACGTCGGGCGCGACGCTGCTCGAGGGGAAGAAGGAGGTGTCGATGTGAATGCCCTCCATGGAGATTCGCTTTGCGACGCCGAGCGCGTCTTCGTCCGTCTCCAAGCCGTCGCTGATCAACAAAATTCTTGCCGATTCCGGATATTCGAAGATGGTCTTTCCCGACTCTCCGCCGCTCTTTCCCGTGGCCGGGTCATAGACGAATTTCAATGCCGCGGCGATGTCCGTCGCGCTCGTGTCCGGCTTTTCCGCGTCGAGATAGGTTTGATAAGCTTTTTCCGGGTTATGATCGTCCATTTCGAGGGCGATTTTCTGGTCGAAGCCGAAGGTGACGATCGCAATGTTGCTCCTGCCGTTGTTGGAGTCGAGAATTTCCTTCACGAAGGAATTGACGCGCGAGCCCGCCTGCTGTTCGCTGTAGGATGCGTCCACGAGAATGCACAGTTCGTTCTCGACGTTCGGCGTCTCCCAGGAGAAGAACATGCCCGAGAGTAAGATCACGCACAGCACCGAGACGATGGTATGCAAAATCATCGAGAGGATGCGGTTCTTCGACTTTCGATACCTCTTTTCCATGCGGAAATAGAGAAAGAAGGTGAGGGCGAGGAAGGGAATGATCAGAAGGAGCAGCCAGGGGCTGACCGAAAATTGTACTTTAAAATTCTCCATTTCTCACCCCTATACGATGTCCTTGAATTGCAGCCAATATTCGATAAAGAGCAGCGCCACGATCACCGCCGCAAAGTAGACGAGGAGATCTTTTCTGGAAATTCCCGTCGCCTCGCCGTTTTGGATATCCATATTCAGATCTTCGACGTTGAAGATGCTGCTCTCCTTGGGCGAGAGCCGCACGAAGACCTTTCTCACTTCGTCCTCTTTGGCATAGCCGAATCTTGTCGTCAAAGTATAAGTTCCCGTCTCCGAGAAGGTGACGGAGGAGGGGAAGTCGTTCAAAGTGAAGCTCTTTCCGCTCTCGCTCTCCACATAGAGGGTCTCTCCCTTGCAATTGACGCCGGTGCTTTCTTCGAGCTCGAAGGAATACTGCGAGAGGGTAATGGGCATGTAGTAGTTGATGAGATTGTAGAGGAGCGTCTCGAAGTCGCGGAAATAGGAGACGTTGGATTGGTTGATGCTGAAAGGCAGGACGACGATCTTCTCGCGCGAACTGTTCCTGACGAGAAGGAGGGGATCCCCGTTGCAGGACATGAGCGTCTCGAACTCTCCCTCCGTGACGGGTGTCACCTTGGTGTATTTCGAGACGCCGATGCGGGCGGGGTCGACATAGTTCAGGAGCGGATGATCGCTCTCTCCCGAAAGATATGTAAATTCGGGAAGTTCGACGACCTCTCCAAATTCGAGCCCAAGTTCGGGGATCGCTTGGTCGGGATCCCAGAGAATGACGACGCCGTCCTTGGGAAGCCCGTTTTCGAGAATTTTCTGCGGAATACTGTGTTCGAAGATGTAGTAATCATAGCCCTCGGTCTCCGGCTCCTCGTCGCGGTAGACTTGTTTGAAGGAGATGTCCCGCGTCTTGCTCATATTGTCGATGAGAATGTGAAAGCCGAGGTAGAAGTAGCTGTTCTGGTCGGAGCTATAGTATTGGACCTTGATCTCATCCTTTAAGCCGCCGTAGATGTGCACGATGTCATCGTCGGGAATGGAGTCGTTGAGGTCCCGAAACTCGACGACCACTTCTTCGAAGGAGGAGAAGAACTCATCCTCGCTGCCGCCGATGTCGGGATCGGTCGCCCGCACGGTCAGGGACTGATGGGAGGACTTGTCTTCGACGTTGGAATCCACGCCGAAGGTGACGGGGACCTTGAGCTCGGGCAGATCGACCCTGTTCCCGTCTCCGTTCTCCGCGCCCTTAATGCTCAGATAGAGGTCTCTTCTCGAGGAGAACTCCCCATAAGCCGCGATGTCAATGCGGAAGACATATTCGTTCTCTTCGATGGAAGCAGTACAGCTCTCGATGGCGATGTTCCACTCCGACTCGGGATCGGCGAGGGTATTGACGGTCACCGCCTCCCCTAAATCGCCGTATTCCGTCCCCGAATAGAGGACGATCTTTGCCGCGGGATTTTCATAGAGTTTCTCCTGCGCCAATTCGATGGCGCCCTCCACGTCCCCGTGGAAGGAGGAGCACTCCGCCGTATCCAACGCGTCGACGATCCTCGAATAGTCGTCTCTGCTCGCGGAGTTGACGATGTAGTGCGGGGTCTTGTCCGCGAGAATGATGGAGAGGACGCCCTCCTTATCGAAGAGCAGCTCATCCATGGTTCTGCGCACGTCCTTGATCGCGCGGTCGAAGCGGGAAACTCTGCCGTCCGTCCCGACCGTCTCCGCACGCATACTCGCAGAGGCGTCGATGATGACGATCTGCTCGGTGTCGGCATTTAAAGCGTTCTCGGATAAGAGATAGGGCTGTGCGACCGCGACCGCGCAGGCGGCAAGCAGGAAAACCTGGCAGAAAAAGACGAGCAGGTTGCGGAAGGGCTCGATGGGGATCTTGCGCTTCCTGTAATTGAGTGCGAGTTTCCAGACAAACGTACTCGAAACGACCTTCTCCCGGTATTTCGGCTTTAAAAGATATAGAATTGTCAGGACTGCGATCCCCAAAAGTCCCAGAAGACCCAGGGGAGCCAACCATTGCAAAACCACAGATGATACCGCCTTTTGTGGATTCAGGGCCTGAGCGTGTCGAAATAATCCCCGAGCACGTCTTTGAGATCGTCGGGAAGGTTGGGATCGCTCTCGATCTCTTCCTTGCTGCTCTCGTAGTCAAATTCCGACGTGTAGTCGGTCGCACCGTCGATGACGGTGTTGTTGTCGTTTTGACCGAGGGCTCCCGTCACGCCCTCACCTTCGCCGTCTTCGCCTGCGCCGTCGTCCTCATCGCCTTCGGCGGGGTCTTCGCTCTCTCCTCCCTGCTGATCGCCTTCCTCTTCGTCTCCCTCGTTTTCGTTGGGATCGCCGTTCTCGTCCTCTTGGGAACCCTGTTTGTCCTCGTCGTCGGAGGGGCTGTCTCCCTTCTGACCTTCGTCGCTCTCGCGGTCGCCCTGATCGCTCTCGCTGGGCTGTAAGAAGATCGCCTCCACGGCAAGATCTTCCATGACCTCCCAATCTCTCCGCTCGGGGGTGAGAATGCCGTCGCTCCACTGCAAAAATTGATATCCCTCGTCGGGGACCGCCTTGACCGTCTTGGTGTTCCCGCCCTTTTCGATATGCTGATGTTCCTCTCCCTCGATGGAGCCGTTTTCCTTCGCGATGTAGTAGACGTCGACATACTCCGTCTCCTGTTCGGGCTCCTCCTCTTCGGGGAAGATGTACTCATATGCCTTTCCGATCCTTCCCACCGAGGCGAGAGAGGAGACCGTCGTCAGCGAGACCGCAAACACGCAGCAGACGGCGACCGCCAAAAACATGGCCTTGGGCAGATCGAACCTGAGCTGCTTTTCATCGACGCTCTTGAGTTTTTCCTTGGCGTCCTCCCGCTGGCAGAAGACGAGGTAAGACTCGTCGTGTTCGAGTTCGTACATGGTGATCGCCCGCTCTTCGAGCCCGAGCTTATCCACGAGCCGCGCGATCTTTTGCGGCGTGGGGGAGAAGTATTTCCGATAGACGATGGGCTCCGTGGCGGCAAACGCCAAAATCCCCCCGCCGAAGATGATCCCGAGGACCCATCCGAGGGTGAGGGGAGTGAACCAGGTGATGAGGGCAAGGACCGCCATCACGGCAAGCCCCGCCGCAAGCGCGACGAGACAGGCTTTCACCGTTCCGATCCGCGCGAGCCGTCTATGATATTTTCGAAACAGGGAATTTGTATCCATACTTCCTCCTTTGATCCCCGTCAATCATATAATACGATCAATGTTCCGTTCAGCGTCTGATCCCACCAGACCCCCTTGGGGATCGCCTTCCACATCTCGGGGGTGCCGTGATAGGTGATGGATCTGAGCGATCTGCACTCTGCAAAGATGCAGGCTCCCATCCGCGTGAGTCCCTTCCCGATCTCAACGTGTTTGAGACTTGCGCAGTATCCGAAGGAGTAGTTCTCCATCACCGTGACGCTGTCCGGGATGACGATGCTCTCCAAAGAGGCACAGTACAAAAAGTCAGACCAGTTGATGAGGGTCAGGTTCTTGCTCAAAGTCACCTCTTTGAGGTTGAAGTTGCCATAGAACACCTGCATACCGATCCAGGTGACGCTGTCCGGAAGCACGACCTTTGTGAAAGTATGGTTGTCATAGAAACAGTAGTGTCCGATCTCCTGAAGTCCTTCGGGAAAGATGAGGTCGTTGAGGGACTGGCACTGATAGAAGGAATAGCTTCCGATCTTTGTGAGGTTGGGGGGAAGGGAGAGCGTCTTGAGGTTGATGCAACGATAGAAGCCCTTGTTTCCGATATAGGTGAGACTGTCGGGAAGGGTCACCTTAGCGAGCGACTCGCAATCGCAAAAGGTCTTGTAGCGGACCGCCGTGACTCCCTCGGGAATGGCGATCTCGGTAAGCGCCGAGCACATGCAGAATGCCCAATCGGAAATCTCTTGGAGCCCCACGGCAAGATCGACCGACTTGAGGTTGATGCACTTCCAGAAAGCCTGGTAGCCGATGGTCTCCACGCAGGCGGGGATCTTTACAGTTTCGAGGGAATAGCATTTGGCAAAGCCCGCCTCGCCGATCTCGACCACGGGAAGACCCTTGTATTCCTCGGGGATCTCGATGTTCGTTTCGTCCTTTTTGTCGCCCACGGAGATCGACCAGCCGCGCTGACCCTCTTCGTCGAAGAGCTCGGTATATGCGAAGCCGTCCACAAAGACTTCTCCCGTCTCGTTGTCGTGATCGGGCGGGGCGGGGTCCTCCTCTTCGCCGGGATCTTCGTCGGGCAGCTGCGGAACTTCCGGATCGACGGGATCGGTACTCGGCTTTAACGGATCGTCTTCGGGCGGCTTTTTGTAATTGCAGCGGGTGCAGACGCCATCCAGGAAGTTGTGCTTGGCGTAATCGAAGACGTCGTCGCAGTCATCGCAGAGAGCGACCCTCCAATGATACTCATCATCGAAGCTCCATTTGTCCGAAATGACATGCTCGTGTGCGCTCTCTCCGCAAGAGGAGAGAACAGCTGCCGAGCAAAGCGCGGCGGCAAGCAGAATGGGAACCAATCTCTTTTTCCTCTTTTCCCGATTCATAAACTCCTCCCGAAATCATAAATTTCTCCAAAAAACATTATATCACATGTTCCTGCAATTTGCAATACCAAAACATTATTTTGAGTCGCAAAAAATACGACTTTCGGAATCGATAAAATAAAGATCTCTCGCTCTTTGTTTGTCGCTTGCTTAGGGGATGTTTCGACTTCACTTCGTTCCGCTCAACATGACAGCGGGTTAACTTGTCGTCGTCGGCGACGCACGTTCCTTTCTGTCATCCTGAGCGCAGTCGAAGGATCTCGCATTTTTTGCCATTTGCATAGTACTATGCGTGACATAGTATTTGGTTTTCGAGGGGAGAGGCCCTTTCGGACATCGGAAAGCATAAAAAATGTCGCCTTGCAAAGACTTTAATCAGGCGGCATTTTATTTATGAAGCATCAAACGATCTATTTTAAAAAGTGTCCCACCATCATTGCGACGAGCACGATCGCGGGGACGAAGGAATGTCAGGGGATCATCGGAAGGTATGTCGAGACGGCGCTCTCCGACGACATGTTCGGCGAATCCACCTACGAGAAGGCGGAGTGCAAGATGCTCTCGCACGTCATCGACGGCGCCATCACGAACGCGGGCTTAAAGCGGCATGAAGTCGATATGATCGTCTCGGGCGATCTTTTAAATCAGATCGTCTCGGCGAGCTTTGCGGCGCGGGACTTTTCCGTCCCGTTTTTGGGCGTCTACGGCGCGTGCTCGACGATGGCGGAGAGCATTGCCGTCGCCTCGACCTTTATCGACGGCGGCTATTGCGACTATGCGGTCGCAGCGACGGGAAGTCACTTTGCCTCTGCGGAGCGGCAGTATCGCTATCCGCTCGAACTCGGCTGCACCCGTCCGCCGCAGTCGCAGTGGACGGTGACGGGCGCGGGCGGAGCGCTGATTGCAAGCAAGGGGGACGGGATCAAGATCACGGCGGCGACTTTGGGAAAAGTTGTCGACTACGGCATTACCGACGTCAACAACATGGGCGCAGCGATGGCGCCCGCGGCGACGGACACCATTCTCACCCACTTCCGTGAGACGGGCGAGAGCCCCGAAAAGTACGATCTCATCGTGACGGGGGATTTAGGCGCCCTCGGCAGCCGCATTCTCAAGGACCTCTGCTGGGAAAAGGGGCTGGATATTTCCGAAAATCACATCGACTGCGGGGAGATCATCTACAACGTCATCGAGGACGAGTTCCAGGGAGGGAGCGGCGCGGGCTGTTCCGCGGTCGTTCTCAATTCCTACCTGCATTCGAAGATGATGACGGGGGGATTGAAGCGCATTCTGTTCGTCGCGACGGGGGCGCTGCTCTCGACCGTCACCTCGGGACAGGGGGAGAGCATTCCCTGCATTGCGCACGCGGTGGTTTTGGAGCGTTAAAGGAGAAAAATGGAATTTCTTTCGATCATTCTGATGTTTTTAAAGGCATTTGCGGTGGGGGGACTCATCTGTGCGATCGCGCAGGTGGTCATCAACTTCACCGAACTCACGGCGGGGAAGATTTTGGTCATGTTCATGCTGATCGGCGTCGCGCTGACCGCGCTCGGGCTCTATCAGCCCCTTGTGAACTTTGCGGGCGCGGGGGCGACCGTGCCCATCTCGGGATTCGGCTATCTTCTCGCCAACGGCGCGATGAAGGGCGCCGAAAAGGGACTCTTTGCGGCATTGACGGGTCCGCTCATCGCCGCGAGCGCGGGCGTCTCGGCGGCAGTCGTCTTTTCCTTCATCATGGCGCTTTGCTTTAAATCTCACACAAAACATAGCTGATTTTTTCATAAATGCTTGACAAAAAACGAATCGTGTTATATAATTGACGTAATCTATTTCGGGAGGCGGAAAATGAGACGTTTGATGATAGGCACGATGCTCTTCCTCGGGATCTTCTCGACATTTGCGCTCTGTGCCTGTGAAGAGAAACCCATAAAACCCGATGATACCGCACATACACATGTCTACGGAGAATGGACGACGGATAAGGAGCCGACTTGCACGCTGGCGGGGGAACAGTCCCGCACCTGTGCTTGCGGCGAAAAGGAGACGCAGCCGATCCCTGCCACCGGTCATGAATTTTCGGAAGAATTTACGATCGACGTCGAGGCGTCTTGCTCGACCGTAGGCCGCCGCTCCAAACACTGTACCCATGCGGGCTGTACCGCGACGCAGAATGTGGAAACCATTGCCAAGACCGAGCATGTCTTCGGAGAATGGACGGATGTGAAGGCAGCGACCTGCACCGCCTCCGGTACACAGCAGAGGACGTGCAGCAACTGTACCGAGACGGAGACGAAGGACGTCGATCCGCTCGGTCATGACTTCGTCGGAGGCAAGGTCACCAAAGAGGCGACCTGCACGGAGGACGGCGTTCAGGAGGGTGGGATCTGCTCCCGCTGTCAGCAGGAAGGGAAAACGGAGATCCTCAAAAAGCTCGGGCACGATTATTCGGGCGAGGAGATCGTCGAAAAAGAGCCAACTTGCACCGAGATGGGAACGTTGGTCGTCAAATGCATCCGCTGCGACAAGACCAAGAAAAAAAATGATATCCCCGCACTCGGTCACACCTGGGAAGTCACCAAGACGGATTCCTCCAACGTCTGCGGAGACGTGTCAACGATATCTACCTGCGCGAACTGCAACAAAACGAAGACGGATATTGTCGAGGGCGAAGGACATCAGTGGTCGGATTATACCTTCTATTCCGGCGCTTCTTGCAGCGCGGAGGGGAAGAGGGATATCAGGACCTGCTCCATTTGCGGGAGAGATGACTTTAAAGTCACTGCCGGATCGGGCAGACACTTTTCGGGGACGCTCTACTACGTATATAAAGAGCCGACGGAGACAAGCGAGGGCATTCGCTACAAACTCTGCTCCACTTGCGGGGAGATCATGAACGAGACCCGCCAGACGATCCCCGCCCTCAAAACTACAGCGGAAAATATCACCTATTCCGTGCAGGTCTGCAGGGACATCACTACCAAGGTGGAGTTCAACAGCGAAATTACCGTCAAGGTCTATGAGGGTTCCGAGTTAAAACAAACCGCAACGACCAAAAACGCGATTGCGACCTTCACCCTTCCCGCAAAGAACTATACCGTTAAACTCGAGGATCTTCCCGAGGGTTATACCGCAAAAAAAGAAGAATATACCCTTACGGCGGCAATGCCTCAGATCAATGCGGAAGTCTCTGCTGCCGTGATCAGTGACACCGGGGTAAATTCGAAAGGGTACTATGAACAGGGAGACGTCGTTCACGACTTCACGTTCACGGACTACGAAGGGCAATCCCATACGTTCAGCGATCTTTTGAAAGATCACAAGTTCATCGTGCTTGACTACTATTTCACGACATGCTACTACTGCAACAATGAATTTACCGTCGAGAAACAGCAGGGATTGGATACCCGTTACGGGGATGATATTCTGTTCATCTATGTCAACGGATACGGAGAAACAAAAAGTAAAGTCGATTCACATGCAAAGCAATACGGGCTTGAGGGGATCTTCGTCAACGGAACAAAGTCCGGGAGTAATAATGATAATTTTATGGTCTATTTTAAGAACCAGAATAGGTCGGACTGGGGATTCCCCACTAAGATCGTCGTCGATCAGCAGGGCGTATATGTCTCCTACTCGAGAGGGGATACACACGGGACGATGTACATCACGTATGAATCGCTTTTGACCATGGAGAAGGTCTGCAAAGAGGATCTGCACATGCCCGAGATGTATATTCCCTCCGATCCCGAAACCGCAGGGGAATAACGAAAATTTAAAAGTTTTAACAGAGCGCAGGCAAAATTGCCTGCGCTCTGTTTTCGTAATACTTTTATTCTATCGACCGGGGGGATCCATTACTCGCCTACGGCTCGTGCGCCGCGCATGGAAAACAATAGAATGGCGCGTCGTCGACGACGCTCGGAATGACAAAAAGGGCGCACGAAATGACAGAAAGGAATACTCCTTTCAAACGAAGAACCAAGGTTAGACGCTCGCTCTTTTCAAAGCCGAGAAAGACAAGGAAAGTGCGTAAACGACGAAGGGAGCGTACTAAGACCGTACGTGACCGAGGAGTGCGCAAACTTGACGCAGTATTTCGATGGCTATCAAAAGAGCGAAGGTATTCTTAAAAGCTTCTCAAAAGACCGACAACTTTTCCAATGATCTGAACACGATTTTCCTCGTCAAGAACAAAGTCACTCATCGAAGAATTTTCGGGATGAAGGATGACTTTTCCGTCCCTGCGGTAGAATCGCTTTACCGTTGCGCCCTCTTCAACGCCGTCGTCGAAGAGGGCAACGACAATATCACCGTTTTCGGCAGTGGATTGTCTCTTGACGACGACCTTATCTTTATCGAAGATGCCCGCCTCGATCATGCTCTCTCCCTTGACGCGGAGGAGGAAGAGGTCCTCGCCCTTGAACTCGGAAGCGGGGAGGGTGTAATACCCTTCGAAGTTCTCCTGCGCCAAGATGGGTTGTCCCGCGGTAACGGAGCCGATGAGGGGAAGTCTGACCGATTCTCCGCCTCTTACGGCGACCGCACGCTTCTTATTTTCTGCCTTTTGAAGGAAACCCTGACTCTTCAGTCGGTTGATGTAACTATAGGCAGTCGCAGTGGACTTGATCCCCATGTCGCGGCAGATATCCCTGACCGTCGGGGGAAAGCCGTTGGTCTCGGAGTAGCGGTTGATATACTCGAGAACGGCCATGAGTTTCGATTGTTTCAGCATCTTTTACCTCCATGGAACCAGTATAGCACATTTCAAACAATATTGCAAACATATGTTCCAAGGTTTTGAAAATTTTCACAAAAAACTTTTCTACAATTGAAAGGAGCCCCGTATCAAAGGAGCTCCGAAAACTTTTCGCGATAGATTTTGGGGATCATCGCATCGACACAGATCCCGCTGTCCGTATAGCTGATATTCCGCGCATAGAGAAGGGGACGGAGCGACTGAAAGAGCCCGCTTTTTTCATACGGCACGAGAAATTCCGCATGAACAAACTCATTCGAGAACTTTTCGAAGATTTTTTGCCTGAGTATATCGAGTCCGATCCCTTCTTTGGCGGAGATATTGATCCCATCTAAGAAACGGACGCCGGGATCTTTGTCGCACTTATTGAGGACGAGAAGGTAGGGGGAGTCGAAGCCGAGGGCGCGGAGGGTGTTGATCGTCGTGTCGAACTGCATTTCGTATTCGCCCGCACTGTCGCAGACGATGAGCGCAAGATCGCAATTCAAGGCGCTCTCGAGGGTGGAATGGAAGGATTCGATGAGCTGATGGGGGAGATTTTGCAAAAATCCGACGGTATCCACGAGCAGAAAGGGAATGCCCTCGATGGAAAATTCGCGGGCTGTGGGATCGAGCGTCGCAAAGAGGGCGTCCTTGGAGAGCACGTCGGCGCCGGTCAGAGTATTCAAGAGGGTAGATTTTCCCGTATTGGTGTAACCGACGAGCGCGATCGTGCGCACGCCGTCCTTTTCCCGCCGCTTGGTCTGATAGCCTCGCCTGTTTTCGGTCTCCTTGAGTTTTTCCTCGAGCGATCGAATGCGGGCGCGAATGTGACGGCGGTCTGTCTCGAGCTTGGTCTCTCCCGGGCCGCGCGTGCCGATCCCGCCCCCGAGACGGGAGAGCGCCTCGCCCTTGCCCTTCAGACGGGGATAGAGATACTTGAGCTGCGCGAGCTCGACCTGTAATTTTCCCTCACTGCTCTGCGCACGGAGTGCGAAGATGTCGAGAATGAGCGTCGTGCGGTCGATGACCTTCTTCCCGCCAAGCGCGGAAGAGATGTTCAGCGTCTGAGAGGGGGAGAGTTCCCCGTTGAAGAGGACGGTGACGTCCAAATCTTCGAGACGCTCTTTGAGCTCCTGCAATTTTCCCTCGCCGATGTAGGTCGCGGGGTTGATCTCACGGATATTCTGATAGAGGGTCCCGCCGTATTCGGCGTTTGCGCTCTCGATGAGAGAGACAGCCTCTTCGTGCAACACTTTGTAGTTGTCCGATTCGATCGGCTGAATGATATAGACTGTTTCGCGTTCTTGTTTGAAATTATTCGTCATCTTTTTTATGTAATTTTACGGCGTTTGCAACAGATTTTCTGTGGTCCTCCGTGATGGCGGCGTAGTGCTTTCTCGTCGTATTGACGTCCTTGTGTCCCAAGACGTCTGCGACGAGATAGATATCGCCCGTAGAGCGGTAGAGGCTCGTGCCGTAGGTCGAGCGAAGCTTGTGGGGGGTGATCTTCTTGAGAGGGGAGATGATCTTTGCGTACTTTTTGACTAAATTTTCCACCGCGCGGACGGTGATTCGGCGGTATTGCATGGACAAAAAGAAGGCATGTTCGTCCTTCGGTACGCGCTTATCTTCCGATTTTTGCGCTAAATAAGCACTGAGGGCGTCTGCGACTTCTTCGGAAAAGTACAAAATCGCCTGATTTCCGCCCTTGCGAGTCACGAGAAAAGAATTGTCGTTGAAATTGAAGCTCTCGTTGTTGAGCCCGACCAGCTCGGAAATACGGATCCCCGTCCCCAAAAAGAGAGTCAAAATGGCAATATCGCGAATCTTCGTCTTCTCATGATAGCTATCCGCATGATCGGAGAGCCCACGGCCGTCCTCGGCGGCGTCCAAGATGTCGGAGACTTCGTCGCTCTCGAGACGAATGATCTCCTTTTCATGAAGTTTGGGGGTGGGGACCTTCGCCGAATTGTTCGCCTCGAGCAGTCCCTTGTTGAAAAAATATTTGAACATGGAGCGCACGGTGGAGAGCTTTCTCGCCTTCGCCCGCTCGTTGCAGGTGAGCTTTCTCCCCTGAAATTCGTAGTGGGAGAGATAGCTCAAAAAGATCTCGATGTCGGTGTCGTTCACATTGTCGAGGTCTTCGAGCGTGAGCTCTTTGGGTGACTTATTCCTGAACTTTTTCTTGGATAAAAAGTCGAAGAAAATTCTCAGGTCATAGCAGTAACCAAGGCGGGTCAGAACGCTTGTCCGCGTCTCGACGCCGCGCAAATAGTCCTCGCAGAAGGAGGGAAGCTCCTCGAGCAGAGAGTCGATGCGCTCCAAATTGCACTCGTTCCGTTCCCGATAGTAATCAGACGATTTTCCCATAAGATAAGTATACCACAAAACAGAATGAGTTGTCAATTTTACGAAGAGTTATTTTTTTCAATCCGCCCCGCTGACTGGGAAATTTCTATCGAGAGGGCAGAATTTCGACATATCCACACAAATCCAACTCTTCGTGAAAGACATCCGTGTTTTGCGAAAGGCGTAAGCCGTTAGTTGCCGTGTGCTACGTGGAATCCGATTTTTTTTCGATCGACTATAGTACAAGCAATAAAACTTCATTTCATGATGAGTAGGCTACTATTTGCAAAATGGGTGTTTCGCGAATGAGTTGAGCCTAATTTTTTTATAAGAGGTGTTTTTTATGAGTAACTCTGTTTCCACTGTGTCCGTAAAGCTTTTCTATGAAAAGCGCAAGTCCAAGAAAGGTGAGGGCTATTTTGATGTTATTTATGCCGAACTCGGCTACCGTCAGATGTTTCTCATCTTTGATCGCGGTATGATCGCCGAGCTTTTGCATTGCTCCGTCTCCGATCTCTATTCGACCGCGCCCGGTACAAAGATCGAAGTCGGAGAAATTTCCTGCGACGGCGTGGCGTCGGCATAAAGGGGGTCTCTATGGTCGCTTTTGTTGTCCTGCTGGTCGTCGTCCTGTGTTTTGAAATTCTCTCCATCGTTTTATCCATCGTCAAGAAAAAGAGGGCAAAAAACATGAAGTATGAAGTGCTCATAAAGAAGTCTAAGGAGCTCATCGACAAGGGACAGTTTGAAAACCTTCGGTCGTTTCTGATGTCCCACCCGCGCCTGATGTTTTTGCACTGGGCTGAACTGACGGCTACGCTGTCCGACTATGCGCGCGAGAAGGATAGCGATTCCGAGAATAAATAATTTTTTAAGGAGGTTTTTTATTGGAAGGCGCTACATCTGTTCTTAAGGCTGTAACCGGAGTTTTCTCCTCAATCACGGATTGGGTTGTAGAAACTCTTCCGAAGTTGGTTCCCGTGTTCTATAACGCTGAATCCGGACTCACTTTCTTCGGTGTGTTGGCAGTAGCCGGTCTTGCAGTCTCTATTTTCTTCCTTTTGTTCGGCCTCGTGCAGAACTTCCTGCACTTCAGAGGCTGACGTCGTCCCCGGGGGTGGTGATCTCACACTCGCCACCCCTAAATTTTTTCAGGAGGTAATATGCTTCAATCTGTATATCAATCGCTCTACGAGCTTCTTTCCGACGCTATCTTCTCGGGTAATCCTTCGGCAGCGACTTATGGCGTTTTCTTCTGCGAAGGGATTGCCACCGTCGCCTGCGCCGTTCTCGTCGCTCTTCCGTTCATCGTCGTTTGGCGCATTATCCGCCGTTTCTTGTGAGGTGAAGCATGAAGTGGGTTCTCCTCGCTGTTCTTGTCATTTTTCTCCTCATCTTCATTCTCTCGAAAATCAACCGTCGACGGTTCGTCAAGCTGTTCGATAGGGGAAACGTGCTTGTGAGCGGTATGAAAGGCAGAGGAAAGGACTTTGCCTTCTGCGTTGTCGTAAACGCTCGTAAACGGAACTATGTGTCCAACGTGCAGTACTCAGACCCGAGGAAAAGGTATCAGAGGTTCGACTTTGATACCAAGGTTTGGGAGCTTGCCGGCAATACCTACGATGACATGGTTTCGGGCAAGGTGAAGACCTACGTCTATCCTTACCCGGATAATATAGATTATTACATTTCGGACGCTGCTCTCTATTTTCCTGCAACCTATCATGGAGAGCTTGCGAAGAAATATAAGTCTGCACCGCTCTTTCAGGCTTTGAGCCGTCAGCTCGGGGACTGTGCGGTGCATTGCAATACGCAGGTTCAGACGCAGTTATGGGATAAAATCCGTTTGCAGTCTGATACCTACGTCGTGATGAAGGGCTGCACACAGATTTTCCGCTCCAAGCTGTTCTATCTCCGAGCTTATTCGTACTCTCTCGCCGAGAGTGCTGAAAAGCAAATTGTGCCCCCGCGCTTCGGCATGGGAAAGAGGGGAAAGGAGCTGAAAATGCAGTTTGAGATCGCCCACGGTAACATCACGCGCTATGGGTTCTTTGTAAAGCTGCCGTATCGCTACGACAGTCGTCGGTTCAAGCGGATTCTCGAGAACAACTGTAAGGACTATGAGGTGGAAGATGAAACATAAGACTCGTTCTTTCATGACAGTATTTGCTGCGCTGCTTCTTAGCTGTGCTGTGTTCTTTGGTATTTGGCTTCCTGCCCGGAAGTCTTCTCGTGTGACCGCTTCCGCAGCCGGACAGGGTCGTCCTGCGGACTATCTTTATAATACTGTCTTGTATTATGTTCCTTCTAATTCTACGAGGTTGCAACTTGATTCGAGCTTGAACTCTTATCTTGCCGAGGGTATTATGTATCATATCGAGTTATGGGGTAATTTTTCTTATTTTCCGCTCTCCGGTTATGCTTCTACTGCTCCGGATGTTGATGATACGCTTCCAGTTCTCGGGCTTTATTCCGCGTCCGTGACTCCAAGTATTAACAGTCTCTATTTTTTGACGCCTTGCGACCAGCGGCTTATTAAGATTGAAAATGGCACGTATTTCGTCTATGAGGATTATGCAACTACTTATGACTATCGAGCTGAATTTGTCTCTCGGTTTCTGAATGTCAATTATTATATTTTTTCTTCAGATGATCATTCCGGTACGGACTCCGACGTTGCTTATTCTAACGGTTATAAAACAGGATATGACCAAGGACATGATGACGGTTATCAAGAAGGCTGGGACGCAGTAGACGCAGAAAGCTTCTATAACACCGGCTACAACAGTGGCTATTCACACGGCTATATGGAAGGCTACGAAGCCCGGAAAAGTGATGCTCAAGATGAGCACTACGATCAAGGCTATGAAGTAGGGTATACCAATGGACACGAACAAGGCTATTACGAAGGTCATAATGTTGGATATGATGAGGGACAAGAGGACGGCTATAACGAAGGTTATAATGTTGGATATGATGAGGGACAAGAGGACGGCTATCAGACCGGATATAACGACGGAATCCTCTTAAGTGACGCATATGACGAAGGTTATCGGGAAGGTTATTCTAACGGATTAAATAAGGGTTTGTCTGACACGCTTACAAATCCTGTCTCTTTCTTCTTGCAGCCTGTACAGGCATTCCTCGACACGAAGCTCTTCGGGAACTTCTCAATCGGTACCGCTCTGAATGCCGTGCTCTTTGTTTCCTTAGCTCTGATCTTCATCAAGATGTTTGCAGGAGGTTGATATGATTGACTATGCTCCAAGTGCTATCATTGAATATACCGACATATCACCTTGCGGTGCCGGAGAAGGCTTCGGCGGTGGTGGAGGTGGTTCAATCAACGAAACCTATCCGCAACAAATTCCTTTTACCGATGTGCATTTTGAATACGATGATACATCCAATCCTTCGTACTATGCCATTGAATGTCCGTATCCGGATCTTCCGTCAAAGGATTTGCCTCGTTCCCCGTCTGTGGGGTTTGGTCACTTTTTCGGTGGATCTACTTACGTCTATTATTGGGTTCTCGCTGTGACGGATTCCGACGGTGAATACCTTGTCAACGAATTTAGCTATTATTCGCTTTACAGGATTACCTTTACCGGTGGAGCTGCTTCCGGTGTCTATGAGCGAGTTGGAAATTATATCTTGGAAGAGCCTCCTCAGATGCCTTCCTTAGAAGATGATACGGGCGTCTTTTGGCTATATAACTTTGGAGCCAAGGTTTTCAATGCCGGCTATGAGCTTGATAATATTCTCGGATTTGGAATTGGAAACTATAACTTTTTTTATATACTTCTATCCGGTGGCTTTTTAGTCTACATGGGTTGGTGTGTGATTAAATTCATCCTGTGACAGCTTCAACGAGCGCCCGAAAGGGGGGACCCGCTTGCGGGACCCTCGAGGGCGGTGCGCGTTACTACGAATATACGCGCACTTTAATTTTTTGCCATTTTTGTACGTACAAAATACGAATTTATAGGAGTATATTATGAAAAAATCATGTCGCTTTGAACTTCGTCTTACTCAATCTGACTATGAAATTTTAGTCTTAACGTCTAAAAGATTTGATATGTCTATGTCCCAATTTGTTACATCAATTGTGATTCCTTGGTGTCTTTCCAATTCCCCATGTGCTGTATGTCAAATGAGAAGTAATTGTCCTCTCATGTCTCATCAGTCATGCCCTAATTGAGTTTCTATTTTGAAGATTTGCAAGAAACTTTGTCTTTTTTAAAGTGTCTTGCATCGTTTTGCGCTCGTGGTTCGGAGCCTATACGAAGTCCGAAAAAGCTCCATGCCGAGCGCAAAATAGATCTGTTGGAATTGAAATACCTTATTTCCTTTGGGGGATTTTTATGGTAACATCAGGTTCTTTTGGCTTTATCAGTTACAATTCAAGGGATTTTCTTTCTCACGTGCTTGAAGAGTTTATCTCCGACGGTGTTTTCTCTCGTGCCGCTTGTTGGTTTCATGAGAGCTTGAGCACCGAGAAAGATCATTTCCATTGTTGGATAGAGCCCGCAAAACAAGTTGACACATCAAAGATTGGCGATCGTTTTGTAGAGCTTTCGGAAGACGGTTCAAAAAATTCGATTGCCGTTCGTCCTCGCTGTAAATCCGATTGGTGTAACGCTTATCTCTACGGCATTCACGACGCTGATTATCTCGCTTACAAGGGGCTCACCCGTGAAGAGGTCAATATCGTTTCCGATGAGCATATTTATCTCGGGGATTTCACGGTCGATTTTCAAGAAGCAGAGAATTTTCGCTTTCGCTTCTGTCTTGCACCTTATCAAAGGGTGAAATCTCTCGTTATGCAAGGCTTATCGTTGGAAGATGTTTATTGCCGTCTGCGTACTCCGTTCGGACAAATGCACGCTGTCAAGGTGATTTATTATTCGATAAAGCGTGATTTGGCTCGGTCGCATGAGCTCAATTGTGCGATAGAAGAGGGGATTATAACCGTTGAAGATGATGACGGAAAATCATCTCCATTCGCTTGACAACCGGTTTGAGGCGTGCTACAATAAAAAAGGTTTGAGAGCGAAGCAGGCAGGTTTGCCTCGCTCTCTGGTTAAAGCCGTTGTTACCGTGAAGGGATTGGCAACGGCTTTTGTTCTGCCTTCTTGAGCTTTACTCGGTCATCTCGAGCAAGAACTTCACGATTTGTTCAGCCGTGAATCCCTGCTTTTGAAGAGAGAGAATGAGCTTCCGAAGTTCCGAGCTTGTCATTTCTTCTTCCATCTCCTTTACCTGCCTTATATTTATTTGCCTTTCGGCAAAGGGCGAAGGAGCGTTTTTTGTTTTTTTGTCAAAGAGGTTCTTCCGTGGAGATTTTTTCCGCAAAGATTGCCAGCCTTATTTTAAAGCGAAAAAAATACAACGGCTTTGACAAAAAAGCCGTAGGCAGAAAAATGCTATAATTGATTAATTGAAAGGGGAAAATTTCTTGATTTTTTCACTTTTTTATGCTATCATGTGTTTGGAGGCAGAATATGGAAAAATACTTTGAACTCTTAAATACAATTCTTGTCGTTGCAATAATCCTGATGATCTCGCTTATCATCTTTGTATGGTTCTTGATGATTCATCTTCATAATCGGTTTATCTATAAGATTGACCCGTCGTCTTTTGAAGATGATCACTATGAAGAAGATAGAAAAGGGCGTCGCTTTTTTTGAGCTTAAAAATTTTTTCAGAAAAATTCGTTCAAACGCTTGACAATGGGGGAACGATGTGCTATTCTTATATCAAGTCTCAACTCTTCGTGAAACACCAATTTGCGAATTGAGAATCACAAACAGAAATATAGGTCACAAACAGTGACGATAAATTCAACAAGTGGGGTATGGGGAGTCTGTGACTCCCCATAATTGGTATCGCGCCCCGCGCCAAGGTTTGGAAATGGTATCGTTGTGAGGCTGAAAGCTCATATCAGCGAAATGCTGATTTCCTGCTAAATGGTATTAAGAACTTCCTTAATTCTTTTATTGATGTATTCTTGGTTGATGCCGTATGAAGTCCAGAATGTGATGAGCGGAATATTTGCTTTGAGACAAATCTCTTTTACTTTGTAATCTCTTGCCTGTCGGCTTCTTTGGGTCGAGTGTGTTTTATCGTTGATTTCAATTAGAGCAATAGGTTTGAAATCGAAATCAAAAATACAGAAATCAATGTTTCGAAAAAGTTCATTTTGGAAAGGTTTATTGTCGATTTTTTTGATGATTGTTGCAAGATTTACTTGAGGTTGGAGAATATAATTATCGGGAAGTGCTTGATAGATGGCAAGGTAGAAATCCTTCTCTGTTTTTGTCATTAATGAGTTTTTCAGTTTGTATTCCGGACCATCATTCCGTTCCGGTTCAATTTCTTCCGGTGGTATTTCGTCGATTTCTTTTTCGAATAGCCAATCACAAAGTCCCATGTTTTTCCTTCTTAGAGATAGTCTTTTCTCCCCAGTAAATAGTCAGTGCATACTCCGAAATAATCGGAAATTTTAACAAGCATTTCAAGGCTCGGCTCTGTTCTTCCGCATTCCCAATCGCAAACTGTGCTATTGGTAGTGGAAAGGACTTTTGCTAATGCTTGTTGACTTAGATTTTTTTCCTGTCTTAGTTCCTTAATTCTTTTTGAAAATATCTCCATAGAAAATATTTTAAAGTTTTTTCTTAAAAAGTGTTGACATTAGGGAAAATCCCTAATATAATATATCGTGATTAGGGAAAATCCCTAAATCTCAAAAAGGAGGTAAGAAGGTTATGTTGACATGTCCTGTAAGTATGGAAGATAAGGTCTTCAATAAAGAGGAGACTGGTAAAGTGGTTCCTTTTACTGCTTTTTTTCTGACGCTTCCTTCCGGATTTCAGATCAGGATTAAGACGGTAGATTCGACGTCGAAGGAACTTTTGATCAAAGCGATCATGAAAGCGGAGGCGAAGTGATGTTTACGATCATCAATAATGTCCTGAATGCTTTTGGCTGGACGCCCGTCGGAGTGATTATGGTAGCTGTTCTTGCTATTTTGATTTTCAAGTAACTACCAAAGGAGGTGAAAAATGTCTGTTATTCAAGCCGTAATTGCCGTATGGACTCAGTTGCTCGGCTGGATGAGCGGTGCGTTCGGAGAGGTCACCAAACTGTTTTGGGACGGTGAGGCTTTGACCTTTATCGGCGTGTTCGCTTCGGTAATGGCAGGAATCGCGGTTGTGCTGTTGATCTTCAACCTGATCCGCTCGTTCCTGCCCATGCGAGGTTGACCCTCGCGGCGTGGGGGATGTCGCCCCCGATCTTCTGCAGCCGTTCCCTCGTTATTTCTCTTTCGAGGGGACGGCAAATTCTTTGAGGTGAGATATGGGATTGTTCGTGACGATCTATGAATGGTTTTTTGAGTTTCTTTTCATGGGAATTGATTCTCTGCCCGCAGTCGTGCAAGGGATCGTACCTGAGCTTTGTACGCTGCTCTCGGTGTTCTCCGTCTGCTGCGTGGTATTGATTCCCTGCTGGTTTCTGCTTTCGCTATTCCGGATAGTTTGGAGCTTTGGGAAGATATGAGCTTTCTTGTTATTGCCTTCATTATTATTCTTCTCCTTCGGCTGCTCTTTAATGCGATGGCAAAGCGTGAGATCATCCGCTTGTTTTCCAATCACTCCGTGCTCGTGTGCGGTGAGAAGGGAAGTGGAAAGGATCTGTTGTTCGGCTATGTCGTTCGCAGACGAAAGAGGAAGTACATCTCCAATGTAGATTATGGCGGTGTACGCATTCCCTTCGATCCTGTCAGCCAATGGTCGTTAGGTGGAAATCGTCTTGCAAATCTCGTAGAGGGGACTTTGACCCCGTATGAATATCCTTACGACGATAACATCGATTATTACATTTCGGATGGCGGATGTTATTTTCCCTGCCAGGAAAATTCATTATTGAATCGTCGTTATCCTTCCGTGCCTCTGTTCGCTGCTCTCTCCCGGCATTTGGGTGATTGCCGTATTCATATGAACGTGCAGTCGCCCAATCGAATCTGGGATAAATTGAGAGAGCAAGCGACTCGATATATCTGGATAGAGCACTCTAAGCTGTACTTCGGTAAATTCGTGAGAATGAAGCTGTATCTCTATGAGCGACTCTCTTCCTGTCAGGATCATGTCCGTCCAATGCGTTCCGGCGGTGGTAAATTCGGTAAAGCCGAACGCCGGAAGTCTGAACAGACCTACGGCATGATCCGCAAACATGTGATTTGGTTCAAAAAGAACTATCAATATGATGACAGAGCTTTCAAGGCTCTTTTAAAGGGGGTATCTGAAGATGAAGAAAAATCGAATGTCTCTTCGTGAGAAATTTGTTGCTTGGGGTGAGAAGCACCCCGTTGCTTTTAAGCGTCTGGATCTTGCGATCCGCATTGGTTATCGGGTCTGCCAGATCGGCTTGGTTCTGGTCCTCGTTTTTGCCTTCGTCGCTTCCTGCTTTGGACACAAAGAGGGGACCGACGGAGAGACTCTGACTGCTTCTGCTTCTGAAGTTGTTCCCGCTCCTACCATCAGTCACTTTTCTAAATTCTCTCAAAATGCTTACTCTAATTCAACTCAAAGTGCTACTTGGACTGGGAGTTTAGATGATTTTCGTACAAGTCTTGGTTATAATGATGCTTTTTATTTATGGGGTAAGTCTGTTACTTATACTTCAAATTTTACTGTTATCAATTCTAATTCTGCGTATACTTTAAAAAATCCATATTCATCTAATATGTTTGTTCATCCTTTTATCTTCTGTACTTCATCAGTTATTCCTTATTCGGTGTATGGTATTTCTACCAATGCTAATCGTGTAGTTTTTAAAGTTCTGTTTCTTGGAAAGGATTCACAAGGTAATTTACATAATTTTATTACCAATGGTTTCTCTAGCGCTATAGCATTGAATATGGGTTCTTATGCTTCCTCTTTTGATCCTTGTAATTCTGCTTCTTTTAAAGGTTTTACGATTACTTCAACTACTAAGGAATCTGTTTCTTCTAGTCCTATTTCTACTCTCGAGAGTTCTGTTTATCCTTTCTCTTATGGTTCTGATTTCTTCTTTTTGCCAATTGTGGTTCCGTTTCAAAGAGATAATGAATACGTTTCCGGTAACATTAATTTTTATCCTTCTTTTTATCCCGGTTCTTATTCGAATACTGTTCTTTATGACTTCCCGCACATTCTCTCGCAGATCGTGATCTATCCTTCCTATTCGCTCGGCTTCCAAGATGGATATGGTGCCGGTTATAGTCAAGGCTCCTCCGACGCTGCGCCGGATCCTACGCAACCCTGGGTCCTTCCCAATGGTCAGTCTGCTATCCCGCTCTCTGCTGTGCAGGGTTCCTTTTGCAAGAGGGAGTATGATTCTTCTTCCCAGTATTACGACCTTCTGTCGGCTCTCTATCTGCTCTCCGGCTCAGATCGTCAGTCTATCAAAGGACAGTTCTCTGCTTTGAATGTCAGTGGATCTAAGTTTGATTACGCATACCGCTGTTCCGATTTCTATTCCAACTTTCTTGGCGGTTCTCAAGGTCAGCCAACATCGCCCGGTGATACTGCTTCATGGGCGTATGATGAAATTCTCGCGTTGTCGCCGTCCTTCCATTTGAGGTTTCAGCTCTTTGACCCTGACAATCCTTCTGCGCATTTAGGTGAGGGTTATATCTTGTTTTTTATCTCATACCAAGATGGCGTTTACTCTCTGAATAGCTGTATTCCTTTGCATTTTAGTGCAAGTTCCGGTGTGATAGGGGACACTCCTTCTATGAGTGATCTCTACCTCGTTGCCGGTTCTGAAATTGATTTCTCGGAGCGTCTCTTCATTGATCCTTCCGTGACGAAAAATTCTTTGATCTCTACGACATCGGTCGGCTCTCTGCTCGTGGACTATCTCCGCTACTCCGAGTGGGGATGGACTTCTACAAAGCTTTCCTATTCCGACGGTTATAATGCCGGATATGGCGTTGGTTATTCCGATGGTATTTCTTCCTACGGCTCCGGAGAACTTACTGCCGGAATGAATTCATTCCTTGCCTTTACCACGTCATTTATGGAAACTCCGTTCTTCGGAGGATTTTCCATCTCCGACATGCTCTATGTGGTAATTGGTCTTTCCTTTGTGCTGTTCTTCCTGAAGATGTTCCGGTGAGGTGAGAAAATGCTTTTAAGACGTTTGATGGAATTGGTGCCGAATATCGTTTCTACCTGCCGTTGGTTGACGGAGACCTTTGTCATTGGACTTGGTACGGATTACCTCTTGGCAATCAATCAGCTATTTACTCCTACGAATTTGACCTTGATCTTTACGCTTATTCTCGGAACGAAGTTTCTGTCCGCACTGAAGCCGTAAGCCCCGCCGAGGGGCGCGCCTTGTGCGCGCTCCCGGTGCGGGAGCGTGTCGTGACCGCGGGGCGCAAGCCCCGCAAGGTCGCGACCTTGATATATTAGAAACATTCGTCCCCATGCAGAGGTGAAAAAGACATGGATTTTCAAGATGTAAAGATAGATCGCGAATACTTTGTTGACCTCTATGATCATACAGCTAAGAATGAAGATATCGCTCAGCTGTATGACATGCTCTATGATGAGACCGGTGACCTTACTCATCAACAACATGCTGCTGCGATGCGTGTCTGTGTCAAGTTCTGGGAGACAGATTACTACCGCATTCAGAAAGTAAAGGATATCAAACGTGTCAATTTATGCAGAGACAAGTTCTGCTTGAATTGTCAGTCCATGCTTGCTATCAAGAGACAGACCAAATATGCGCCTATGCTGGATACGCTCTTCAGAAAATACCAAGTGTGTCATGCCGTGTTCACCGTCCCCAATATGCCCGGAGAAGAGCTGCTTCCCATGCTCGATACCATGTACAAAAAATTCAAATACCTGACCCGCTACCTCTCCGGTGACAAGCATATCAGAGGAATTGACTTCAGTCAATACGGTTATGCAGGTGGACTCAGAGCCCTGGAAGTTACCTACAATGCAGAAGAGAAGACCTTTCACCCGCATTTCCACGTCGCTTTGCTCCTGAAGAAGGGAATCACCTTTGAAAGAAAGTACATAAATTCGTATAGCTTTGGAAGAGAAGGGGAGAGCTGTGCGAAATTTACCGAACTTGAAATTCTTCTTCAGAAGCTTTGGTATTTGCTCATTAACGGTATAACCGTAACAAAAGAGAGCATAGAGAGCTTGAAAGAAGGATATTCCGTAATTGTCAATAAAGCGATGAAAGGGAAATATCATGAACTTTTCAAGTACGCCTGCAAAGGAGCATTTAAAGAAGGAAGCATTTATAATCCCGAGAATTTCCGCGCTCTTTACTACGCGCTTAAGAACCGTCGGATGATACAAGGCTATGGAGTGCTGCACAACTTCAAAGACGCTGCTGCCGATATTCTGGAAGAGGACCTCGAATCCTGCTACCGCGCTGTCATCGCAAAACTCTGTTCCTTCGAAGATCCTGTCCCGCACATTGAGACGCTGGACGAAGTGATGGATCAGCGCGACTGTGCCTATATTTCGAAGAGCAGTCTGAAGCGGATCCTGCTCGAACGCAGGAAGGAGGAATCGGAATGAAAGGAAAGGTCGGCGCTCCGCCCGGCGGAAGAGTGCATTGGCTCATCTGGAATTTACCTTCGGAAATCAAGAGAGCTTATGAGATCATCTTCGATTACGAGTTCCACAACTACCTGCTTCAGAGAAAGCCCGACGGAAAGAGAAAGCCTGTAGACTTCTTTCTCGTGATCCGCACGTCAAGACGCTGTTGGAGATGTATGTACTTTCACGACGAGTACAAATACTTCGAATATTTCTCGGAAAAGACGTCCGGCAAGATGGCAGAGCACATCTTAAAAGTCTATCGCAAAATCCACTCGAGCGAAGATAGGGCAAAGTAAGCCGAAAAGAGGTACAAATCCAACTCTTCGCGAAACACCGATTTTAAGAATAGTTAGGGGTTAAAAACGGGGGGGTTTGGGGGGGTGGACGATTTGGTGCACGGTTGATCGATTTTAGCGTTTTGCGCACGGGTGTCGAGCGTTCAATTGTTCAATTATCCTGCGTTTGTTATCAATACGCCGTAGCTGTTCGGGCGGAAAATATAGCTGTTTTGAAATTCCGATCCGTTCAGGTAATCGTAGCCGCTAATACTATGCGTGACATAGGACTCCTGTGAGAAATTCACGTAGACATATGCGGAGCCGTGCATGGAAGATCGCTCATAGATCAGAAAGCCCGCATCGGCATAAATTTCGCGGTAAATTCCGTCGGAGAAAATTTCCTTATTTTCCATGCGCAGCCGTGCAAGCGTTTTATAAAATTTTTGCAGGTCGGCGTCCTGATGTTCCCAGTCGAAACATCTGCGGCAATCGGGATCCTTACCGCCCAAAGTTGCGTTCTCGTCGCCGTAAAAGATACACGGGACGCCGGGAAGCGTAAATTCGAGGAGTGCTGCGCGTTTTAAAAGATCGCGCGCGGAGAAACGATTCCTCGTTTCGGCATTTTCGAGCACGCTCAAAATGCGCGGCGTATCGTGCGTGCCGAGCAGATTCATCATGCAATCGAGGGACTGTTTGGGATAGTGATCGAGAAGCATTGCAATCGTCTTTCGGAAATTTTCGGGATCTCCCGTGGAGACAAAATCGATGACCGCATTTTTGAGCGGATAATCCATCACGCTGTCGAGCTCTTTTCCCTGTAAATATTTTCTGCGGACGCCGTAGGAAATCTTATCCGACGCGTCCTCCCAGACTTCGCCGACGATCAAAGCGTTCGGGTCATTCTCCTTGACGGTTTTTCTCAAAATTTGCAGAAATTCATCGGGGAGTTCGTCGGCGACGTCGAGCCGAAAGCCGCCGATCCCTTTCTTCAGCCAAAAATCGATGACGCCGTTCTCGGAAAAGAGAAATTTTAAATAACTTTCCTCCATTTCATTGACGGCGGGGAGGCTTTTGATCCCCCACCAACAGTCGTAATTGTCGGGATGGGGGTGGAAATGATACCATTTGAAGTACTTGGAGCGCTTGCTCTGGAATGCGCCGACGGAGGGGTAGTTTCCGTAACGGTTGAAATAGACGCTGTCTGCGCCCGTGTGGTTGAACACGCCGTCGAGCAGAATTTTGATCCCGCGGCGATCGGCTTCATGAACAAGTGTCTCAAAATCCTGAAAATCGCCGAGAAGGGGGTCGATCTTCAAAAAATCGCCCGTATCATAGCGATGATTGGAGGAAGCCTGAAAGATGGGATTCAGATAGATTACGGTAATTCCGAGGGAGGCGAGATAGTCGAGTTTTTGGGTGATCCCCTTTAAATTTCCGCCGAAAAAATCGTGGCAGGGGAGCTCGATGCAGGGAGGGTCGGGAAGCTCCCCCCATTGCTTCGGTCTTCTCCCCTCTTTCAGCGGATACTCCCCTTCCGCCCGATAAAAACGGTCGGGAAAAATCTGATAGATGGTCCCCCCTTTGACCCATTCGGGAACAGTAAAATCTTCCTCAAAAACGGTCAGTTCCCACGAAAAAGGAGAATCGGAATAGCACCCTTTGAGAAGTTGATCGCTTGAAAAAAACGCGCCGTTTTGCGTCTCAAAATAGTAAAAATGCAGACCTGTATCGAGAAATCGAAGGGTCAGCGTAAAAAATCCCTCTTCTTTTTTCATGGGAAAACGTAGCGGCTCTTCGCCGTCCCGATTGATCACGAATGTGAGCGAAGGCTCATCGCCGAAGACGCGGAAGGTGACGGGCTTCCCCTTGGGAACGGCGCCACGGATACTCTTGCAGGCGGGAGAGAGCGGATCGAAAGAGAGGCTCAACTGTTTTTCTCCTCGGGGAGCGGTTGGATCCCCCAGATGTTTTCGGCATACTCCCGCACACTGCGGTCGGCGGAAAAGTAGCCCGCGCAGGCGATATTTACGAGGGATTTTTGATTCCAAGCCCGCTTGTCGCTGCGATAGAGCTCCCCCATCTCCGCCTGCGTGCGGCAGTAGGATTCGTAGTCGGCGAGACACATATAGGGATCGGCGACGGGAGTGTTCCTGAGAAGATAGTTTGCGATCTCCGCAAAGGAGCAGCCGTTGAAGCCGACGATGAGCGATTCGATGACTTTCCGCATATTCGCATCGCGGTTGTAATAGGCGCTCGAATGATAGCCCGCCCGCCACATCTCGCTCACCTCTTCCGCCTTGAGCCCGAAGAGGTAGAAGTTCTCCGCGCCGACTCTCTCGTACATCTCGACGTTTGCACCGTCGAGGGTGCCGATGGTCAGTGCGCCGTTGATCATGAATTTCATGTTCCCCGTGCCGCTCGCCTCTTTGCCTGCAAGAGAGATTTGCTCGGAAATTTCGCTTGCGGGCATGAGTTTTTCGGAAAGCGTCACGTTGTAATTTTCGAGAAAGACGACATTCAGCTTCTCATGAATGATCTTGTTCTGCCGAATGTCCTCGGAGAGGTAGCAGATGAGTTTGATGATCTGCTTCGCCATGTCGTATCCCGCCGCGGCCTTTGCGGCGAAGATGTAGGTCTTGGGAAGGACGTCGCGGGAAGGATCCTCCTTGAGGGCATTGTACTCCGCGATGATGTGTAAGACATTTAAAAGTTGACGTTTGTATTCGTGCAGGCGCTTCGCCTGGACGTCGAAGACGCTGTCGGGGTCGAGTTTGACGTTCTGCGTCTTTGAAAGATAGTCGCAGAGCTGTCTCTTTTTGAGGAGTTTGATCTCGTCGAGACGGTTTAAAACCGCGCTGTCGTTTTCAAATTGACGAAAAGCCAGCAATTTTTCGGGATTTTTCGTGAAATCCGACCCGATACAGTCGCAAATCAGTTCGGAGAGTTCGGGATTGGATTGATTCAGCCAGCGCCTGTGGGCGATCCCGTTGGTGAAGCTCGTAAATTTTGCGGGCGAAAATTCGTAAAAATCGCGGAAGATGGTCTCCTTGATGATACTTCCGTGCAGGGCGGAGACGCCGTTGACGCTGTGAGAGCCGACGACGCAGAGGTTTGCCATTCGCACCGTGCCGTTGCAGAGAATGCTCATGCGGGAAATTTTGTTCCAATCGCCCGGGAACCTGTTCCAGAGCTCCTCGCAAAATCTTCGGTTGATCTCCATGAGAATTTTGTGAATGCGGGGCAGCATCTTTTCGACGAGACTCTCCTGCCAGGTCTCGAGCGCTTCCGCAAGCACCGTGTGGTTGGTGTAGGCGCAGACGGAGGTCGTAATTCTCCAGGCGGTGTCCCAATCCATAAAGTTTTCATCGACTAAAATTCTCATGAGCTCGGGGATCGCGAGCGCGGGATGGGTGTCGTTGATGTGGATCGCGGCAAGTTCGGGAAGAAGAGTCAACTCCCCGTACCTTCGCTTGTGGTCGTAGATAATATTTTGAAGAGTCGCGGAGACGAGGAAGTACTGCTGCCTGAGGCGCAGCGACTTTCCCTCGATGTGATGATCGGAGGGATACAGGACCTTGGAGATGAGCTCGGCTTCGCTGTCGCTCTTCATCGCGGCGGCATAGTTGCCCTGCGCGAAGAGGTTCATGTCGAAATTCTGCGTTGCACGGGAGCGCCACAGTCGTAGCACGCTGACGGCGCGGGAGTCCTTGCCCGAGACCATGAGGTCGTAGGCGACCGCCTCGATCTCCTTTGCGTTGTGATAGACGGTCTCGAGGCCGTGGTCCGTCCACTTCTCCTCGAGCGTTCCCTCAAAGCGCACGAGAAACTTCTTCTCCGTCCGTTGCACGAGCCAGCACTCCCCTCCCGGGAGCCATACGTCGGGCAGTTCGATCTGCCAGCCGTCGACGATCTTCTGTTTGAAGAGTCCGTATTGATAGAGAATGGAAAAGCCCATCGCGCAGTAATTTTCCGTCGCGAGCGCGTCCAAAAAGCAGGCTGCGAGCCTGCCGAGTCCCCCATTCCCGAGCCCAGCGTCGGGCTCCTCTTCGTAAATTTCCTCTAAGGAAAGGCCGTAGTCCTTGAGCGCCTCTCCGATCGGCTTTTCGAGCCCCAAATTAAAGAGACTGTTTTTGAGGGAGCGTCCCATCAGAAATTCCATGCAGAGATAGTAGACGCGCTTCTGTTTCTTTTTGTTGACCTCTTCCTGAAAGCGCTCCCGCTTTTCGAGAAGAAGATCCCTCACGCTCATCGAGACAGCCTGATAGATCTGGTTTTTCGTCGCCTCTTTTTTGGTGACGCCGAAATAGCGGGAGAGTTTCCCGTCGATTTTCAGTTTTGCTTCCTGCTCCGTCATTTTTTTCATTTATTCTTCCTTTCATTGAGCATCCCGAGATAGAGCCCCTCATAGTAGTTTGCAGATTTCCGCCAGGAAAAATCACTGCTCATCGCTCTTTTTACAAGCTCTCGCCACTTTTCCTTGTCGTTGAAGAGCGTCAAAGCCTCATTTAAGACAAAGAGCATGTCATGCGCGTTGTAATCGCGGAAGGTAAAGCCGTTCCCCCCCGCGCCGTAGGGCGTGATGCTGTCCTTGAGTCCCCCCGTCTCCCGCACGACGGCGACTGTCCCGTAGCGCGATGCGATCATCTGAGAGAGCCCGCACGGCTCGCTCTTTGAGGGCATCAAAAAGATGTCCGCGCCCGAATAGAGCTTGCGCGAGAGGTCGGAGTTGAAGGTGATGACGCTTGCCGCCTTCCCCGGGTATCGGCGGGCGAGGTCGGTAAAATAGTTCTCGTACTCGGGGTCCCCCGTGCCGAGGACGACGAACTGCATGTCGCGCCGCAGCGCCTCCTCGATGACCCCCCGCACGAGGTCTAAACCCTTGTGCGAAACGAGCCGCGAGATCATCGCAACGATGGGAACATCTGCCCGAACGGGAAGATTCAACATCTTCTGAAGTTCTGCCTTACAGACCGCCTTCGGGGCAAGGTCGAAGACGGTGTAATTTGCAAAGAGCGCCTTGTCCGTCTCGGGATCGTAAGCTTTGGTGTCGATCCCGTTCAAAATGCCGCAGAGCTTGTGCTCGTTCCTGCGGACGATGGGATCGAGTCCGTGGGAAAAGTACGGGTCCTTGATCTCTCCCGCATAAGTCGGCGAGACGGTGGAAAACCGCTCGCTGCACTCGATGGCCCCCTTCATGAGGTTGAGACAGTGGTCGTATTCGAGCAGTCCCAAAAATCCGCGCGGGATCCCGAAGAGCTCTTCGATGGTGTCCAGGGAGAACTTTCCCTGATACTCGATGTTGTGGAGGGTAAAGAGAGAGCGAATGAATTGATATTCGGGACGATAGCAGTAAATTGTCTTTAAATAGATACTTGCAAGCGCGGCTTGCCAGTCGTGGGTGTGCAGGATATCTGGGTAGAACTTCGAAAAATCCATGAACTCCATGACCGCGCGGCAGAAAAAGCCGAAGCGTTCGCCGTCGTCATAGTAGCCGTAGCAGCCGGGCCGCTTGAAATAGTACTCGTTGTCGACGAAGTAAAAGGTCACGCCGTCGAGAATGTATTCGAAGATCCCGCAATATTGGTTTCTCCACCCGAGCGGAACATTGAAGTGCCCGATGAAGCGGAAGTCCTTGCGATACTCCTTTTTGATGTCCTGATAGAGGGGCAGAATGACGCGGACGTCGAACCTCTCGTCTTCCGCGATCGCCTTGGAGAGGGAGCCGACGACCTCGGCAAGTCCCCCCGTCGCGATAAAGGGAGTTGCCTCCGACGCGGCAAAGAGAATTTTTTTTCTCCTTTCCACCGTGATGCGGGGCGGCTCGCAAACCTTTTCCGCGGCCTCGTCAAGTACCTCTATGCCATGCTCGATTTCCATTCTGATGATCCCCCATTTGTCGATTTTTCAAACCGCACATCTCTATCTGTATTCCGAAAAATCCGAAAAATGCTCAGAGCCGCCGCCCTTTTCCGATGAAATAGGGCAGCTGTTCGCAGCCCGCGAGGTGCCTTCTGTCCCGAATGAGGACCCCCTTGTCGGCGATCACGCCCTCGAGCCAGACGCCCGTCTCGATGACGCCGTCCTGCATGATGATGGAATTTCTCACGACGCTCCCCTTCCCGATCTTGACGTCGCGGAAGAGAATGGAGTTCTCGACGACTCCCTCGATGATACAGCCGTCCGAGATGAGGGAATTTTTGACGACAGCCCCCTCGCGGTATTGGGAGGGCGCGGAGTCGCGCACCTTGGTATAGATATCATGGGCGGAGAAAATTTCGTCGCGCACCTCTTTCTTCAAAAATTCCATGCTGTGACGGTAGTATTTTTGCAAAGAGTTGATCCCCGCATAGTATCCGTCGAAGGGATAGCCGAAAATGCGCATGGAGTCGACGTTCTTCGTGAGAATGTCCCGTCCGAAGCTCGTCAAGCCCCGCTGCGAGGCGTCCTCCACGAGGCGAATGAGGTACTCCCTCTGCAAAACCATGATGTTGATATAGAGGTTGAAGCCCCCCTTCCCCTCTACGTCGGGATTGATCTTGAGTCCCCTGACCCTTCCCGTCTCATCCGGGTCGAGGGTGAGAAAGTAGGAGGAGTCCACGCTCTCCTGCCGCGTGTAGACCATCGTGATGTCTGCACGGTTTTCGACGTGATAGCGGACGATCTCCCCCACGTCCATGCGCAGAACGCCGTCGCAGTCCGCGATGACGACATATTCCTCCTTTCTGTGGCTCAAAAAGCTTAAGATACTCATGAGCGCCTCGAGGCGGGAGTTGTAGGGCTTATCCGTCGGATTGGAATAGGGCGGAAGCAAAATGATCCCGCCGTCCTTTCTCGCGAGGTCCCAGTCCTTGCCGCTGCCGAGATGGTCCATGAGCGACTGATAGTTGTTCTTTGTGACGATCCCCACCGTCGTAATGCCGGAGTTCACGAGATTCGAGAGCGTGAAGTCGATGAGGCGATACCTTCCCACAAAGGGAATGGACGCCATCGTCCTGTGCTTGCTCAGCTCGGGAATGTTTTCATCATGGATATTCGAAAAGATAACGCCGACCGTTGAATGCGTCATAGTCTATTCCCCCCTGTAGTCCCTGTCAATGATCTCTCCGCCCTTGATCTTCGAGCCTGCGGCGATACACATGCTTCTGCCGAGGACGGTGATCGAGGGCGAACCGTCGCCGACGGAGGCTCCCTCGCGGATCTCGACATTTTCATCCACGATGGAATTGAGGACCGCCGCCCCGCGCTTGATGACGGAGCCCGCCATGATGATACTGTCTCTTACGAGCGCCCCCTCTTCGACGACGACGCCCGTCGAGAGCACGGAGTGAATGACCGTCCCCTCGATCTCGCAGCCGAGGGCAACGATGGAATTTTCGACCCGCGCCCGCTCTCCCAAATACTCGGGCGGCGCGATGGGATTGCGGGAATGGATCTTCCAGTCGGGATCGTTGACGTCGAAGACGGGCGGATCCCCCAGAAGATCCATGTTGGCTTCGAAGAGGGAGTTTATTGTCCCCACATCCTTCCAATATCCCTCGAAGCGGTAGCAGCACATCTTTTCGCCCGCCTTGAGCATGGCGGGAAGGACGTCTTTGCCGAAATCCTTGCTCGAGGAAGGATCCTTGTCGTCCTTTTCGAGGTAATTGAAGAGCTTTTCCGCCGTGAAGATATAGATACCCATGGAGGCGAGATTGCTCTTGGGCTTTTTGGGCTTTTCCTCGAACTCGTAGATCGTGCCGTCCTCGCGGACATTGAGAATGCCGAAGCGGGACGCCTCCTTCTCGCTGACCTCGATCGCCGCGATCGTGCAGTCCGCGCCCGAGCGAATGTGCGCCTGCAACATGTCGGCATAGTTCATCTTGTAGATGTGATCGCCCGAGAGAATGAGGACATAGTCGGGGTCGTATTTTTTGAGAAAGCCGAGATTCTGATAGACGGCGTTCGCCGTTCCCTCATACCAGGAGGATTTCTTCTTCGCCTGATAGGGAGAGAGAATGTGCACGCCGCCGAAGGCGCGGTCGAGATCCCAAGGCTGACCGTTCCCGATGTACTCGTTGAGTTCGAGCGGCTCATACTGCGTGAGCACGCCGACCGTGTCGATCCCCGAATTGATACAGTTGGAGAGCGGGAAGTCGATGATCTTGTACTTCGCGCCGAAGGTGACGGCGGGTTTTGCGATGTCGTTGGTGAGCGCGTACAATCTGCTCCCCTGCCCGCCCGCAAGAAGCATCGCGACACATTCCTTTTTTCTTCTCATAGTTTTCTCCTTTTTATTGCTCTCTGACAAAGTAGAGACAGGTGAGTTTGGGCATGGGCAGGCGGATGGAATACCGCTTGCCGTGCGTGGGATAGGCGATCGCGGGAAAGACCGTGCGTTTTCCGAGCTTTCCCCGCCCGCCGTACTTTTTGTCGTCGCTGTTGAAGATGAGTTTGTATTTGGTCTTTTCGTTGACGCCGAGCATGTAGTCGTCCGCGTCCGCTCCCGAGAAGCTGACGACGGCAAGAAGCTCTCTTCCCCTTTTGTCTCTCCTCAAGAACGCCACGATGTTGCGGTCCGCGTCGTCGGGTGCGAGCCATTCGAAGCCCGCCCAGCTGTCCTCGATCTCGTAGAAGGGAGCAAAGCTCTTGTAGAGCATGTTGATCGCCCTGACATATTCGAAAAGTTTTTCGTGATATTCGTAATGGTCCTTCAAAAAGAACTCCAATCCTTCCGAAAAGTCCCACTCCTTGAACTGTCCGAACTCATAGCCCATGAAGTTGAGCTTTTTCCCTGGGTGTGCCGTCATGTATCCCAAAAAGCACCTCACGCCCGCGAATTTCTCCTCATAGGTCCCCGGCATCTTACCGATGAGGGACCCCTTTCCGTGCACGACTTCGTCGTGTGAGATGGGAAGCACGAAGTTCTCCGTGAAGGCGTACATCATCGAAAAGGTGAGCTTGTTGTGGCTGCCGATGCGGAAATAGGGATCGACGGAGAGGTAGGAGAGCATGTCGTTCATCCAGCCCATGTTCCATTTGTGGGAAAATCCGAGCCCGCCGACATAGGGCGGCTTTGTGACGAGCCCCCACGCCGTCGATTCCTCCGCGATCATGATCGCATAGGGAAAGCGGGTAAAGACGGTCTCGTTGAGTCGTCTCAAAAAGGCGATCGCCTCTAAGTTTTTGTTTTCGCCGTAGATGTTGGGCACCCACTCCCCGGGACGCTTGTCATAGTCGAGATAGAGCATGGAGGCGACGGCGTCCACCCTCAGTCCGTCTGCATGGAAATAGTCAAAGAGAAAGCAGGCGTTGGAGATGAGAAAGGAGACGACCTCCCCCTTCCCGTAGTCAAACCGCCTCGTGCCCCAGCCCTTGTGTTCCTTTCTGTGCCAGAGTTCGCTCTCATAGAGCGGTTCGCCGTCAAATTCGAAGAGCCCCTGTTCGTCCTTGGGAAAGTGCGCGGGCACCCAGTCGAAGATGACCCCGATCCCCGCCTCATGAAAACAATCGACCAGCTCCATCAGATCCTTCGGCGTGCCGAGACGGGAAGTCGCCGCAAAGTATCCCGTCGATTGATATCCCCAGGACCCGTCGAAGGGAAATTCCATCACAGGCATAAACTCGACATGCGTGTAGCCCATCTCCTTGACGTAAGGGACGAGCTCCTTCGAAAGTTCTCTGTAACTATAGTATCCCCCGTCCTCATGCCGTTTCCAGGACAGAAGACTCACTTCATAGATGTTCATGGGCGAGGAATAGATATCTTTCTTCTCCCGTTCTTTGCAATAGTCCCCGTCCCGCCAGCGGTAGCCGCCGAGCGGATAGAGCTTGGAGGAGGTCTTCGGCGGCGTCTCCGTGTGAAATCCCACGGGGTCCGCCTTAAAAAGAAGTTTTCCGTCCCGCGCCGTGATGCAGTACTTGTAGAGATCGTACTCCTTGAGTCCCGGAACAAACAGTTCGAAACACTCTCCGTCCTCAAGCCTTATCATCTTGTTCTTCGCAGGGTCCCAATTGTTGAAATCGCCGACAACGGAGACCTCTCTCGCGTGCGGCGCCCAGACGCGGAAGAGATACCCTTTTTTCCCCTCTTGCTCTTTTGCGTGTGCGCCGAAAAAGTCGTAGACCGAGCTCTCCTCGCCCCGATGAAATTTAAAAAGCGTCTCCGTCATCGCTCTCTCCTGCCGAAATTCTTGAAAAGAGGTTTCCCCAATCTCCATTATACTATATCTTCTCTCTACTTTCAATCGTGTTTCCAAAATTTTACAAAAAAATTTTTTTGTAAAGTTATTGCGGGTTGGATTCCCTTCACCTTAGCATTTGCATTCCCCCGAAAATCATGCCGCAAAGCAAAAAGCGCAATTCTCGGCTCGCGCGTATAGAAAAAAATATAAAATCGCACAAAATACGAGATAAATACAATATTTCGTATAATATACGATACGCATGAATTTTATCGTATGTTTTGCGATTATATTTGGAAAAAAAGGAGAGTGCAGAGAAATGACTTTAAAAGAAATCCAAAAACGGCTCAGAGAATCCATTAAACTGAGCGGACTTTTGCAGAAAACGATTGCGAAAGAGATCGGCGTTTCGGCGCAGACGGTCTCCAAGTACATGTGCGAAGATATCTTTCCCGCGCTCGATACGCTCGCCAAGCTCTGTAAGCTGTTGGACGTGAAGGCGGACTATATTTTGGGGATCAGTCCCTATTGATCGAGAATGGATCTTGCGATAAAGAAGATATCGCCCGCGCCGAGGCAGAGGATGAGATCGTCCTTTTGCACGATCTGAAGCAGACGCTCTTTGAGCTGGTCGGGAGACTGTACATAGACGGCGTCGGGAATGCGTGAGACGAGTGCGCACGCGCTGCCCGCGGGGTCGAACTCCTCCCGCGCCGCATAGGTCTTGTAAATGATGGCGGGCGCTTCCGCCGAAGAGAGTACTTTGACAAATTCCCCGAGAAAATCCCGTGTGCGCGTATAGGTATGCGGCTGAAAGACGAGGCGCACCGTCCCGGGGCAGATCTTTTTTGCGGTCTCGATCGCCGCTGCGATCTCGCGCGGATGATGGGCGTAGTCGCAGATGACGGGCGCGCCTTTCAAGTTTCCCACCCTTTCGAACCTTCTTCCCACGCCGCTGTATTTTTCGAGTCCCCGCTTGATCTCCTCCGCCGAGAATCCCAAAAGCCGCGCCGCGGAAAAGGCGGCGAGGGCGTCGTAGACGGTTACTTTTCCGACGCAGTTGAGCTTGATCCGCACGAGCGGGATCCCTCTCTCGGAGACGGTAAAGGCGTACCGCTCCGAAAAGCTCCTGAGTTTCTCGGCGCGGATATCTCCGCCGAACAGCCCGAAACTGAGTTCATGCGGAAGAGTCCGCGCACGGCGGTCGTCGGCGTTGACAACGCACTTCTCCGCGAGTTTGGAGAACGCCGTATAGGCTTCGAAGAGTTCGTCTTCGTCCCGATAGCAGTCCGTGTGATCGAGGTCTGTATTCAGGATGATGGCGATCTCGCTTTTTATGGAGAGAAAACTTCGCTGAAATTCACAGGCTTCCGTCAGAAAGTACTCCCCGCCGCTCGAATAAAAGTTTCCGAGCTTTAAATCTTCCCCGCCGATGTGACAGGTGAAGGGCCTTCCGCTCTCGAGGAAGATGTGGGCGAGCATGGAGGAAGTTGTCGTCTTTCCGTGACAGCCCGCCACGGAGACGACGTGGGGAAATTCGTCCGCAATTTTTCCCAACAGCTCGGGACGGGAAATTAGGCGTTTATTTTCGCGCTTCGCCTGAAGAATTTGGGGATGATCGGGCGAGATCGCGCCCGTGTAGACGACGGCGTCCTCGGTGATCTCCTCCTCTTCGCCGATCCGGACGGGGATCCCCTCCCGCCGAAGAAGTTCGGTAAAGTTCCCCTCCCGCATGTCGCTCCCGCGGACGGAATACCCCCGCCCGTGCAGCAGCCGCGCAAGCGCAGACATGCTCACACCGCCGATCCCGATGAAGTAAAAGCCCCTCTGTCCGATTCCTTCCAAAAACATACTTCATGGTATGAGAAATTGTTAAAAAAGGTTTCGGCAAAAATCTTGCTGCGCAATATTTTTGCCGAGGAAATCGGCTCTCGAGTTCCCACATCTTGGTCCTCTCGTTCGTTTCAAACGACAATGTGCGTCCCGTGGGGCGCAAATTGAGTCGTGCAGCGCAAAAGCGTGGTTTTGCTCGCACACATTATTTTTTCCATAAACAAAAAACACCTCTGAAGAGGTGTTTTTTGCATTTCAGTGCAATGTTTATGCCAAGGGGACAACGTTGACTGCTCTGAGTTTTCCGCTGTCTCTGGGGTCGGGCTCCGTCTCAAATGTGACCTTCTGCCCTTCCTTTAACGTACGAAATCCTTCCTTCTGGATCGCCGAAAAATGAACAAAAATGTCTTCTCCGCCTTCATCGTTGGATATGAATCCGTAACCCTTTGCGTCATTGAACCATTTAACCGTTCCGTTCACTATAATACCTCCTGTGGCTATCTGGAATATGATCCTGCCTTTACAAGTTTTATTATAGCAAATTCAACGGGCAAATGTCAAATACTATTGGGGAAAATTTGTCATTTTTCCAAATATTTTTCCAGGATCGTCCGCTGATTCAAGTAAAACTCCCCGAGTTCCTCCACTTTCAGCTGCCGATAGGAAAGTAGCGCCAGATAATAAATCTGCTTTGCGGCGATCTTTCTCTCCTCTTCTCCCGCAGTTTTGAGGGCGAGGACGTTGGGACAGCCGATGTTGACGATGAGCGTAAGCTCTTCTTGAGATCCCTCCATGTGATAGAAAGAACTCATCTCGGTCATTCTCCGCAAAAACTCTGCGCTGTTGATGACGGCGGGAACAGAGGTATCCTTGAGCTTCTGCGTCTCCACTTTGATCTTTTTGTCGGCGAGAAGTTCCGTGAAAATTTTCTCGATCTCCTCGTCCTGCTCGGAGGAGTCCTTTAAAGCCCCCGCGACGTCCGCGTCAATGCGTAAGAACCGCACCTTCCGAGGATTTTTATATTCGAGGAAACTGATAAAGTGCCCGTCGATGAAGCTGTCCGCAACGATGGCGTCGAGTCCCGCATCGCGGAACATCTTGACGTACTGCGCCTGCTTGTCGGGATCGGTGACGTAGTAGACGGGTTGCGCCTCCTTCCCCTCCTTCGCCTCGTCCTCGGAAAGTTCCGCCCCGAAGAAGCTCTCGACGGGTCGATACTCCCCTTCAAGATTTTTAAAGATGACAATGTCCTTGACCTTGTCGTAGAACTTTTCGTCCTTGATACAGCCGAATTTGACGAAGGTCGAGAGGTCCTTCCAGCAGCTCTCGTACTTTTCGCGGTCGTCGCGGTAGAGCTCGGAGAGTTTGTCGGCGACCTTCTTGGTGATGTGCGAGGCGATCTTCTGCACCTGCTTGTCGTTCTGAAGGAAACTTCTCGAGACGTTGAGCGGAATATCCGGGCAGTCGATGACGCCGTTTAGAAGCATCAAAAATTCGGGAATGACTTCCTTGATGTTGTCGGCAATATACACCTGATTGCAGTAGAGCTTGACCTGTCCCCGCTCGAGCTGCACCTGCTTTACGACCTTCGGGAAGTAGAGAATCCCTTTGAGACGGAAGGGATAGTCCATATTCAGATGGATCTGAAAGAGCGGCTCGTTGTAGTCGTGGAAGGTCTCGCGGTAGAAGGTCTTGTACTCCTCCTCCGTGCAGTCCTTGGGCTGTTTGAGATAGAGCGGCTCGCGGTTGTTGACGGGCTTGTCCTCGTCGGTGCCCTTGGGATTGAGATAGATGTCGTAGGGCATAAAGGAGCAGTACTTGTTGAGAAGTCTCCTGATTTCGAACTCCTTCAAAAGGTCCTTCTCTCCCTCCGCAAGGTGCATGACGATCTTCGTGCCGCGCGTCTCCCTGTCGCACTCCTCGATCGTGTAGGTATTTTCGCCGTCCGACTCCCAGTGGACCCCCTTTGCGCCCTCGGAATAGGATTTTGTGAAGATCTCGATGTTCTCGGAGACCATATAGGCGGAGTAGAACCCGAGCCCGAAGTGCCCGATGATGGCGTCCCCGCCCGCCTTTTCATACTTTTCGAGGAAATCCGCCGCCCCCGAAAAGGCGACCTGCGTGATGTAGCGTTCGACCTCGTCCTCGGTCATGCCGATGCCGTTGTCCTCGACGGTAAGCGTTCCTGCCTTCTCGTCCGTCGTCACTGTAATGCGGAAATCTTCGTTCGTGTCCGCAGCCTGTCCGATCTTGACGAGTTCCTTATATTTTGTGATCGCGTCCGACGCGTTGGAGACGATCTCCCGAAGGAAGATGTCCTTGTCCGAATACAGCCACTTTTTGATGATGGGCATCATATTTTCGCTGGAAATTTTGATCTTGCCTGTCTTTGCCATGATAAAAACCTTCTTTCTCGAATTATCTCTACTTATATACCCCGATTCGAAAGCCGCAAAACGCCATTTTTCAAAATTTACACTTGTTCTTAAAGTGAGGTAGAGATCCTTCGACTGCGCTCAGGATGACAGAGAGGGACGGCGCACGAAGTACATCTTTAGGCATGTCATGTTGAGCGAAACGAAGCGTTAGCGAAGTGCAGTCGAAACATCTCGTTTTTCAGTAAGTCAAGGGCGAGATCCTTCGACTGCGCTCATGATGACAGAGAGGGACGGCGCACGCACGCCGTCCCGTCCCTTCCTTATGAAAGTCGCTTCAAAGCCTCTTTTGCCGCCGAAACGCCATCTCTTTTCAAATCTCGCAATTTATTTTTTGCATCCGAGTCTCCTTGCCGAGCCGCTTTTTCGTACCACTCTACGGCTTTTTCGTCATTTTGCTCAACACCGTCTCCTAAACAATAACAGTCTCCGAGACTGTTTTGTGCTTCAACGTTTCCTTGTTGAGCTGCTTTTTCGTACCACTCTACGGCTTTTTCGTCGTTTCGCTCAACACCGTTTCCGAATTCATAACAGCGTCCGAGATTGAATTGCGCGTCTGCGTTTCCCTGCCGAGCCGCCTTTTCGTACCATTGCACAGCTTTTTCATCGTTTGTTTTAACACCGCAGCGTCCATATGAGTAACATTCGCCGAGAGTAAATTGTGCCACTGCGACTCCCTGCCGAGCTGCCTTTTCGTACAACTCTAAGGCTTTTTCGGGATCATATAACACATAACTTTCTTCGTAACAGCTCCCGAGGTAATATTCTGCCTCTGCATTTCCTTGTTGAGCCGCTATTTCGAAATAGGGAAATGCCTTTTCATAATTCTTTTGGTCATAATAGCGCTTTCCAAGATCGTAACAGTTGTCAAAAGCGATTTGCTTGTCTGCCGCTGCTTTTTGAGGCTCCTCTTCATAAGGTTCTGCTTCTTCTTGAGGCTCCTCTTGTTCCGAGTCTTCTTCTAATTCAATTAAGTCTTCGAGAGCTTGCTTCGCTTCATCATAACCTTGTTCGGCAGCCCTTTCATACCACTCTGCGGCTTTTTTGTGATCCTGCGCTACACCTTTTCCATAATAATAACATAAGCCGAGAGCATATTGTGCGTCTGCATTTCCCTGCCCTGCCGCCTTTTCATACCACTCTGTGGCCTTTTTATGATTCTTCGCTACGCCTTCTCCGAAACTATAACATTTAGCGAGATTTAATTGCGCGACTGCGAGTCCTTGCTGAGCCGCTTTTTCATACAATTCCACAGCTTTTTTATAGTCCTGCGCTACACCTTCTCCATCATAATAACATAAGCCGAGGTTATTTTGCGCAGCTGCATTCCCTTGCTGAGCCGCTTTTTGATACCATTCCACAGCTTTTTTATAGTCCTGCGTCACGCCGAGCCCGTCGCTATAACAGTTGCCGAGATTTTTTTGTGCCTCTGCATATCCGGCTTTTGCCGCCTTTTCGAGATGGGGAAATGCCTTTTCGTAATTTTTTTGGTCATAAAAGAGCTTTCCCAACGCAAATTCGGTTTCCGGGTCCTCCTGAGGATTTTCGGATTTTGCGACCGGTTGGGGAGTATTTTTGGCGTCTGCGATCT
>CANQBW010000003.1 GCA_947589565.1 uncultured Clostridia bacterium | reverse complement strand
ACTTTAATTATAACACAGACTTCCGTTTGAACTACTTTTTTTTGCCTCTCCTGTTGCACTTGATAGTATAATTCACCGTCCTTGTTAAAATGGAAGCTAAAGGAGAGACATTTATGAAGTGAACAAATCAAAAAAATGAAAGAAAACAAGAGAAAAGTGTTGCACGAGGGAAGGAAAAAACAAGCAGGATAAGACGGTGCCACAGGCACCTCGAAAAGCCCCCGAACAGGGGGCGGACAAGTCGGATACCGACTTTCCTTGCGGGAGAACACAAACCGCTTCGCTACCCGATCATGAGTTTACGCAGGAGGGAGCGGCACGCGAAAAATCTTTGCACTTTGCCGACTTTTTTCGCAAAACCCCTTGACTCTTTCGAGGGAATATGGTAGTATCGTATTAACATTCGTTATGGAGGTTACTATGATAAAGGACGAAGAATTGTTGGAGAAAGCGGAGCGCGGCGAGGGCTTGACCGTGGAAGAAGTCAAGCGGTATCAAGAACTTGTAAAGCCCGTCCACCACGTTTACGGGAAGTACGGAACGCTTGCGAGATTGTATCTCGAAGAACAGCCCGCAAAATTATGGGCAATCGAGAACGTCCCCGCCTATCTGCACAAGGTAGACGAGCAGGCTGACGAACTCTATGAAACGCTCTACGAGAAACTCTCCAAGAGCGAGCAGTACAAGCGGACGGGCGACTATATGACCGACGTGCAGAGGCTGACCGCCATGCAACAGGTCATTGACGAAGAGATCCGAAATGAACTTGTCTATGTATAAGGGGGAAAGGAAATTATGAGAACACCCAAGAAGATCATCGACAAGCGGTATGAGGACAAGCATAGGGAAGAACGTAAGGCGAAGAATGCCACCTTCGGGACGAGTATGCCGAGGGACGAACTTCAAAGACTCAACGCATTTTTGGAAGCGAACAGCATATCAAAAGTACAGCTCATCTATGCGGGTTGGAAGGCGTTAGAGGAACAATTGAATACAAAACTCTAACCTCGCGCAAAAGAAGGCTTTTGCGCGAAGAGGAAAGGCAAGCAGACAGACCCGGCAGCGACGAACAGGAGCCGCGGGGAAAGGAGCTTTGCCTCGACGAAATCCAATTCACGGACGCGGGGGCGGAAGCCCGAACAGGGCGACCGCTTCCGACGGACGGAGAAAATCTTTCACAAGGAGTCAGATTTGTGAAACAGGAGAGAGAACATTGTATCCTTTGGCGAGAGAACATTGTAACCACACAAACAAAAAATAAGGAGAATTGACCGAGCAGGAACTGAACAGTATTATTGTAACCATCAAAAATATTCCCGAGGAAGAAAGCGCCCTTGCGCGACAGTTGTTGCGGGCGACAGCTGAAAATATCTTAAAAGATAGCGCCTCGGGAAAAGAACAGAGAAAAAGCGATATTGAGAAGTCTTTTCGGCTATTTGGCGAAAAGGAGATCATGCAAATGCCGAAAGCATTCAGAAAAGAATTTAGGACGGAGGGCTGTACCGCTCATATCCGCAAGCGTAAGAGCGGGAAAACCCATTGGAACTATGAGGTGCGTTATCGCAGACACGGCTACAACATCTCCGCCTCTGCAAACAACCTCGAAGAAGCAAAGATGAAGTTTCTTGTCAAACTCAAAGAAGCGGAAAAGACGGGCAGAAAAGCTCCCGAGAAAAAGCCGACATCCAAAAAGTTGGGCGAGTTCGCGGACTACATCTTTGAAACTTATTACAAACGAAAGGTCACAGCGGAAACCTATAAGAACAATCTCAACCGTTACCGAAATCACATTGAACCGATTTTCGGGCAGACGGCAATCGAGAAGATCATGCCTGCCGACTGTCAAGCCCTCATCGATGGCATCGAGGAACAGGGCAAAGGTAAGACAGCCGATGAGGTTTTTTCGATCTTGAAAATGCTCTTTACCCTCGCCATAAAACATAGCATTCTCACGCATAATCCAATGGAACTTGTCTTTCATAAACAGCATGAGACGCAACACGGAAAGGCACTCACAAAAGAGGAAGAAAAACTGCTTCTCGAAAAATCGGCGGGAACTCCCTATCAGAAGATGTTTGCGATTGCCCTCTACACGGGAATGCGCCCGAATGAGTTTGAGACAGCGAAGATTGAGGGGAATTTCATCGTGTCGGTGAACAGCAAGCGCAAAAGCGGAAAAACGGAGTATAAGAAAATTCCGATTATCGCGCCGCTCAAACCGTTCCTGCAAGAGGGCGAACTCAAATTCTATGGAACAAACCGACTGCGCGAGCGATTCAAATTGATTTTGCCCGAACACAAGATTTACGATCTGCGAACGACATTTTATACTCGGTGCTGTGAGCTTGGGGTATCGGACGCGGCGCGGTCGGAGTTTGTCGGGCATTCGCTCGGCGCACTTGGAAATGCCTATACTGATCTCTCGGACGAATTTCTTCTGAAAGAGGGAAAGAAACTCGACAAATGGAGTTTTATGCCCCAATCTGTGCCCCAAAACCGCGAATAAAACTGAATGGTACCCAAAAAAGACAACAAAATATTATAATAAGCTGCAATAAAAAGCCCGATTTTGGGCAAAAATTTGCTCAAAATTTGTTAGGGCTCCCCAAAAAAGACGAAGTATTTTTTGGGGATAAGGAGACGCAGGCGTAAAAAGCAAAGAGGTTGCCAAAAGCAACCTCTTGCAGAATGCGCCTTGCGGCGACGTGGTCGAGGAGACGGGATTTGAACCCACGACCCCTTGGTCCCTCGTCGTTGCTCGTCCCTTTTTTCTCGCTTTTCTTGCGAAAAGCTTTACTTTCGGGACGGCAACGACTCTTCCCAAAAAATCTTGCTGCGCAATCTTTTTCGGGAACCCTTCATCTATCTTGGTTCGCTCCGCAAGAGGTCGTGGGAACATATCCAACAAAAATCGACTCACCCGAATGGGTGAGCCGATTTTTGGTCGAGGAGACGGGATTTGAACCCACGACCTCTTGGTCCCGAACCAAGCGCGCTACCAAACTGCGCTACTCCTCGATCTGTTCCATTATACCAAACCCGATTTCTTTTGGCAAGCGTTTTTCATGCTTTTTTCCCGAGAGGGGAGGAGCCGATTTTTTGCTCGACTTGAAATTCAATATATTGTATTTGTCGGACAGACTTTTCTCCGCATGGTATAATGGTACTCGGGAAGTTGTAAAATTTCCCTTAGAAAGTCTGATTTTACGGAGTTATTCTTTCTCTATGGCACCAATGCAGATCATCAGCATCATCATGCAAATTTTGGGAGGGATGGGGACCTTCCTGATCGGCATGAAGATGCTGTCCGAAAACATGATGAGGCTCGCGCACGGGAAGCTCAAGACGATGCTCAACAAGACGGCGGGCAATCGCTTTGCGAACGTCGGGATCGGCGCGGCTGTGACGGTCATCGGGCAGAGTTCCGCGCTCACGACGGTCATGGTCGTCGGTCTTGTCAATGCGGGGATCATGTCCCTCTTTCAGGCGACGGCGATCATCATGGGAGCAAACATCGGGACGACGCTCACCGCCTGGGTGATCTCCTTGAGCGGCTTCGGCAGTTTCGACGTCATGGTCTTCACCCTCTGCTTTACGGCGGTCGGCGTGTTCATGTCCATGTTTTCCAAGAACGAAAAAGTAAAATCCGCAGGGAACGCCGTCGCCGCGCTCGGTCTCATCTTTGTGGGACTCGAATTTGTCTCGAGCGCGATGAGCTTCGAGCCGGGCTCCACCGAATTTGAGGCAGTCTCCTCCATTTTGAGCAAGGTCACAAATCCCATTCTCCTTCTTCTGATCGGGATCGCGATCACGGCGCTCATCCAATCCTCCATGGCGGTGACGGCGATCGTCGTCACGATGGCGGGCGTGGGGCTGACGATCGGCGGCGGGGGAAACGCTGCGCTCTTCATCATCATCGGCTCCAACATCGGCACCTGTATCACGGCGCTCATCTCTTCCATCGGAGCGAACTCCAACGCCAAGCGCGCCGCCGTCATTCACTTTTTGTTCAACGTGTTCGGCGCGGTCATCTTCACGATACTTCTCGTGTGCTGGAAGGGGTTTGCGGCGACGATCCTCGCATCCGTCTTTCCGAGCAATCCCTCCATGCAGATCGCGATGTTCCACACCCTTTTCAACGTCGTCTGCACGCTGCTGTTTTTGCCCTTTATCTCGGTGTTCGTGTGGTTTGCCGATCACTTGGTGCGGGAAAAGCCGCAGCCGCAGGAGCAGCGCTCCGCGCTCTTCTCCGAGATCGACGAACGACTGCTTCGAAGCCCGTCCGTCGCGCTCGGCTACTTCTATGAGGAGACGGGCAAGGCGTTCTCCTATGCGATGGACACGCTCGGAAAGGCGATGGAAGGATTTTTACATAAGGACCCTTCTTCCAAGGAGCAGGTCGACGCGATGAATGCGGAGCTTGCGCAGGTGAACAGGATCGCCGTGTCCTATCTCGTCAAGCTCTCGTCGGCGTCGCTCGTGCTCTCCGAGGAAAAGACGATCTCCTCCCTTCACTACACCCTCAACGACATCATGCGTATCGGCGAACTTGCCGACAACGTGACCAAGTACACCGATCACTACAAGAGGGACGGGCTCGTCTTCTCGGACGAGTTCATGGAGAAGATCCAGAGCATGTACGGGGACATTGTGTCCCTCTATGAGCTTTCGTCGGAGGCGTTCCTTCGGAAGGATACCGAAAAACTCAAGGAAGTCGACGCCCTCGAGGAGCGCATCGACAGCGAGAGAAAGGAACTCATCGCGGCGCACATCGAGCGGCTCAACGAGGGCAAGTGCCAGCCGCAAAATTCCAATGTCTTCATCAATCTGGTGGGAAATTTGGAGCGTGCCGCCGACCATATCACCTTTATCGCACATTCCATTGATTCCGATCGCTGATCCGCTTTGTGGCGGAGGAGGATACTATGAAAATCAAAATTCTTCGGGAAGGAAAGACGCTGATCCCTTCGGGCAATGTGGGACTGAGCATTGACGACGGCGAAGTCTGGAAAGAGGGGGCGTTTTTGGCGCAGATGCTTGAAAACCGCGCCTTCGAGAACGCCGATCTTGCAGCCTTTTCCGCCTACCCCGAGGGAGGGGGCGCCGAACTCAAGCTCAGTTCCGACCGTCCGCTCTTTCCCGAGACCCCGCACTATCTGCGCCTTTCCGCGCTCTCGGGCGGAAAGGGCTTGAAAAACCATGCCTTCGGCGGAATTTCTCTGACCGCGAAGAACAAGTACGAGTTTTCCTTCTATACCCGTTCCTATGACTTCAAGGGGTTTGCAGAGGTCAAAATCGTGCGGGAGGGACAGTGCTTCTTCGAAAAGAAATTCAAGATCAAGCCGGACGGAAAGTGGCACAAGTTTGTCTGCCGCAAAAAGGCGTTGAAAAGCGTGAGAAGCGCGGAGTTTCTCTTGCTCCTCTCCGCGCCGGGGACATTGCACATTGACTGGCTCTCGATGACCCCTGTCAATGCGATCAAGGGGATCTTCCGCCGCGACGTCTTCGAAATTTTAAGGGACTTTAAACCCGGATTTCTGCGCTTTCCGGGGGAAACGTCATTTAAAGAGACCTTGGCGCTTCCCGAACGCCGAAAGTTTTGTCCGACAAAGGCGGGATTTTTCGAAATTTTGCTCTACTGCGAGGCGCTCTGCAGCAAGCCGCTGCCCGTTTTGACCTTCTCGGGAGAGAACGCGGAGCGGGAATTGGAGGATATCTTGGGACTCGTCGAGTTTGCGCTCGGGAGCGTCGACACCGAATGGGGAAGTCTGCGCGGGGAGCTCGGTCACGCAGCGCCCTTTGCGCTCGAACATCTGATGCTTTCTCCCAAAGAGGGAGGGGAGGCGTTCCTCGACAACTTTGCGGAGACGCTGCATGAAAGATTCCCCAAGCTCAAGCTGCTCGCGCCCGAGAGTTCCCCCCATGAAAAGTACGATCATTTCTACGGAAGGGAGGAAGTTTTGTTCCGTTCGCCCGACTGGTTCTTCGAAAATGCGCACAGGTACGACGGGGAGATGAGGGGAAGAAGGCTTCTCGTCTCCTTTGCCGCCACCGAGCGGGGGGCCCTCTCAGAAGCTGCCTTCATGACGGGGCTCGAGCAGAACGCCGACCTCGTCAGCGCCGCCTGCCGTCTCTCCCTCACGGGAGATCAAAATTACCCTTCCCTCGATCCCTTGATCTTGTTCGACGGAGAGGAAGCAAAGGAACTTCCGGGGCTCTCCGTGCAGAAACTCTTCAGTCTCTATACGGGGAATAGCCTGCTCAAGACGGCCGTCGAGGGCGCGGAGGGCGTCTATGCCTCCGCCTCAGAGCGGGAGGGGCTCACGTTCGTCAAGATCGTAAACTCTTCCGACCTCGATCTTACCGCCGAGATCGAAGGGGAGACCGCGCCGGGTGAGCTTAACCGTATCGTCCTCATGCAGGAGGACCCCGTGGACGGGAGCGTCGTGCCCTGCGAAGTTGCGCCCTCTTCCGCGAAGTCGCTCTCTCTGCCGCCTCGGAGTTTCTCCGTCGTCGTTTTGCGCAGATAAATTTCACAGTTTCCGGGAAATGGTAAATTTTAAGTTGAAATTTTTCGAGCGAAGTGTTATAATGCCATTAGTTTGAATTGGAGTTTCCACATGTACAAAAAAATTGTTGCCTGTTTATTGATCGCCTTGCTCGCCGCGGCCTTCTTGCCCGGCTGTAAATCCAATCGGGAGCATGACCATGTCTATGGGGCATGGGAAATTACCGAGGCGCCCTCCTGCACCGCTTCCGGAAAGAAGACGAGAAGCTGCGTCGTCTGCGGCGAAAAGGAGACGCGGGACGCCGACCCTCTCCCGCACGATTTCAATACCGACAACATCTGCAAAAGATGTGCTTTCGAGCTTAAATACAACGATGGGCTCGAATATACGCTTTCTGCGGACGGAAATTCCTATATCTTGAGCGGAAGAGGGGAGAACGCCCTCACGCAGGTCGTCGTTCCCTTCTATCATGACGGAAAGCCGGTGACGGAGATCGCCGAGGACTGCTTCCTCGGGAGCGCGGTCACCTCTTTCCAAATCCAAAACAGCATCAAAAAGATCGGGGCGCGGGCATTCAACAGCTGCGACGCGCTCGAGAGTTTCTATATGTACGACAGCGTGGAGGAGGTCGGCAACTTCGCCTTCGCCTCCTGCACGGCGCTCAAGAGCGTACGTCTCAGCGAAAACCTCACCGTATTGGACGAGCTCTTTTACGGCTGCACCTCTCTTTCCGAAGCGGAGCTGGGGAGCCGCATCATAGAGATCAAAGACCTCTCCTTCTTCGGCTGTACGGCGCTCACGGCGATCGACCTTCCCGCAGGACTTCAAAGACTCGGCACCATGGCGTTTTCGGAGTCGGGAATTTTGTCCGTCGGGATCCCTTCGGGAGTCACCGCGCTCGAAAGGGGGCTCTTTTTGAAGTGTCCCGCCCTCAAGCGGGTCACGCTCACGGGGAACGTCACGCAGATCGCGGGCGACCAGTTCGAAAACTGTCCCACGATCGAAAAATTGATCTTCACTTCCGTCGCCAAAGATGATTGGAAAAAGATGGACTGCGCCGTCTTCTGGGAGGGGGAGAACTGCGGAAATTTCTCTCTTCTCTTCAAAGACGGCAAACTCAGTCTCGACGAGGCGAAGGGGGATCGATGAACGTCAAGGTAAAAAAACTCAACCCATCTGCCAAATTGCCCGTCTATTCCTCCCGGTTTGCGGCGGGAGCAGACCTCTTTGCCTGTGAGGAACAAGAGGTGATTTTGCCCCCCGGGAAGACGGCATTTCTCCATACGGGCATTGCCGTGGAGTTGCCCGCAGGTACCGTCGGACTCGTCTATGCGCGGAGCGGGCTGGCCTGTAAAAAGGACCTCGCGCCCGCCAACAAGGTCGGCGTGATCGACTGCGACTACCGCGGAGAAATTTTGGTCGCCCTCCACAATCACGGGAGCGAGGAGCGGACGATTGCAAACGGCGAGCGCATCGCGCAGCTTTTGATCGCGCCCTACTATACCGCGGAATTTTCGGAGAGCGAAACGCTCTCCGGAACCGAGCGGGGAGCGGGCGGCTTTGGGTCCACGGGGAAGTAATTTATGAGAATGCGCAGAAAACGCAACCTTGACGAGAGGCTTCAGGCTTGCTCGGATCTTCTCCTTGTCAAAGGGAGACCCATGCTCAATCTTCGCGAGGCCGCCGAAAATTTCCGAAACCTCTTAAACTATGAGGATGTCTTCGGAAACAAAAATCCCGTGGAGCTGGAGATCGGCTGCGGGAACGGGGGATTTATCCGTGAAATCTCCAAGAGATACCCCGAGAGAAACTTTCTCGCCGTCGAAATTTGTTCCAACGTCATTCTGACGGCGCTCGAGCGCTGCAAGGCGGAAAAAATTTCAAACGTGCGATTTTTGAATATCCCCGCGGAAATTCTGCCCTGCTATCTTCCGTCCAAGAGCGTTGGGACCATCTATTTGAACTTCTCGACCCCCCTTCCCGAAAAGAGCCGTGAAAAACAGCGACTGACTTCTTCGCGTTTTCTTGCGATCTATCGCGAATTGCTCGTCCCGGGCGGGAAGATCATACAGAAGACGGACAGCGAGGAGTTCTTCGATTATTCTCTCCAAAAGTATGCGGAGAACGGCTATCGGGTCGTCAAGGTCATTCGCGACCTTAAAAACAGCGAGTATGCCGCGGAGAACATCGTCACAGAGTACGAGAGAAACTTTGCGGAAAAAGGACTTCCCATCTTTTGTGCGGTGGTTCGAAAGTTGAACGTATAATGTAAATCAGGAGGGGTGCCGTGTGGTATGAAATTCTCTTTCGCGTATTGAGTATCATCAACTATGCGGTGATCGTGCTGATCGCCTTGCCGGTCCTTTTGCAGGTGCTCTACATACTCCTTTCTTTCTTGCCGAAGCGGAAGTATCCGAAGAGCGAGAAGAAGGGGCGGATCGCCTATCTCATTCCCGCGCACAACGAGGCGGACGTCATCGGCGCCGCGGTTCGGGATATTTTTGCGAGCCAGAACTATCCGCGCGAACTCTTCGACGTGTACGTCGTGGCGCACAACTGTACGGACGGGACGGCGGAAGAGGCGAGAAAGGCGGGAGCGATCGTGCTCACGCTCGACGATCCCGATCCCGCGCACCGCATGGCGCTCTATCCCCTCAAGTACGGGATCGATCATATCATTCATCTAACCGAAGATCCTTACGATTTTATCGTGCATCTCGATGCGGACAATCATATCAACGCCGAATTTTCCGCTCTCATGAACGACGCCTATCAGGCGGGGGTGGAATTTGCCCGTCCATACGAGGGGGCGCTCAACGCAACGAAAAATTTTTACACCAAGGCGAGCGCCATGCTCTATAGTTTCGACTCCCGCTACGGTTCCCGCGTGCGCGAACGGCTGCATCTTGCGGCGCATGTCAACGGAAGCGGCGCGATGATGAGCGTGAAGATGCTGCAAAAGACGGGCGGCTACGACTCGGTCACGATGTGCGACGACGCGGAATTTAATTTAAACCGAATGTACGACGGCCATTACGGCAGATTTGTGGAGGACGCCATCGTCTATGAGGATATGCCCGCTTCCTTTCATGACACGCTTGCCCGCAATCGGCGCATGGGGAGCGGAGTGATGGATCTCTTCAAAAAGAACGCCTTCCCCATGCTCGGCGCATTCTTCCGCACGGGGAATTTCTCCTTTGTGGAAGTGTTCCTGCTCTACATGCTCAACCTGCTCAATGTCCTCATCGCCGTGTGGATCCCGCTCTACTATGTCTACCATTTCGTATTCTGCGCCTTTGCGGCATACGGCGGCCTTGCGGTGACGATGTTCCCGCCCGAATACTACGCCTCTATGATATGGGTCACGCTGATCGTTGCCGCCTGTATCCTCGTGGGACTCTTTCTGCTGTTCGGATACGTGCAGGCGCTCATTCTCGTACTCACCGATCATAAAAAGCTCGGCGCAAAAAATCGCCGTCAGCTTCTGTCTGCGGTATTTTTATTTCCCCTCTTTCTCATTCTGTATGCGATCACGCTCCTTGCGGGCGCGATGTCCAAGCCGAAGACCTGGGGAAAACTCCAACGGACCAAACAGTGATTTATGGAAGAGCTTGCACTCAGAATTGAAAATCTTTATAAGTCCTACGGGGACCTTGTCGCCGTGAACGGCATCTCCTTTACGGTAAAGAGGGGGGCGCTCTTTGCCTTTCTCGGCGTCAACGGCGCGGGCAAGAGCACGACCATCAACATGATCTGCTCCATTCTGAAAAAGGACGGCGGAAAGATCTTCGTGGACGGACACGACCTCGACGAGGACCCCTTTCAGGTAAAGCGGGAGATCGGCGTCGTCTTTCAGTCGAGCGTGCTCGACAAGGAACTTACGGTCAGACAGAACCTCGAGATCAGGACGGCGTTCTACTCTCTCACAAGAGAGGAAAAGAGGGAGAACGTCGAAAAGATCGTAAAACTTCTGGAGCTCGAATCGATTCTGAACAGACCCGTCAAAAACCTCTCGGGGGGACAGATGCGTCGGGTGGACATCGCCCGCGCCATGGTCCACAACCCCCGTCTTCTCATTTTGGACGAGCCGACGACGGGGCTCGACCCAAAGACCCGCCTTGCCGTCTGGTCGCTCATCGACGGGATCCGCAGCAGCACGGGCATGACCGTCTTTCTCACCACCCACTACCTCGAAGAGGCGGACAAGGCGAGCGACGTCGTCATCATGGACAGGGGAACGATTATCGCTCACGGCACCCCCAACGAACTCAAAAATTTGTACTCGACGGATAAACTCCTTTGCTATCTTGAAAGGAGCGAAAAGCTGGAAAAAGCCTTTTCGGAGCGGGGAGTTACCTTTACCTATCAACAGGAGCACGGCTGCTATTGTATCTCTGTGAAGAGCACCGCGGAGGCAAAGGAGCTTCTCTTCTCCTTCGGGGAGGAGCTCAAGGACATCGAAATTCTGAAGGGGAATATGGACGACGTCTTTTTGAACGCAACGGGAAAAAATATCGCGCTTGACGAGGCTGAAAGTGACTGAAAAGAGGGGTATCCGATATTTTGATATTTTTCTGACGCTCACGAAGCGGCATTTGCTCGTCTTTTTCAAGAACAAAGTACGGCTTATGTACACGCTGCTCGTGCCCGTCATCATCTTTGCGGTCTACTTGCTCTTTCTGCGCGGACTGGAACTGAGCATGGTGCAAAATATCCTCGCGGACCCCGCATTGGGACTTACCGCAGAGATGATTTCCGACCCCATGTTGCATAAACAGATTGAGACGCTCGTCGATTCCTGGATGCTGAGCGGTATTTTGGGGCTCTCCACGGTGACCGTCGCTCTTCAGACGAACACCGTCTTTGTCGAGGATAAGCAGAACGGCGTCAACCGTGACTTTGCATCTTCGCCCATCCATCGCAGCATTCTGATCGCGAGCTATTTCTTCTATAATTTCATCGTCTCGTCGCTCATCTGCGCCGTCTTTTTGATCGTCTGTCTCATCTATCTTGCATGCATGGGGGAGTTTGTGCTCTCGGCTTTGAGCCTTCTCTTTATCCTCGTCGTCATGTTCTTCTCGACGGTGACTTCCACCCTCATGACGATCTTCATCTGCTCCTTTGTCAAGTCGGAGGCGACGATGATGAGCATTGTGGCGATCTTTTCGACTGCGATCGGATTCTTGATCGGCGCGTACATGCCGCTCGGCATGATGCCGACCTTTGTGCAGGGCATTTGCGGATTTATCCCCGGGACCTACGCCTGCTCCCTGCTCCGCTATGCCTTTCTCGAGACCCCGATTGCAAACCTCACCGCCTATGCGGGGCAGGCGGGGATCAATCCGGAACTTGTTCAACAGCTCTTTCATAACTTCGGCTATGAACTGAACTTCTTCGGCATGACGGTGAGTCCCCAGTGGCAGTCGTTTGCCTTGAGCGTCTTCATTCTGCTCTTTTTGGGACTCAACATCGGCGTCGGGAAAAAGGTCGCCGAAGTTCTGGGATTTGGGAAAAAACGCAAAAAATAAAGTTCTGAAATTCATCGGAAATTCAAAGGAAAAAGGAAGGGAAAGAAGTGAAAAAGAAAATTCTCTGTTCGATTTTGGCGGCAATGACGGCTGCAACTCTCGTCTTCGGACTTTCCGCGTGCGGAGAGGAAGAGATCCCCGATTCGGGATCGGCGCCCGGAATTTCCGAACAAACCCCCTCGGGCGGACAAAAGCCCCAAAAGCCCGAAAATCAGGACCCTCCGAAGGAGGAGCAGGAGGAGCCGCATACCCATATCTTCGGGGAATGGAAGACGATCAAGGAGCCGACCTGCGAAGGGAAGGGGGAGCGCGAGAGAGTTTGCGCGTGCGGCGAGACGGAGAAAGAGGAGACGGACCCTCTCGATCACGATTGGGACGATGGCACCGTCACCAAGGAGCCGACCTGCGACGAAAAGGGCGTCAAGACCTTTACCTGTAAAAGAGACTCCTCCCATAAAAAGACGGAGGAGATCGAAGAGGCGGGTCACGAATGGGGAGATGGGACCATCACCAAGATGCCGACCTGCGAAGAGAAGGGGATCATCACCTATACCTGTAAGAGAAATTCCTCGCACACCAAGAGTGAGGAGATCGCGGCGGAGGGCCATGAGTGGGACGAGGGCACGATCGTCACGCAGCCGACCTGTTCCAAGACGGGGAGCAAGAGCTATACCTGCAAGAAGGACAATACCCACACCAAGACGGAGGAAATTCCCGTCGATCCCTCCGTGCACGCCTACTTCGACGGCACCTGCAGGGACTGCGGCAAGAAGCTGGGACTTGACATGGTTCTCTCTCAGGACGAAAATTACTATATCGTAAAGGGTTTTGCGGGAGAGGAGATGAGCGAAGTGGATATTCCCTCCGAATATAACGGAAAGCCCGTCAAGGAGATCGCCGAAAAGGCGTTTTATCTGAATAAGACGATCACAAACATCAAGATCGGCAGCGTCAAAACCATCGGCGCCTCCGCATTCCATAACTGCACTTCCGTCGAGAGCGTGATTTTCTCGGAAGGAGTGACGACGATCGGAAAGAGCGGAACTCAAATTCGGAGCGGGTTTGAAGAACATTGAAAAGAGAGCCTTTTCAGACTGTGAAAGTTTGAAGAGCGTCAGCCTACCCGAGGGCTTCGAGAGGCTGGGAGAATCCGCTTTTTCGGGCTGCGCGGAGTTGAAGGACCTCACGATCGCATCCTGTACGGATTTCGGGATCGGAGCCTTTTCGGGCTGTGTGTCATTGGAAAGCCTGACGCTCGGGGACGTCGATGCGATCGGCGAGAGTGGGTTTGCCTACTGCAAGTCCCTGAAAAGCGTGACAATGGGGGAGAATGTCCATAAAATCGGGCGGGAAGCGTTCAGCCAATGCAGTGCCCTTTTCGAGCTAAAGCTCGGCAGCGGCGTTTCGGAAGTGGGCGAATCGGCGTTCAGGGAATGCGCCCTTCTCGAAAGCGTGGAGTTTTCCGAACAAATCGAAAAAATCGGAGCGAGGGCATTTCAGAGCTGCCCGAACCTCAAGAGCGTTCGGATCCCGGAGGGGTTGACCGTGCTCCAAAAGTCGACTTTTGAAAACTGCACACATCTTACGGAAGTCGAACTTTCCACGGGACTCACTTCGATCGAGGACAACGCTTTTTACGGCTGCGAGAGCCTCTCTTCCGTCGATCTTCCCGATCATTTGCAGAAGATCGGCAGCAGCGTGTTCCGCGGTTGCAGCGAGTTAAAGAAAATTCAAATTCCAAACACTGTCACCGAGATCGGCTCCTTCTCCTTCTATGCGTGCGGACTTGAGGAAATTTCGATCGGGACGAGTCTGACAAAGATCGAAAATTATCTGTTCTATGAATGCGGGCAGCTTGAAAGCGTCGAGATCCCCGGAAATATCGAAGAGATCGGGACCAATGCCTTCTGCTCCTGCAGCGCACTGAAAGAGCTTACGATCAAGACGGGTGTGAAAGAAATCGCCACGATGGCGTTCTCCGACTGTGCGAGCCTTGCCTCCGTCAGGATCGAAAAGGGACTTGAAAAAATCGACGTACAAGCCTTTTCGGGCTGCTCCGCCCTTACGAAGATCGACTTTGTCGGAACGGAGCAAGAGTGGGGGCAGGTGACGAAATCTTCGAACTGGTGCGACAGCGAGCCGCAAATCGAGTATGTAGTAGAAAGTACAAACGATCCCAACGAAGACGACGAACCCAAAAAGGAGACCGATCCGGACCAAGGCACGGAAGAGGACGAATCGAACCCCGGAACAGATGATCCAAAAGAATCCGAATAGATCCGTAAAAGAAAAATCAGGCGCGGCTAAGCCGCGCCTTTTCTCATTGTTTAAAAGACAACCTCCCGCTATGCGGGAGGGAAAAGGGAGCGGAAGCGTTCCAAAGAAAAACCTCCGATGAAAACAGCGATGTCATTCTGAGCAGGCACCCCGCGGTTATCGCCGCGGGGTGCCGCCGTCGGCGACGTTACCTCTCTTGTCATGTTGAGCGGAGCGAACGGTTGGCAGCTTTTTCACCGCGCGAATAGCGCTGCCGGTACCATGCCCTTTTAGGGCATGTGCATACTACGCGTTGCACGCGTAGTTATGATTTCCACCCCTCGATGAGCTTAAGAAGGCGTGGATTTTCGAACAGGGGAAAAAGAGTTTTCGCCTCGGCGGCCCCTTGCGAAAGTTCGAAGAGAAGCCGCGCCCGCTCCCCATAGAACGTAGCGGCCTTCGCATCTCTTCTCTCCGTCTTTTTTGTCAAAGACAAGAACACGGCATACTCGGCGCTCAGCGCCTCTCTGTCTCCTTGTGCGAATGCGTCGACGCATTTCCAGTAACTCTTCACGAAGGAGAACCTTTGCGTCGTGATCTCCCCCAAATAGTCGCGGAAATTTCCGTCGTCGCAGAGGGAAAAGTACGCGACGGCGATCTGCAGCCGCAGAAAGTCGGAGAGCTCGCCTCTCCCGTAGGGGAGCCACACTTCGAGCAGAAATTTTGCGTCCCTTATGACATTTTCAAATTCTTGCGCCTTCATGCGCCTTAAAATTCTCCTCATCCGCAGCCGCGTAAAAACAATGTTCCAGATCCCATAAGCAAGCGCGCATCCGCCGATGATAAGCCCCGCGATCGCGCCGTCCGCGATCCTCAGGGCGTAGAGGACGGTCGCTACGGCGATCCCCATGAGGACGATCCCGCTTAAAATGATGAAATATAACTTCCCCGTTTTTTTCGCGGGCGGAACGATGTGCGTGCGCACGGCGATCTCTTCTCTCCTATTTGGGAAACTCGCATAAAGCAGATATCTTCTTTTCACCGTGAGGATAAAACTCACAATGACGCCCGCCTCCGCCGCGATGTGCAGGATAGCGCAGACCGCCATGAGCGCGATCGCCCAAGCGGCATAGGGGTCGCCCGAGCCGAAGGCGAACCCCATGACAAGGAGCATGAGAAGGGGCGCGGAAATGAAAGCTATGCAAAAGACGAGAACCTCCGTTTTCGCCCGTCTGTATTCGCGTGTGAGCATTCCGATCGCGAAGGAAATTTCCTCGCTACGCTCTTCTTCACTCCTCTTGCGCTTTCCGCAGAGCAGTTCCTCCACGGTCACGCCGAGCGTCTTAGCAAGGAGCGCGAGCTTGCCCGAGCGCGGTTTCGCTTCCCCCGTCTCCCATTTGCTCACTGCCTTGTTCGATACGCCGAGGATCTTCCCGAGCTCACTCTGCGACAAGCCCTTCTCCGTCCGAAGCTCAAAGATGAAATTGCCGAATCCGTAATCGTTCATATCCCCTCCGAACGAGGAAATTATACCATAAGTCCGCCCCTTTTTCAAGAGTCGGACTATCGAATCAAAGTAGAATTTTGCATTTTCGAGAAATATTGCTGTGTTGATAGGCCGTTCGAAATGGACAAAAAAACAGCCGTCTCCGCAAGAAGCGGAGACGGCTGTTTTTTGGTTTCACAAAGAGGAAGAATGAGTTCGTTTTAGACGCCGCTCTCCTTTGCGATGCGGTTGAGAGCGGACTGCGCGAGCGCATAGACGACGATCCCGAGTCCGAAGATGGACAGGACGAGATAGAGAATACTGCCGGATTCGTCTTTCTCGATGTCTCCGATCTTTTTGCCGAGCATATAGCTCCAATAGAAGAAGTAAATACCGCAAGTCAGTAGGTTAAACAAAAACGCCATGCCGCCGTTTGCGGTTTTGTATTTCGAGAGCTTGTTGGTATCGTTGGTGAGGCACACGAACCAGTAGATAAAATAAATTCCCAAGGTGAGGATGGAAAAAAGAATTGCCAAGAAGATATTGCGCTCTTTCAAGCGAGAGGGGGCTGAAGTTTCCATAGATGTGTTCTCCTTTCTGAATCAAAATAAAATTTTATTGCAGTTGGAATCGGCGCGGAAGAATCTTCCAAGCGCGTTTAAGATCCCGACCAAATGATCCGCGGAAAAATTCTTTTGTCGCAAGGCGTGTTCCCGTAAAAAAATTTCATCTATCGCATGTTGTAGTTCCTCTCTCGTGCAATTTCCCGAAAAGATCTCTCCGCAGATCTTTGTTCCGTAAAGTTCGGATTTTTCGATCATTTCCGTCACATAGCCCGTCGAAAAATCGTAGTGGTTTTTCTTGAAGTCATTGCAGATCCCGAGGTCCAATTCCAAGATGGGCACATCGGTCCGAAATTCCTTCCGATAGTCGTATCGCGCGTCGAAGTGCAGGACGATGATGAGATCGAACCCGCCTTTCCCGAGCAGTTTTTCTTCGAACTTCAAGAGGGGAAAGATCGGGACATTGTCTGCCGCGCCGCCGTCGATCGCAAGACGGTGTTCGAGAAAGCTCGGAATCAGCCGAAGCGTCGGCAGATTCATCGCCGCCTGCAAATACTTCTTCCAATGGGGATTGAAGTTGTTCGCGATCCAGAAGTATTTGACCGAATAGATCGGAAGAAAGCAGATCGGAAAGACCATCGGGATCTTCAAAAAGTCCTCGGCGGCGGAAAATTCCTCGATCGTCCTCTCCAAAATGCCCCGAAAAAAGACCTCATGAATGAGTTCCGCCTTTTTCGGAATGTCTACGTTCAAATACAACGCCTCTAAAAGATCGAGTTTATCGCATGAAAGCGCGTATGCGAGCATCGTCCCCATGGAAGCGCCCGCAACCGCCTTGATCTCACTGCGATCGACGAATTTCATGAGCGCTTTGGTAAACCCGATCTGATACGCTCCCTTGCTCGTCCCGCCCGAATAGACGATCCCTATTTTGAGCGCAGGTCGGTGACCGTTTTTTTTATTCCCTCGACCCCTTTTTCAAGCAGTTCTTTGCCCTTCCCGAGCACCTCTTTCGCCTGTCCCACCGCGGAATTGAGCTTGTCGATGGGCGTTGACGTCTCTTCGCAGACTTTTTCAAGCTCCCCGACAGTCTTGCCGAGATCATCGATGTAATTGCGCAGTCCCGTCGCAGCCACTTGAAATTTCTCTACCTCGGACGCCTTGATCAGGGATGTGATCAAGTCCATCAGCTGCGAGATCGCAAGCATGACCGCATTCAAGTCCTTGATGTCAAGCGGATAGACCGTCTCCTTCAACCCCTTGTATTCCTTCTTCGCGACTTTTCCCATCGCGCGAAGCACCTGCTTATCGTCCGAATACTTCTCCGACATCTGCGCGATCAGCAGATACCGACGATAAAGATACAAAAGTTTCTCCGTCCCGAGGCTCTTCGTTTGTTCCATAACAATTCCCCTTAGTAATTAAATTTCTATTACAAGGATATTATATAGAAAAATAAATGCTATGTCAAGCTATTTTAGAAAATTTTTTTCTAAAATTTATCAATGATAAGAAAGGAGGCGAAAAATGGAGTTGAGGATCAAGGAATTGCGGGAGGAGTTGCAGCTGACGCAAAAGGAAGTGGCGGAGAGAATAAACAATGTGCAACGGAACGTGAGCAATTGGGAGAACGGGACAAGCGAGCCCGATTGTGAGAATTTGGTCAAACTTTCAGAGCTCTTCGGGGTCAGCGTGGACGAGCTTTTGGGGCGAGAACGGGCGGCGGTTCCGCTTGAGATCGGCGACAGACGTCTTTTGCGGGCGATCAGAAAGCTGACCGACGGACAGAGGGACGCTTTGCTGCGGCTCCTGGAGGCGTTCGGAGAGACGATTCTTTAATTAAGAAACGGCGCCCCCGCGGCAATAGCCGCGGGGGCGCCTGCTCGGAATGACAAGTAAAGTAAGAATCTCGTCCTTTTGCCTTGACAATAAGGTAGAGATGTTTCGACTTCGCTCAACATGACATAATTGGAACGTCCCGTCGATAGCTTAGGGGATCCATTCGACTCCGCGTTGCTACCGCAACACTCCGCTCAGGATGACATGTCTAACACAACTTCCTCGTCGAGAAAGATCGCGTAGCGAGCTTTTCGACGAAACATTATAATCCCTCGGTGCGAGCAGGGTTTCCCTGCGCTGCACGACTCAATAGGCGCCCCACGGGACGCACATTGTCGTGAAAGCGAACGAGACGACCAAACGATTCAAGGCGCAAAAGCCCATTTCCTCGAACGCAAATATTCCCGAAGGGAAGATTTCGTTCGAAATTTTTTATATCAAACTCTTCCCCGTCATCTCCTCGGGCACGGGGAGACCCATCACGGTGAGAAGGGTGGGGGAGAGGTCGGCGAGGATGCCGTCTTTGCGGAGGTGCGCATTTTTGAATTTTTCGGAGATCAAAACGACGGGGACGGGGTTCGTCGTATGCGCGGTGAAGGGGCTTCCGTCGTCGCCGAGCATCCGGTCGGCGTTGCCGTGGTCGGCGGTGAGGATCGCGCTTCCGCCCATCTCCAAAATCTTGTCCGTCACCCGTTTGACGCACTCATCCACCACATGCACCGCCTTGACCGCCGCCTCGATTACGCCCGTATGTCCCACCATGTCGCAATTTGCAAAGTTCAGGATCATGACGTCGTAGATCCCCTTGTCGAGCTCTGCGAGGGCACGCTCGGTGACTTCGGGCGCGGACATTTCGGGCTGCAGGTCGTAGGTCGCCACTTTGGGAGAGTTGATGAGCACGCGGTCCTCGTTCGGGTTTGGCTCCTCCACGCCGCCGTTGAAAAAGAAGGTGACGTGTGCGTATTTTTCGGTCTCGGCGATGCGAAGCTGCCGCTTTCCCATCTTCGAGAGATATTCTCCGAGCGTGTTTTTCATGCTCTGTTTGGGGAAGGCGATCTCCACATTTTCAAACGCCGCGTCATAGACGGTGAAACAGACGTACACAGGGCTCAAAAATCCTGTTTTTCTCTCGAAAGCCGTGCCCTTGGGGACGACAAACTCCTTCTGCGTGAAGGCGCGGGTGAGCTCGCGGGCGCGGTCGGGACGGAAGTTGAAGAAGATGACGGAGTCCCCCTTTTCGACGAGCGCGACGGGCTTTCCGTTCTCGCAGATGTTGCCGGGAACAAAAAATTCGTCCGTGACGCCCGCGCGATAGGAATTTTCAAGCGCCTTGACGGGGTCTTCGATTGGAGCGCCCGTGCCGAGCGTTAACATTTCGTAGCTCTTTTCGATACGGTCCCAGTTGTTGTCGCGGTCCATCGAATAGTATCTTCCCGAAAGGGAGGCGAGCTTGCCGAAGTGAAGATTTTTCATCTTTTCGAGAAGTTCCTTCACATAGGAGACGCCCGAAGTGGGGGAGACGTCCCTGCCGTCCAAAAAGGCGTGGACAAAGACTTCCTTCAATCCCCGCTTTTTTGCCATTTCGAGCAGCGCAAAGAGGTGCTCGATGTGGCTGTGAACGCCGCCGTCCGATAAAAGTCCCCAAAGATGAAGTTTTTTGCCGTTCTTCTCTGCGGAGTCCATCGCCCGGATGAGGGCGGGATTTTCAAAGAAATCGCCGTCTTTGATGGATTTTGTGATCTTTGTCAGGTCCTGATAGACGATCCGCCCCGCGCCGATGTTGAGATGGCCGACCTCGGAGTTTCCCATCTGCCCTTCGGGGAGCCCGACGGAGTTTCCGCTCGCACCGAGCGTTGCGGAGGGGTATTTTTTGATGAGTTCGTTGACATAGCGGCTGCCGTCGAGACTGATCGCGTTGCCCGCGCCCGCCTTCGCCAAGCCGTAGCCGTCCATTATGATGATCGCATAGGGTATCTTTTTCATGGTCTTCCTCAAGGATTTTTCCCTATTATAGCCGTTTTCGGAGAATTTTTCAAGAAAAACGCACCTTTTTTTGCCAAATTGCCGAAATTTTCGAAAGAAAGGGCGCGGCGCCGTGATTTCACGGCGCCGCGCTGAGTTTTGAACGAGTTTTGTAAATCAGTCCGATTCGGTGACGATTTCGACGATCGTATCGCGTTCGGGCATGACGAAATTCGAAAATTCCTCTTGAGAGGTCTCTTGACCGTTGATGGTGATCCCCTTCGTGTCCTCGGGAAGGGGGATCACATCCGAGAAAGGATGCCCGGCGGTCACATATCCCTCTTCGTCGACTTCGCCGTCGACTTTTTCGGTCAGGAGATAAAATGTTCCCGAAAAATCGATCGTCCGCCCGTTGACATGGGCAGTCACCCGGATATCTTTGCCGTGAAGGGTCCCGCTCGCCCTGTCATCCGTATCAAAATCAAAAGAAATATCGCCCTTTTCGGAAACTGTATAGCGAAAGGTGATATTCAATTGCGGAGCGTCGGAAAGATTGATCCTGCCCTCTCTTTCGTCCGAATCGGAAAACAAGAGAACGGCCGAAAGGTTTTCACCGTCAAAACTTCCGACGACGCCCGCAAACTTTTGTGCAAACGGCGCAGCCGAACCGCACGCCGCCAGGCAAATCGAAGAAAAAATCATGATACATATTGCAAAAACGCCGATCCCTCTTTTGAAATTCATAACCGTTCTCCTTGGGATATATCATAAAACATTTTCCGGATTTTGTCAACTGCGGTCGATAGAATGTTGCGGCTTTTTCAAATTTTTTACGAGAAGCAGACGTTCTTTTCTTGACTTTCTTGATATGCGATGATAAAATATTGTCGATTGATTGGATTTCGAGGAGATTCTTATGAAAAAGAAACTTTTCTGTCTTCTTTTGTCGCTTGCGACATGCGCTTGCCTTGCCTTCGGCGCTGCCGGCTGTGAAAAGAACACCGCAGACAGCGGGCAAAACACCGAGCAGAGCGGGAACAACCAGAACAGCGGCTCGCAGAGCGGAACCCAGAGCAGTGCAGACGCTCCCGTCTATTTGGGCATGAGCATTGCGTCCTCTTCCGAGCGGTACTTTCTGCCCTTTGGGGGAGCAATTTCTAAAGACGCCCGCGACAATGATGATCATGACGATGACGACGATGATGACGACGATCATGACGATGACGACGATGATGACGACGATCATGACGATCATGACGATGATGACGATGATGACGACCGTCCTCACAACGGAAACGGCGGAACGCAGAGCGGAAGCGGCAACTCGAATGACAAGTGGTCGCCCGACGTCGACGGGGGTGTCTACCGTACCCGTCCCAACAGCAGGATTAAGATCACCATCCATTTTACCAATCCCAAGCAGTATGAAATTATCTCCTTCACGCTCAACGAGAAGAAGTATGCCGTGAATATGTTCGAGAAGGGGTCCGACCTTGAAAACATCATCTTGGATGTCTCCGTGGGAGAGTTTGAGCGGGTCACCGATTACACGATCGACGCCATCAAATACATCGACGGTGAGACGATTAAAGATGTCAGAATCGGGGGCGACAAGACCGTCAAGCTCTACCGCACATATGAGATTGACTATCACGACGAATACGGCGCGGATCTTCCCGAGGAGTATACGATTTTGAGCGACACGATTGCGCTCTCCGCACCTTCCCGCAAGGGGTACACCTTTGAGGGATGGTTTGAGGACGCCGCCTACACCAAGCCAATCGAGAAAATCGAGAAGGGGTCGGAGGGCGACAGAGACGTCTATGCCAAGTGGTCGGTCATCGACTATACGATCACCTATCACCTCGATGGGGGGACGAACGGGGAAAATCCCGAAAGCTATACCGTGGAAGATAGAGTCGTTCTTCAAAAAGCGGAAAAGGCGGGCTATACCTTCGAGGGCTGGTATGAGGATGATGCCTTTACCAAGAGAGCGTCCTTTGAAAATGCCACGGGCGACAAGCAGCTCTATGCCAAATGGAAATTGTCCGGCTATCCAATCAACTACCACTTGAACGGCGGGGAAAACAGCAGTGAAAATCCTTTGAGCTACACGGTTGACGACGCCATAGAATTCAAGCAGGCGGAAAAGAGGGGTTATACCTTTGAAGGATGGTTCGAGGACGAGGCTTGCACCAAGCAGATCGAGCGCATCGAGAAGGGGTCGGAGGGTGAAATCGACCTGTATGCGAAGTGGGAGATTGTGACATACAATATCGAATATGTCTCCGACGGGGGAACGGGTGCCGAAAATCCCGCAAGCTATACCGTGGAAGATAAGATCGAGCTTGCAAATCCGACAAAGAAGGACAACTACTTCCTCGGGTGGTACAAAGATGAGGAACATAAAGAGCTTGTAACCGAACTTGAGAATATGACTGGGAACTTAAAACTCTATGCCTGGTGGATTAAGGGCACAGAGGGACTTTCTTTCAAAGAAATTGAAGAAGGCAAATACGGCGTTTCGGATTATGAGGGGGAGAGCAAGATTGTCGTCATTCCCGACAAGTACTTCGGGGGATTTCCCGTGGTGGCGGTATGGTGGTCTGCTTTCCAGAATTGCAAATCAATTACCTCGGTTACAATTCCGAGCGGCGTCACTTCAATCGAAAACAGTGCGTTCCATGGCTGTTCTTCGCTTGAGGAAATTACCCTTCCCGAGGGTGTCACAACGATTGGAGAGAGTGCATTCTATGAATGTAAGGCATTGGAAAGCATTACAATTCCGAGCGGCGTCACTTCGATTGGAAGAAATGCATTCTATGGCTGCGAGGAGCTTGTAAGCATTGCAATTCCCGAGGGGGTCACAACGATTGGGGGATATGCATTCTGGGGTTGTTCTTCACTGCAAAGCATTGTAATTCCCCAGAGCGTTACTTCGATTGGAGATTCGGCATTCCATGAATGTAAGGCGCTGGAAAGCATTGAAATTCCTGACGGTGTCACAAAGATTGGAGAAGCGGCATTTGCGTTTTGCACCTCACTTCGTGAAGTTATAATTCCCAAGGGTGTCACTGCGATTGAAAATCATACATTCTATTGTTGCAATGCGCTTGAGAAAATTACAATTCCCGATAGAATAACTTCGATTGGAGATTCGGCATTCAGTGAATGCTTTGCTCTTGAGGATGTTGTGATTCCGAACGGAGTCACTTCGATTGGAGATGAGGCATTTCGTTATTGTGAAAAGCTTGATAGCATTATCATTCCGGACAGCGTGACGGAGATCGGAGACAGGGCATTCTATATATGTCCATCTCTAAAAAGTATTTTGATTGGGAAAGGAGTGAAGAGGATCGGGGAAAATGTGTTTTATAGTACTGCACTCACCGAAATCCGTTATAACGGAACTGCAGAGGAATGGGGGAAAATCAAGTTGAATAAGAATTGGGCGAAAGACTCTTCTATTACAAAAATCATCTGCGCGGATGGCACAGTGATCAAACTTGATGAAGAATAAACTGCTTATAAAATACGCGCCGCCTGCTAAAAAGCAGGCGGCGCGGGTGTTCTTTATGTCATGTTGAGCGGAACGAAGTGGAGTCGAAACATCTCTACCTTATTGTAAGACCTGACAAAGGGCGAGATTCTTCGACTGCGTGTTGCTGACGCAACACTTCGCTCAGAATGACAGGAAGGGAAAGGCGCTCCGCGGCGACAGCCGCGGAGCGCCTGCTCGGAATGACATGAGGGTGGGGGACACGCTCCGCTCAGGATGACAGGATAAAATAGGCGCCCGCGGCATTGCCGCGGGCGCACACTGAAATATTTTACGAGTTTACGATTGTTGCGAAGTCGGGGGTCTTGAGACTTGCGCCGCCGATGAGGCCGCCGTCGATTTCGGGTTGGGACAAAAGTTCTTTGCAGTTGCCCGCGTTCATCGAGCCGCCGTATTGGATGCGCACTTCCTGTGCGCAGTGGGGGCAGAAGAGCTCGCCGAGCGATTTTCGGATGAAGCCGATCGTCTCGTTCGCCTGTTCGGCGGTCGCCGTCTTGCCCGTCCCGATCGCCCAGATGGGTTCGTATGCGATGATGAGTTTCGTGACGTCCTCAACGCCCTTGAGTCCCTCTTTGAGCTGACGGAAGAGGACCTCCTCGGTCTTTCCCGTCTCGCGCTCCTCAAGACTTTCGCCGACGCAGACGATGGGAATAAGCCCGCCGTTTAAAGCCGCATGAAGACGCTTGTTGACGCTCTCGTCCGTCTCGCCGAAGTACTGTCTTCTCTCACTGTGCCCGATGATGACGTATTTTACGCCAAACTCCTTTAGCATTCCGACGGAGATTTCCCCCGTGAACGCGCCCTTTTCCGCAAAGTGGACGTTCTGCGCACCGAGCCCGATGTTGCTTTCTTTCAGAACTTCCGCGCAGGCGGGAATGTCGATCGCGGGAACGCAGACGGCGACGTCGCAGTTTGCGTCCTTTACAAGCGGTTTCAGCTGTTCGAGGAAGGCAGCGGCCTCGCTCGCGGTCATGTTCATCTTCCAATTTCCCGCAATGATGGGTCTTCTCATACTTTTTCTCCTATCTTATTTTTCGTTGAGGCAGGCGATACCGGGAAGGGTCTTCCCCTCGAAGAGCTCGAGGGACGCGCCGCCGCCCGTCGAAATGTGGGTGATTTTATCGGCAAAGCCGAGCTGGGTGCAGGCTGCCGCCGAATCGCCGCCGCCGACGATGGTCGTCGCGCCCTTGGCGTCCGCCAGCGCCTGTGCGACCGCCTCGGTGCCTTTTGCGAGGATGGGGTTCTCAAACACGCCCATGGGGCCGTTCCAGATGACCGTCTTCGCCTGTAAAATTCTCTCGCGGAAGAGCTCTCTCGTCTTCTCTCCGATGTCGAGTCCCATGCAGTCGGCGGGAATCCGCTGGACGGTGACCGTCTTCACCTCGATGGGAGCGTCGATGGGGTCGGGGAAGTTCTTTGCAATCACGGCGTCAACGGGGAGAAGCAGCTGCTTTCCCATTGCCTTCGCCTTTTCGAGCATCTCCTTGCAGTAGTCGAGCTTTTCGTCGTCGACGAGGGAAGTCCCGATCTGATTGCCCTGCGCCTTCAAAAAAGTATATGCCATGCCGCCGCCGATGATGAGCGTGTCGCACTTTTCAAGCAAATTGTCGATGACTTTGAGCTTGTCGGCGACCTTCGCGCCGCCCAAGATCGCCACAAAGGGACGGACGGGATCTTCGAGGGAGTCTGCCATCACGGAGAGTTCCTTTTCGATCAAAAATCCGCAGACCGCCGTCTTGACAAAGCCGTATTCGACGATCGCCGCCGTGGAGGCGTGCGAGCGGTGCGCCGTGCCGAATGCGTCGTTGACGTAAATTTCGCAATATGCCGCGAGTTTTTTGCAAAATTCCTCGTCCCGCTTCTCCTCTTCCCAATGGAAACGGAGATTTTCAAGCAGCACGCACTCGCCCTCTTTGCAGGCGGCGACTTTTTTTTGCGCGTCGGGACCGATGACGTCCTCCGCAAAGGTCACTTTGCAACTTAAAAGCTCGTTGAGACGGTCGGCGACAGGTCTCAAGGTGAGCTTTTTGGGCTCCTCCCGTTTAGCCTTTGCAATGATCTCCTCGCGGGCGGTCTCGCGCTCGCTTTCTGGAAGGGCTTCGATCTTCTCCTTGTCCTTTTTGGACAGTTTGACTTCCTCCGAGAGGATGGAGTGGGGCTTTCCCATGTGCGAGCAGAGGATGACCTTCGCGCCGTGCTCGGTGAGATATTCGATCGTGGGAAGGGCGCCCGTGATGCGGTTTTCATCGGTGATTCTGCCGTCCTTCATGGGGACGTTGAAATCACAGCGCACCAAAACGCGCTTGCCTTTCCAATCGGAAACGTCTTTGATGGTTTTTTTGTTCATGTTTTCTCTCCTTTTCAGATTCCGGTCTTACTATATCTTATTTTGGGGCAAATGTCAACAATTTACTTTCCATGTAATTTGCGAAAATAAAAATAAATTTTTTTTGTTTGGACGTCCCAATTTATGTGTGATAATCGTTATATATAGAAAGAAATATGGAGCTTGTCTATGTACCGGCAAATAAGCGACGATGAAATCAGGTCAGTTCTAATCGAATATGGAAATTTGATCTATAGGTTATCGTTACACTACTTGAAGTGTCAAGCAGATGCGGAGGATATCGTTCAAGAAGTAATTCTGACTTACTTATTGCATTATGGGAAGCACAAAACAAAGAGTTGGTTTATGAAAGTTACGATCAATAAATGCTTGGACTTTCTCAAAAAGCGAAAGAGAATCGCGAATGAGGCAGACGAAAACATTCTTCCCGATACGTCCCCACTCGGCGATGATCTTTTTGAGGAACTTCAAAAACTTACTCCTATCAATCGCGAAATAATCTACCTGTATTTCTATGAGGGTTATTCCTCGAAAGAAATCGGGAAAATCATTCACAAGTCGGATTCGGCTGTCCGTAAGCAGTTGGCTCGTGCAAAATCTCAATTAAAAATAATTTTGGAGGGAAACAACCATGATGAATTATAAAAATTCTGTGCATTCATCTGCGCTGAGTGCTTCTGCTCAACTTCGAATTCTTCAAAATGTAAAAGATGAGCTTGAAAAACGGAAGGGAACGAAACCGCGCAAAATCTTTACCAAGCCTGTGGTTGCAGTCCTTATGTCGGCAGTTTTGATCGTGGGTCTTGCGGCGCCGATTGGATTGACTCTTCATGATCGTGCTACAAGTGACAACTCGGTTTCCGGTGGATTTATTATCACGGATAATTCCGATCCCGGAGTATTAACACCATATTATTGTGCGTACAAATTTGATACCAATGTATTTGACCCCGATAACGTAGAGGTGGAAATCTATTTGGGAATTGACAAGATTGCTTTGACGGAGCTCCACTTAGATGATATGGAAAAAACCAAACTTTGGGGAAACATCATTGAATATTCCATTATGCCAACAATCAAAAACTACAAATTTATCGATGAATATTTACAGGAGAACGACATTGAATATATAGACTTTTTCAGAAATACAGCATTGTCAAAGTACAATCATGGACTCTATATTTGGGACAAAATCGCCTTTGACAAAATAGAAAATTTCCCGTTCGGGAAATTTGACATGGATTCTTATGAAGAGCGAAATGTTCTAAGATGGAAATTTTCATACTCAAAGCGCGTGACGATCCCGGCGGTTTTTTTTGAAGAAGAATCAGGGGATATTTGTTTGGATTTAGAGGGATATAAGCAGTATGAAAACGGACATTCATTGATGCGTGCGACGCTTTATCCCAAAATGAAATTTTCATATTACAAAAAGGGAGGTAAAATATATGTCGAAAATATATAAAAAGGATCGAGAAGATTTTCGTAAAAATTGATGTAAAAAACGTTTGACAAAAGTTGTTGGTTTTGGTAAAATAGGCTTTGTTTGCGCAAAAGGGGTCCTTTTGCGCGCCCATTCGATCATAAGATCGCCCGTGCGATTTTAAGATATTCCGAAATTCTCAAAAGGAGGTAAACCCAAATGCCTACGATCAATCAGCTCATCAAAAAAGGCAGAGAGAGGGAAGCATTCAAATCCAAATGCCCCATCCTCGACCAGTGCCCCCAAAAGCGCGGCGTCTGCCTGCAGGTGACGACGACTTCTCCCAAGAAGCCGAACTCGGCTCTGAGAAAGATCGCAAGAGTCCGGCTGACCAACAAGCAGGAAGGTACCGTCTACATCCCCGGAGAAGGACACAATTTGCAGGAGCACAGCTCTGTCCTCATCCGCGGCGGAAGAGTCAAGGATCTTCCCGGTGTGCGGTATCACATCATCCGCGGCGCGTTGGATACGGCCGGCGTTGCAAAGCGCAAGCAGGGTCGTTCCAAGTACGGCGCTAAACGTCCCAAGTAATCTTTCGTAAGTTTACGAATTACCCCCTACTGATTTCGGAATATCATGCCCGTAATGGTAGGCAGTATTCCCCGCTCGCGCGGGGGAGAAGAGATTCGCGGCGCAATCCAAAATCACTTTGCCGCGACAGCAGACTAAAATGGGCAATCGCCCGTGCGGAGGTATCCGCAACAATTCTTATAAGGAGGATATCACAATGTCAAGAAGAGGAAAGACCCCCAAAAGAGACGTGCTTCCCGATCCCGTCTACGGGAGCAAGGTCGTCACCAAGCTCATCAACCAGATCATGCTTGACGGCGAGAAGAGCGTTGCGCAGAAGATCGTTTACGATGCTTTTGAGCAGATGGGTCAAAAATTGAATCAAGATCCCATGGAGATCTTCAAAACCGCTCTTGCGAACATCACGCCCGTCGTGGAAGTCAAGGCGCGCAGAGTCGGCGGTGCAAACTATCAAGTTCCCATTGAAATCAGACCCGAACGCCGTCAGACGCTCGCGATCCGCTGGCTCGTCGCCGCAACCCGCAAGAGAAGCGAGAGGGAGATGAGCAAGAAACTCGCGGCGGAGCTTATGGACGCTTTCAACAACACCGGCGCTTCGGTCAAGAAGAAAGAGGACACCCACAGAATGGCAGAGGCGAATAAAGCGTTCGCACATTTCAGATTCTAAGAAGAGGTAACCTATGCCCAGAGAATACGATTTAGCACATACCAGAAACTTCGGAATCATGGCCCACATCGACGCCGGCAAGACGACGACGACCGAGCGCATTCTTTTCTACACGGGAAAGACGCACAAACTCGGCGAAGTCCACGAGGGCGCCGCTACCATGGACTGGATGGTGCAGGAACAGGAGCGCGGTATCACGATCACTTCCGCCGCTACGACCTGTATCTGGAAGGGTCATAGATTCAACATCATCGATACCCCGGGACACGTCGACTTCACGGTCGAAGTCGAGCGTTCCCTGCGCGTCCTCGACGGCGCGGTCGCGACCTTCTGCGCGAAGGGCGGCGTTGAGCCGCAGTCCGAGACCGTCTGGCGTCAGGCGGACAAGTATAAGGTCCCGAGAATCGCTTACGTCAATAAGATGGACATCAACGGCGCGGACTTCTTCCGCGTCGAGAGAATGATCCGCGAGAGATTGGGAGCAAATCCCGTTCCCATCGAACTTCCCATCGGCAAGGAGGATTCCTTCCGCGGGATCGTCGACCTCATCCGCATGGAGGCGGAGGTCTACTATGACGACCTCGGCAAGGACTTCCGCAAGGAGCCCATTCCCGCCGACATGGTGGATCTTGCCAAGGAGTACCGTGCAAAGCTCGCCGAGGAGGCGGCTCTTGCCAACGACGAGCTCATGGAAAAGTTCCTCGAGGAAGGGGATCTCTCCGTGGACGAGATTTTGTCGGGTCTCCGCGAGCGCTGCCTCAAGACGGAGGCGATCCCCATGCTCTGCGGCTCTTCCTACCGCAACAAGGGCGTGCAGTTCCTGCTTGACGCAGTCATTCACTTCCTGCCCAGCCCCTTGGACGTCGACCATGTCAAGGGAATCAACCCCGACACCGATCAGGAGGAGGAGAGAAAGACTTCGGACGAAGAGCCCTTTGCAGGTCTTGCATTCAAGATCGCGACCGACCCGTTCGTCGGCTCCCTCGCATACTTCCGCTGCTATTCGGGCGTGCTCGAGGCGGGCTCCTACGTCTACAACTCCACGAAGGGAAAGAAGGAGCGCGTAGGACGTCTCGTTCAGATGCACTCCAACGAGAGAAAGGACATCGACAAGATCTATTCGGGAGACATCTGCGCGATCGTCGGACTCAAAAACACGACGACGGGCGATACCCTCTGCGATGAGAAACATCCCATCGTCCTCGAGAAGATGGAGTTCCCCGAACCCGTCATTCAGCTCTCCCTCGAGCCCAAGACAAAGGCGGGCCAGGAGAAGATGACGATGGCGCTCGTCAAGCTCGCGGAGGAGGACCCCACCTTCCGCACCTACACCGATCAGGAGACGGGACAGACCATCATCGCCGGCATGGGTGAGCTGCACCTCGACATCATCGTCGACAGACTTCTGCGTGAGTTTCACGTCGAAGCGAACGTTGGCGCACCCCAGGTCGCTTACCGCGAGACCTTCAAGAAGGCAGTCGAGGCGGAGGGCATGTACAAGCGTCAGTCGGGCGGTAAAGGTCAGTACGGTCACTGCAAGATCCGTCTCATTCCCCAGGAGCCCGGCTCCGGCTACGCCTTCGAGGACCAGACGGTCGGCGGTTCCATTCCCAAGGAGTTCATTCCCGCGATCGACAAGGGCATTCAGGAGGCGGCAAAGAACGGCTTCCTCGCAGGCTACGAAGTCATGGACTTCAAGGTAGAGGTCTACGACGGTTCCTATCACGAGGTCGACTCCTCCGAAATGGCGTTCAAGATCGCAGGTTCCATGGCGTTCAAGAACGGTATGGAGAAGGCGAATCCCGTCCTGCTCGAGCCCATCATGAAGGTCGAGATCGTCACTCCCGAGGACTACTTCGGCGACCTCATGGGCAACATCAGCGGCAGAAGAGGAAATATTCTCGGAACGGACGACAGAAACGGCGCGAAGATCATCGACGCGGAGGTCCCGCTGTCCGAAATGTTCGGCTATGCGACCGACCTTCGTTCGCGCACGCAGGGCAGAGGCCAGTTCACGATGCAGTTCGATCACTATGCGGAAGTTCCGAAGGGAATTTCCGAGAAGATCATCTCGACCCGCGCTAAGCGCGAATAAGGTCGGAAAAAGAGGGGATTTTTTCCCAAAAATAAGGAAATTTTTGCAAAAAAGCTTTTAAAGTCCTTGCAAAAAATCATATTATCGGTTATAATAGTACCGATAAGCAATTCATCAGCTTCATATCAGGAAATGATAGATAGCTGCGCCTCCGCCGAAGCGGAGAAAGTTATCAAAATATAATCGGAGGAAAATTCAAAATGGCAAAGGCAAAATTCGACAGAAGCAAGCCGCACGTCAACATTGGTACCATCGGACACGTTGACCACGGCAAGACCACTTTGACCGCAGCTATCACCATGGTTATGGCTTGCAAGGGTCAGGCTCAGAAGATGAGATACGACGAGATCGACAAGGCGCCCGAGGAAAAGGCGCGCGGGATCACAATCAACACCGCACACGTCGAGTATCAGACGGACAAGCGCCACTACGCGCACGTCGACTGCCCGGGTCACGCAGACTATGTCAAGAACATGATCACGGGCGCTGCGCAGATGGACGGCGCGATCCTCGTCGTCGCTGCGACCGACGGTCCCATGCCCCAGACCCGTGAGCACATCCTGCTCGCCCGTCAGGTCGGCGTCCCTTATATCATCGTCTTCCTCAACAAGATCGACCAGCTCGACGATCCCGAACTTCTCGAACTTGTCGAGATGGAAGTGAGAGAGCTTCTCTCCTCCTACGACTTCCCGGGCGACGACATCCCGATCATCAAGGGTTCCGCTCTCAAGGCTCTCGAGAAGGCAACCAGCGGCTGTTCCGACGCAGAAGTTCTTGCGGCTCCCGAATGCCAGTGCATTCTTGAGCTCATGGACACCATCGACAGCTATATCCCCACTCCTCAGAGAGACGACCAGAAGCCTTTCCTGCTTCCCGTCGAGGATGTCTTCACGATCTCCGGACGCGGCACCGTCGCGACCGGCCGTGTCGAGAGAGGTGTTGCGCATGTCGGCGATCCCGCCGAGATCGTCGGCCTCATCGACAAGCCTCGTTCGACCGTCATCACCGGACTTGAAATGTTCCACAAGTCCCTCGATGAGGCAATGGCAGGCGATAACGTCGGTGCGCTGCTCCGCGGTATCAACCGTACGGATATCGAGAAAGGCCAGGTCCTTGCAAAGCCCGGCACAGTGCCCACCGCGATGAAGTTCGAGGCTCAGGTCTACGTCCTGACCAAGGAAGAGGGCGGCCGTCACACGGCATTCTTCAACCACTATCGTCCTCAGTTCTTCATCAGAACGACGGACGTCACCGGTTCCATCGAGCTGCCTGCAGGCGTCGAGATGGTCATGCCCGGCGACCACGTCACGATCACCGTCGAGCTCATCAAGCCCGTCGCGATCGAAGAAGGTCTCCGTTTCGCGATCCGCGAGGGCGGCAGAACGGTCGGCTCCGGCGCAGTCTCCAAGATCCTCAAGAACTAAATCAAAACAAAATAAAAAGCACAGCTTTCAAAGCTGTGCTTTTTTACTGTGTTTTCAGTTCAATCCAGTTCAGATTTGACATATTTTCTCAAAATCAAATTGATATATTGCGACAGCGATCGGTCATCTCGTTCGGCTAAAACCTTGAGCTCCTTTAATAAATCGCTGTCTATCGTAATGCTGATTTTCTCTTTCAAAGGCTTCATTGTCTTCCTCTATTATTCTAAAATTTACATAAATTATACCAAAAAATACTACAATCGCTTGACAAGTATGATAAAGTATGATATAATCCTACTAATTTTTTAAAATGCAAAGGGGATAAAGAGATGAAGAAAAATATTTTGTGCGGAATTTTAGCGATTTGCGCGGGCTTTACATTTGCTTTTGGACTTTCAGCGTGCGATGAAAAGGAACAGACGCCGAGCGGAGACGTCTCTCAAGAACAGTTGAGCGGACAGAACAAACCCGAAGAGCAAAAACCGAGCGGCGAACAGAAGCCGAGCGAGGAACAAAAACCAAGCGAAGAGCAGAAGCCGAGCGAGGAACAGAAGTCGAGCGAGGAACAGAAGCCGAGTGAGGAACAGAAACCGAGCGAAGAACAGAAGCCGAGCGAAGAACAGAAGCCGAGTGAGGAACAGAAGCCGAGCGAGGAACAGAAGCCGAGCGAGGAACAGAAGCCGAGTGAGGAACAGAAGCCGAGTGAGGAGCAGAAGCCGAGCGAAGAACAGAAACCGAGTGAGGAACAGAAGCCGAGCGAGGAACAGAAGCCGAGTGAGGAACAGAAGCCGAGTGAGGAACAGAAGCCGAGTGAGGAGCAGAAGCCGAGCGAAGAACAGAAACCAAACGAAGAGCAGAAACCAAACGAAGAGCAGAAACCAAACGAGGAAGAGAAACCCGGCGAAGAGCAGAAACCCGGCGAGGAGCAGAAACCCGAGGATAAGCCGAATGACGATTCAGACGAGAAATTAAAACCGGGGAGCGACGGGACGGAGAGTCTTTCCTATTCACTTATTCAAGATGCGTATTTCGTCGACGGGATCGGCACCGCAAAGGATGCCGAGATCGTCATTCCATCTACATATAACGGAAAACCAGTAACGGGAATTGCAGATAAGGCGTTTCAACGCTGCAACACCATTACAAGTGTAAAAATTCAAGAAGGGGTGACAACGATCGGAGCACAGGCGTTCGATGGGTGCTATTTTCTTGCAAGCATTGAAATTCCCGACAGCGTGACTTCGATCGGAAATTGGGCGTTTATGAATTGCATGAATCTTTCGGAGATTATTATTGCCGACAGCGTGACTTCGATCGGAGAAGGAATATTTGCCTATTGCTCGTTTCTTTCCGGTGTGACGATTGGAAATGGCGTGATGAAGATTGAAAATGGTATGTTCTATGAATGTTATAATCTTACAAGCGTGAAGCTTGGCACAAGTTTGAAAATGATAGATCCGAATGCCTTCTCCGATTGCCGCAAACTTGAAAAGATTTTTGTGGAAGAGGGAAATGAAGCATATTATTGTGAAGGGAACTGCCTCATTGAAAAGGGTACAAAAACCTTGATTCTCGGTTGCAAGGGAAGTGAGATCCCAAAAAATTTGAAGAAAATTGGAGAAAAAGCTTTTTGGGGCCGAAGGGGGGTTACGAATATTGAGATCCCTGATGGGGTTACGACGATTGGGGAGGGCGCTTTTTGCAGCTGTAAGGATCTTACAAATTTGACAATCGGGAAGGATGTCACAACGATTGGAAATGCTGCGTTCGGCAACTGTACATCTCTTTTAAGTGTCGATATTCCGAAAGACGTGATAAGAATCGAGGATGATACGTTCGGCTGTTGCACGTCTCTTACAAGTATTGTAATTCCTGACAAAGTGACGGCGATCGGATTTTGTGCGTTCATCGAATGTGAAAATCTAACAAGCGTTACGATCGGGAAAAGCGTGACGACGATCGGAGATGCCGCATTCTCGGAATGTAAAAAACTTACGAGTATCGAAATTCCGGATAGTGTGATCGAGATCGGACAAGAGGCGTTCTACGGTTGTTCGAATCTTAAAAACGTGACATTTCAAAACCCGAAGGGGTGGTATTGCGGTGAGAAAAAAATCGGCGAAGAGGATTTGAAAGATCCTCAAAAGACAGCCGAACGTCTAAGAAAAGATCAATATCCATCTGCTTTGATCAGAAGAGAAGAAGAGTAAAATTCGGGAAAACGAGCGCGGGCGGCATAAGCCGCCCGCGCCTTTAAAAGTCGCGTTTTAATACTTTAAGTCTTTGATCCAGGCTTCGACTTCGCTCTTTTGAGAACTTCCCGAAAAGCGCTTACCATCGAGCCATTTTGCGCCGCTTGCCAAGGAATGCAAGTGAGTTGCGCTCGATCCGATCCCGCTTGAGCCCGAAGTGCAGAAGGGAATGATGGTCTTTCCCGAAAGGTCATAAGTTTCGAGGAAGGTGTAGATAATTTTGGGCGCTTCTCCCCACCAAATGGGATAGCCAAGGTAGAGAGTATCATACTGCTCCATGTTCTCGACGCTGCCGCTGATCGCGGGGCGGGCGGAGTCGTCGTTCTGTTCTCTCGTCGAACGGCTGCTCGAATCGCTGTAATTCAGATCGGCACTTGTATAGGGCTCGGCGGGCGTGATCTCATAGAGCGTTCCGCCTGTGACTTCCGCAATATATCCCGCTACTTTTTCGGTGTTGCCTGTTGCCGAGAAGTACACAACGAGGACTTTCGACGGGTCTGCGGAATCGAGTTTTCCTGTGTCGTCGTTTGCTCCGCTGCAAGCCGAAAGAGCAAAGACGAGCGAACACAACGTTGCGATCAAGATGATAAACTTCTTTTTCATTTCGTTTCTCCTGAAATTTTTTACTGTATATTTTTCCGCGTAATTTTATGCGATCTCCCGCCACCACCTTTGCGTATAGTCGGAAAAGCGGCTCCACTGCGCCGTTTCCCCAAGCCTCGGCGTTACGACGGAAAGCCCTGCTTCTTCGCCGCGCAAGGTAAATCGCTCGGCGGGGTCGTCCCACGCATGGTCGGAGAGCGTGAACGCGCCCCAATGGATCGGGACTGCAACTTCGGCGTGTAAGATCTCGGCGGCCATGACCGCTTCTTCGGGGAACATGTGGACGTCATGCCATTTTGTAGAGTACTGCGCACAGTCCATGAGGGCAAGATCGAAATCTCCGAACTTTGCGTAGATCTCCCCGAACTGATCGCCGAAGCCCGTGTCTCCGCTTTCAAAGACTTGAAAGCTCTCGTTTTTCAGAACCCATGACGCCCAAAGGGTGTCGTTTTGGTCGATCATTTTTCTCCCCGAATAGTGCCGCGAGGGGGTGCAGACGACGGTAAGAGAGTCTATTTCAACTTCCTCCCACCAAGCGACGGCCGTGATCTTTTCTTCCGATATCCCCCAACGCTCCAAATGATTTTCAACGCCGAGCGGTACGATATATTTCTTCACTTTACCGTCGATCTTTTGAATGGTCGGATAGTCGAGATGATCGTAATGATCATGAGAGATGATCACAAGGTCGATGCTCGGCAGCTCTTCCGCCGTGATCGGAAGGTCGCTGAACCGTTTGGAGCCCGCAAAGGAAACGGGAGAAGAAATCTCGCTCAAGACCGGGTCAAAGAGGATATTCATTCCCTGCATCTGCAAAAGGGTGGTCGAATGCCCGAGCCATGTGAGCGTCAGATCGTCTTTCGACGGTTCTTGCAAAAATGCAGGCGTTACGATGGGAAGTTTTTCGCTCGGGGTCCTTCCCTTTCCGCTCGTCCTTTCCTTGTAGGGATCGTCCGCTTCCGTCATGAGGGTGAATGCGCCGATGTTGTGGAAAGTTCCGTCAAAATAATTTTCGGCGCGAAGAGTATACGCTTCCTTTTTCTCTTTGCTTGCACTCCCGCCGAAGGAGGGATAGAAATTGATGAAGAGCAAAACGGCACAGAGGAGCAAGACGATAAAAAGCAGCAGCCCCGACAAGCTCCAAAGTACAATTCTCGCCCACCGATGTGTTTTCAAAAATCCCTTCATGGTTTACCCCTGTACTTATTTTGTCGTTAGAACGCTCGAACGCAGCTTTCCCACTACTCTGTTTTGATAAATTTTTGTACTTTCATTTTGAGGTGATACTTTTCGCGAAGGGCGGCGATCTCTTTCATCTCCGGGCTCTTATGATGAAGATCGAGGGCTTCCTCGCTCTCCCATTCGTCGATGAGGAGGACCGTCTCGGGATCGTCCATGGGGAGAAAGTATTCATAGCGCAAATTGCCCTTTTCGGCGCGGATTCGATCCGCAAGTCCGCTCGATCTCATCTCTTCCGCAAACTTTTGCGTGGCGCCGTCTTTTCCCGTGTAATAGATGTTGATCGTAAGCGCCATTTTGTTTCACTCCGCCCAGATTTGCTTTGCCATGTTGAAGACCGCCCACGCCTTGGGCCAACCCGCGTAAAATGCGACATGGGTCACGATCGCGGCGATCTCCTTTCGCGTCACGCCCGCATTTTTGGCATTCTCCAGATGATATTTTAAAGAGCTGTCCGTGATTCCCGAAGACATGAGCGCAACGACCGTGACGATGCACCTCGTCTTGCGGTCAATGTCTTGATTGTTCCAATTTTCCCCAAACAAAACATCGTCGTTATAGTGCGCAAATTCGGGAGCGAACTCCCCGAGTGCTTTTCTGCCTGCTGTCTGTGTGATTTTTTGCATGTTTTTCTCCTTTTTTTTATTTCGACGAAAATCTTGCTGCGCAATATTTATCGTCGAGGAAATAAACTATCGAACTTTCACTTACCCCGTCCTCGCGGTCGCCTTGTTTAACAAGAAGCCGAGGCTCGGCAAATTGAGTCGTGCAGCGCAGGGAAACCCTGCTCGCACCGTGGGATTTTATGTTTCGAACGAAATCTTTCCTTTGGAAATATTTCCGTTCGAGGAAATTGACTTGTTTGCCTTGTTTAGCCTGGTTCTCTCGTTCGCTTTCACGACAATAAGCCGCAAGCCGACAAATTGTGTCGTGCAGCGCAGGGAAACCCTGCTCGCACACATTATTTTTGCCATTGTCATTCTGAGTGGAGCGAAGCGGAATCGAAGAATCTCGCCTTTTCACTTATTATGAGATCCTTCGACTTCGCGGCTACGCCGCTTCGCTCAGGATGACAGTGGAGGCGGCGCGTTGTCCATTCCGCTCAGGATGACAGTGGAGGCGGCGCGTCGCCGATTCCGCTCAACATGACAAGTGGGGTACCTGTCACTTCGCTCCGCTCAACATGACAGAGGGGGGCGGCGGGAGGCTATGCCGCACTGTGACTCCGCTCGGAATGACGTCGGGAGAAGGCTTCATTATTTCAGGAAGGACTTGCAATCCCCGATGGTCTCTCCCGTCTTCAGGAAGGTATAGTTCGGCATTTCGAATAGGACGGGCTTGAACTTTCGGTAGTCCGGTTTGTCGCCCGTCTCGTTGAGAATGCTCTCGTCGGCAAAGGTATTCACGACCCTGACGATGAAATTCTCAAACGTTCCGATCTCATAGATGTCCGCGACGACACACTCCATCGAGAGCTTCGCCTCTTTGATGAGGGGAACTCCCGCATCGCCGAGGGTGTAATCAAAGAGAGAAGATTTGTCCGCATTCCTTCCCGAGACGCTTCCCGCGAGGGCGGCTTTTTTGAGCCAACTCTCGTCGACGACGTTCACGGACAGCGTCTTGCTCGCCTTGATCCCGCCGTTGATGTAGTGAGATTTGTTCAGGCTGATGAGCGCCGTGTCATGCGTGACGATCCCGATGTGCGCGACGAGGGTAAAATCCGGCTTTCCGTCCACAAAGGCGCCCACTACGATCACGGGCGTGGGGTAAAATGCGAATTTGTTCCCGATATTCTTTTTCATGAGCCCCTCCTAAAATTTTTCTGCCCAGCGTTTCAGTTCTGCGGGAGAATAGGTGTTGAGAATTTTTCCCTCGACGATATTCGTTTCTTTTGAAACGGAGTTTAAAAGATCGTTTTTCGTCCGACCGAAGCCGCTGCCGCCGCTCGTTGCAAAGAGGACGATGGTTTTGCCTGAAAAATCGTACGCTTCGAGGAAAGTTTTGATAATGGTTGGCGCGGTGTACCACCAGATGGGAAAGCCGAGGAACACTTTGTCGTATTCCGCCATATTTTCAAGACGGCTCTTGGTCTCGGGACGGGAAGAAGGGTCGTTCATCTCCAAAGTCGAACGGCTCTTTTTGTTTGTCCAATCGAGGTCTGCCGCCGTATAGGGGACTTTCGGTTCGATTTCGAAGAGGTCGGCGTCTGCCGCCTCGGAGAGAGCCTTTGCGACCCGCTTTGTCGTGCCGCTTGCAGAAAAATAAGCTACCAAAATCTTTTTCATTGTTTTTCTCCTTTTGCGGCAATTTTTTGCATTTTCGCCGCCAATTCTTCCAACAGGGAGAGAAGTTTTTCGGGATCTTCCAGCTCCGAATAAATTTCCTTCTCCCTTTGATAGAGGTCGGATAAGATCCTTTCCGCGTATTCCTTTCCCTGTGGGGTGAGAGAGACATGCAGTTCCCGCCGCTCTCCCTTGATTTGGGAGAGCGCAATATAATGCTTGCTCTCCAAGTCCTTGATGATCGTATTTGCCGTGCTTCTCGGGATCGCCCAATCGTAGCAAATTTGCTTCTGGCTGTGCTCCTTTCCGTCGTTCAGGGCGTAGAGGATCCAGAGAAGGTTGGGAGAGCCCACCCGATAGTTTTTTCCGTATTCGTCATACACGCCGTCGAGCCGATACACGAGCTTTCCGAGTTTGTTAAAAAAGATACGTTCGTCCATAAATTGCCTCAGAAATTCTATTTCGTATTTTAATTACAATCCGACTTCGGATTTCTGTCAAGCGTTTTGCGGAAAATTTTTCCGAAAATTTTTCTTTCGATCGACCATACTGATCGTATGGGAGAAGAGAGCGTTTCGGGGGTCGTAAAAAAGGGGAAAAAGGCTTACAGGGTGCTTGCCGCGCATCGGTATACCACGATCGCGGGAATGCTGACCTTCTTTCTCATCATGTCCTTTGTGCCCTTTCTCTTTTGGCTGCTGCTCCTTCTGGGAAGGGCGGGGATCCGTGCGGAGGACATTCTCGAGTTCGAACTCTTCGGCTGGGCGAAGGACTTTCTTCTGCTTGTCATCCGTCAGGCGGAGGAAGCGGAGGGCTCGGGCGTCGGGATCGTCTTTCTTTTGACGACCCTCTGGTCGGGTTCGGCGTTCTTCTATCATTTGAGGAAGAGCGGGGAAATTCTCTATGATTTCAAGCGCGTGAGCGGAGGGTGGAAGGTGCGCATTTCGGCGATCTTGCTCACCCTTGCCGTCCTCATCTTCTTTGTCGCGGCGATCGGGATCATTCTCTCTTCTGCGGTCTTTGCAAAGAGGTTTCCCCCCGTGTTTTTCTATCTGACCGTCTACTCGGTGATCACTTTGACCGGGATCTTTGCCGCCTGGATCCTGAACTCCTACATTTTGCCCTATCACACAAAGCCGACGGACACTCTTCCCGGAAGCCTTTTGACGGCGGCGGCCTGGCTTGTCGCATCGACGGTCTTTCTTGTCTACTACAAATTTTCGAATAAGGAGAAACTGTACGGGGCGATGTCCCTTCTCGTCGTCTTCCTGCTCTGGCTGTATTGGATGATGATCTGCTTTACCGCGGGCGCGGTCTTCAACCGCTACCGCATGAGAAAGAGGGCTTTGAAAAAGAAAGATTTCTAAAAAAGTTTCTTCTTTCTTTTGGGATCATGCTTTTTTTGCTTTTCTTTTGCCCGATTTTGTTGTAAAATAGAAGTGGAAATTTTCGCCGTGTATTTTTTCCTCGGATACCCGGCGTTTATGATAATCTTACCAACTTGTGTTTCGGCAGGAGAGCGAAGGCTCTCCATTGTGCCGTATTTTCTGCAAGAAAGGAGCTTTTTTGTCTACAAAACAATCAAATCAAAACGGATCGAAAAAAACCATCGAACAGGCGATCCTCGATGGGATCGAGAATTTCAATCGCGAACAGGAGAAAATGAAGAGGGCGACTCTCAAAAAGGTGAAGTCCGAGGGAACGCCGATCCGACGGGAGAGCAAGCCGCAGAGAAAGAAGACGACGCCCTCCGCGCCTCAAGAGAACAATCCACAGAGAAAGCGGACGGAGCAAGATCATTCTCCAAGATCCCAAGAGGGGAAGCAGCAGAGAAAGCGTTCGGGGAAGGAAATTTCCGCTCCCCCCGCAGTGCAGGAGATCAGGCCGAGAAAGCGCAAAAAGACGCCCGTCAAAATTTTGTTCTTCGGCGGCGTGGGGGAGATCGGCAAGAACATGACCGCCATCGAGTACGGCGGGCACATCATCATCATCGACGCGGGGATCATCTTCCCGACGGAGGATATGCCGGGCATCGACCTCGTCTTTCCCGACATCTCTTACCTCGTTCAGAACAGGGAAAAGGTTCGCGCCCTCTTTCTGACGCACGGACATGAGGACCACATCGGCGGCGTTCCCTACCTCATCAAGGAGCTCGGGAATATCCCCATCTATGGGACCAAGCTGACGCTCGCGCTCACCGAGAACAAGCTGCGGGAGCACAAGCTCACGGGCGTCGATCTGATCACGGTCTCCCCGGGAGACCATGTCAAGGCGGGAATTTTCAACGTGGGATTCGTCAACGTCAACCACTCCATCGCGGGTGCGCTTGCCGTCACCGTGGAGACCCCTTACGGGATCATCTTCCACAGCGGGGATTTCAAGATCGACTTGACGCCCATCTCGGGCGCTCCGATCGACCTCGAAGAGATCGCCAGCCTCGGGAAGAGGGGGGTTTTGCTCTACCTCGGAGAGTCCACCAACATCGAACGCCCCGGATACACGATGAGCGAGACGGTCGTCGGGACGACTTTGGAGCACCTCTTCGCGGCAAATACCCAAAAGAGGATCATCATCGCGACCTTTGCGTCCAACGTCCATCGCCTGCAGCAGATCATCGACATTGCGGTCAAATTCCATCGCCGCGTCGTCCTTTCGGGCAGGAGTATGATGAATGTCGTCGATGCGGCGGTCAAGATCGGGGAACTGACCATTCCCGAGGGGGTTTTGATCGACGTCGACAAGATCAAGAACTATCCCGACAGGGAGCTCGTCATCGTCTCGACGGGGTCCCAGGGGGAGCCGATGAGCGCACTCTACCGCATGGCGGTCGGAGAGTACAACAAGGTGACCGTGGGCGCGAACGACACCATCATCATTTCGGCGAGCCCCATTCCCGGGAACGAGCAGATGATCTACAGGGTCATCAACAACCTCTTCAAACTCGGCGCCGACGTTATCTATGAGTCGCTCGAGAAGATCCACGTCTCCGGTCACGCCTGCCAGGAAGAACACAAGCTCATGCACATGCTCTTAAAGCCCAAGTTCTTCATTCCCATACACGGCGAATACCGGCATTTAAAGCGTCATGCGCTGCTTGCGGAGGAACTCGGAATGCCCGCAGAGAGGATCCTCATTCCCGACATCGGCACGACGGCGGAGGTGACGGACGAGACCCTCGTCCGCGGAGAGAGCTTCCCTGCGGGGGCAAAACTCATCGACGGCGAGGGATTCGAAGACCTCCGCTCCAGCGAGGTCTTAAAGGATCGTCTCCAGATGTCCAACGACGGGCTCCTCGTGCTGGCGCTCGCCGCCTTCAACGGCGTGATCGTCTCCGCACACATCGAGACGAGGGGGATCGTCTTCAACGATGAGAAGGAGGACATCCGCGAGATCAAGGACCTCATCGAACGGGTGGTGGGGAACGGCAAAGTCGCAAATCCCGCCGAGTTCACGGCGCAGCTCAAACGGCTCTTGAGGAATTATTTCCTGAAAAATACAAAACAGTCGCCCATGATCCTGCTCTTCATTCAGGATACATGACGGAAAGGAGGGACCCTTGAAACACCAGAAGGCAGTCATTTTTTTGATTTCTTCCATCGTCATTCTCTTCCTTGCAGCGCTTTTGGGCTTTGCGATCTTCTCGTTTATCGTGGGAGAGTATGCGGCGGGAGGGGTGCTCTGTGCGCTCTTCGTGCTCGGAACGATGTGCGGCGTCGGCGTCATCGTGCAGAATCAAATCGACCGAAAATGTATGTCGCTCTTTCTCTCCAAGAACTATGAGGAGGAGAAGAATATGCTCGAGAGGAAGATGAAAAGTCCCTTCTTCTTTCTCTATCGGGTCGTTGCCTTGCAGCACTATGCCTGTACTTGCGCTGCGCTCGACGATCTGGCGACGACGAGACGATACCTCGACAAGCTCCGCCGCGGCGGGGGGAAGGGGTGGAAATACAGGACTGCCTATCTCTACATTCTGATTTTTCTCGACGAGGGAAATGTGCAGGCTGCGCGGAACGAGTATGAGGATTTCCGCAGGGACTGTGCCCGCGCGGAGGTCTATCAAAAGCAGCTTGAGGTCTTAAAGGCGATCTTCCAGAGACTTGTCCGGTCACGGAATGTCGCTCCCTTGCCCGAATCCGCCATCGAGAGCGCCTATCCCGTGGTCGCGCGGATTTTGGGAAGGCAGTACGAAGCCTCTTTCCCCGAAGAGTGGAAAGAATGAAGTATCTTACAAAACTGTACGAGCGGGCGCCGAGGCTCCTTTCTTTGCGGGAAGAGGCGAAGAAGGGGAGAGACCCCACCTGCGCAGATGAGACGCTCGAATACATTCTCGCCCTCTGCGAAAGTGAAAATCCATCGAAAATTCTCGAGATCGGCTGCGGAGAGGGGCTCACATCCCTCTCCATGTTGCTCTTTTGCGGAGGAGCGGAGCTTATCGGGATCGAGCTCGACCCCGCTCGAAGGAGTAGAGCGGAGGAGCTCTTTTCGGAATTTGGGTTTTCCGACCGCGTTCGGCTCTTCGAGGGGGACGCGGGGGAAATTCTGCCCATGCTCGAAGGGGAGTTCGAACTCATCTTTCTCGACGGGCCCAAAGTGCAGTACTTGAACTATCTTCCCGACTTAAAGCGGCTTTTAAAGCGGGGCGGGGTGCTGCTCTCGGACGACGTTTTGCTCTACGGCTGGACGTACGGGAACCCTCCCGCAAAGCGGAGAATGCTTGCGGCGCATCTGAGGGAATACCTCGAAACCTTGAAAGCGGACGAGAGCTTAAAGACGGAAATTCTGCCGCTCGGCGAGGGCCTTGCCGTCAGCAGAAAATTATAAAAACTCGATACATCTGGGCATTTTGGTATGAAATGTGAACTTTTGGCGCCTGCGGGCTCCTTTGAAAAATGCAAGACCGCCTTCCGCTTCGGCGCGGACGCGGTGTACCTCGGGGGGAAGCTCTTTTCCTTACGCTCCTTCTCGGAGAATTTCTCTTCGGAAGAACTCGAAGAGGTTGTAAAATACGCACATGGGTTGGGGAAAAAGGTCTATGTCTGCGCAAACATCTTTGCGCGGAACGACGATTTTCCCGCGCTTGAGGAGTATTTCGGAACCCTCGACAGGCTGAAGCCGGACGGCGTCATCGTCTCCGACCCCGGGGTGATGACCCTCCTCAAAAGTGTTGCGCCCGACCTTCCCCTGCACATCTCCACGCAGATGAATACCCTCAACGCGCGGACTGCTGCGCTCTGGAAAAAGCTCGGGGCGACGCGCGTCGTCCTTGCGCGGGAACTCTCTGTCAAAGAGATTGCGGAGATCCACAGAGAGGTTCCCGACCTCGAACTCGAGGCGTTCGTCCACGGGGCGATGTGCATTTCCTATAGCGGAAGATGCCTTCTCTCCGACTACTTTACGGGACGGCAGTCCAACCGCGGAGAATGCGTGCAGGCTTGCAGATTCCGCTACCAAATTCGCTCCGATGAGGGCAAAAAGGGGGAATGGTACGAGATCGAGGAGGATCAGCGGGGGACCTACCTTCTCAACAGCAAGGACCTCAACTTGAGCGGACACTTAAAGGAGCTCGAAGAGGCGGGGGTCTGTTCCTTCAAGATCGAGGGAAGAATGAAGAGCGAGTACTATCTTGCGACCGTCGTCAACGCCTATCGGCGCATTCTGGACGGGGGACTATCCAAAGAGCTCTCGGAGGAACTTTATGCCGCAGCAAGGCGGGAATTTACGACCGCCTACGCGCTCGGAGAGAACAGGGAGACGGTCTCCTATTTCGACGAAAGACCGGAAGGGGTCAAAAAATTCATCGCGGTCGTCAAAGGCTGTCAAGACGGAAGGGTGCGCGTTGAAATGCGCAACCGCTTTCTCGAGGGGGAGGAGCTCGAAATCCTCTCGCCGAACGAGACTTTCCGAAAGAAGATCACCGTCAAAAATCTTGCAGACGAACAGGGCGTCCCCTGTGCGGACGCAAAACTCGTCCAGGGAATTTACACCTTCGACTGCTCCTTCCCCCTCGAAGAGGGAGATATTCTGAGGAGTACGAGAGCGTAGTCATTCCAAGCGCAGTCGAAGGTGATTTTTCCTATTGTCACCCTGAGCGCAGTCGAAGGCGATTTTTCCTATTGTCACCCTGAGCGCAGTCGAAGGCGCGTTTTCCTTTTGTCATTCTGAGCAGGCACCCGCAGGGTGCCGTTGTCGAAGAATCTCGTCCCTTATCCTTTTTTAAGGACGCGTTGTCGATACGCTCAACATGACAGAGGAAAGTCGAAAAACAAAGCGCGCTGCTTAGGATGACAGTGGGGGAAAGGAGTTTCGGCGTCATGAAATTCAAAAGCAGATACAACTTATCGTAGAAATGTGGGTCGTGATAATTTCCGCGCAGCTCATTCTGCTGTATGGTGCAATTTTCTTCACGCTGCTTTTCTTGATCCTCGGCGCAAACCCCGTGAAAATTTACCTTTCGCTCCCGTGGCAGGTATATGCAGTGATCGGGGGGATTCTTTGAAAAAAAAAATTATTGGTCAAAGCTTCGAAGTATAAAGGGGAGCTCTTCCAACGAAAGAGGTTCAAATATTTTAATGGGGTGGGATTTTGTGAAAAAAGAGGAGGAATTGGGAGAGGGAGAAACTGAGAGCTTTTGCGAGAAATGCAATCTTGTCTGCGGCGAAAAGAGGTGCCCAAAATGCGGGAGCAAAAAGCTGCGCACCGTTTTAAGCGAGGATTTTTGCTATGCCGGGCGGGTGAGCTGGTTTTTCGGCGAAAGTCTGAAATTCAATCTCGAGAGCGATAACATCGGTTGTGTCCTCATGCCCTACGGTTCGGGATTGAACATACCGTACGAAGAATACCTGGTCTATGTGCGCTATAAAAATCTCACTCTTGTACGCGAGATCTTAAAGAATCAGGATGGATAAAAAGATTTTTTTCGTTCGTTTATGATTTTTCCTTAAAAGGCTGTTGACATTGGAAAATTTTATGATATAATTGAAATCAATAGGAGGTCGCTTATGAAGAAATCTCTTTTGTGTATCGTGGCTCTTGTATTTTCTCTATGCTATTTTAGCGGATGTAAGCCTGAACAGTGCGAAACTTATACCATTGAAGAGGCTTACGAGGCGGGACTGATCACGCGCGATGACATCATGGAAATATGCTTCCAACGCTATGGAGTCGTTCATACATGCGATGACCCCGATACTCCTCAAGATGAATGGACAGAACTTGATTATAATTCGACGCAAAAAGATCAGTACATTGGTATAACATCTGAAGAAAGAATATTATATACTTATTACAAAAAGTATGAGCCGAAATTTTTCTTTTACGGAGAAAGATTGGGCGGCGTAGAAAATTTATCCTTCAAATTTTTCGGGTTATACGGCGGACTTTTTGCCGGCGCAGTGAAGAACCCCCTCTGGTATTCCACAACCGAAACCTATAACGTATTTGTTGACGGTATTATCTGGGCGGATGCTTATTCGGATAATTTTTTACTTTACAAATTATAATGGAGAATACCGCCTTTAATTTCGCCGCGCCACGTGATAAACGGGGCGCGGCGATTCATATAATGGAATATGAGTACATATTCGAGAAAAACGTCGCGGGCGTACACCTTTTTTGCGGTGCTGGGGATCTTTCTCTTCACCGTCTGCCTCTTTGTGGGTATCTTTTGGTGGTATGGGAGGGACTATGCCAAGATCTCCCTCGAGCGGACTTACTACTTTCTCGTCCGCGACTGCGAGGATACGACCGCATCGGCAGTGTCGGGACAGGTCTATCTCTCGGGCGGAGCGGGATACCTTCTCGAAATGGAGGGAGAGAGTGTTGTCGTGCTCTCCTGCTATTTCAAGCTCACGGACGGCGAGCGCGTGCAGTCCATCATGGAGGGAAAGGGGATCGAGACGCGGCTCATCTCCCTGAAAGCGGAGGATTTTACCCTCAAGGACGAGGATGCGGAGTTCAAAAAGAAGGTCTCGGAGAACATCGAGACGGTGGAGACCTGCGCGAAAATGCTCTATGAGTCCGCCAACGGACTCGAGCGGAACGACATCACACAGGACCATGCCCGCGCCACGGTCAAGGGGGTCGTCTCCTCTTTAAAGGGGCTTCAGACGGGGAATACGGAGAAGTTCTTCTTACCCTGGAATGCGGAGCTCTCCTTTGCCGAAAAGAGAGGACGGGAGCTTGCCGAGGGCATTCTGTTTGCCAAAGATCTTCGCTATTTGCAAGTGCAGCTTCTTTTGAACATCATTCACGCAAACGAATACTTTGCATAGCAAAGGCTTGACTTTTTTCGGGGAGCATTCTATAATAATGGAAAAGTTTCCCGAAGGAGCAAGCTATGAACTACAGAGAAGAATCCCTCAAAAGACATGCCGAATGGAGGGGAAAGATTGAAATCGTTCCCCGCGTGGAGGTGGACAGCCGCGAAAAGCTCTCCCTTGCCTATACGCCGGGCGTGGCGGAGCCCTGTCTCGCCATTCAAAAGGACCCCGAAAAGAGCTTTACGCTCACGAGGCGGTGGAACACCGTGCCCGTCATCACGGACGGAACGGCGATCCTCGGCTTAGGCGACATCGGTCCCGAGGCGGGAATGCCCGTCATGGAGGGGAAGTGCGCCCTCTTCAAGGCGTTCGGCGATGTGGACGCCTATCCTCTGTGTATCCGCTCCAAGGATCCCGATGAGATTATAAAGACCATCGAACTTCTCGCAGGTTCCTTCGGCGGGATCAATTTGGAGGATATTTCCGCTCCCCGCTGCTTTGAGATCGAGAGAAGACTCATCGAGGACCTCGACATTCCCGTCTTTCACGACGACCAGCACGGCACGGCGATCGTCATGGCGGCGGCCCTTCTCAACGCCCTCAAGCTCGTCGGAAAGAGGATCGGCGAGATTCGTCTCGTCATCAACGGTGCGGGTGCGGCGGGCATTTCCATTGCGAAATTTTTGATCGAGATCGGCGTGGGGGACGTCGTTTTGTGCGACAGGTTCGGAATTTTGTCGGATGGGGTGCAGATGAACGACGCGCAGAGGGAGATTTCCCGCGTCACCAACCGCGATAAGATCAAAGGAACACTCGCGGACGCGATGAAGGGCGCGGATGCGTTTGTCGGCGTGTCGGGCCCCAATTGCGTCACAAAGGAGATGGTTCGCTCCATGAAATCCCGCGCGATCGTCTTCGCGTGCGCCAATCCCACCCCCGAAATTTCCCGCGAGGACGCCCTCGAGGCGGGTGCGGAGATCGTCGGGACGGGCTCTTCCGAGAAGCCCAATCAGATCAACAATGTGCTCGTCTTCCCCGGGCTCTTCCGCGGTGCGCTTGACGTTCGCGCGAGAAAAATCAACTTCGAAATGATGAGAGCGGCAGCCGAGGCGATCGCAAATTCCGTACCCATGTGCGACTTTTCGGCGGAAAAGATCCTTCCCTTTGCCTATGAGAAGGGTGCGCATGAACAAGTCGCCCGCGCCGTCGCGGACGCCGCAAGACGGACGGGCGTTGCAAGACTTTAATCGAATACTTTTCGTCTATCGACCGGGGGGATTCTTACTTCGCCCCTTTCCTAAGGGAAGATTCTTCGATTCCGCTTCGCTCCGCTCAGAATGACAAGGAAGGGGCTCGTGAGGTGCGCGTTGTGGTACAATAGAATGAGCGCACCTTCGACTGCGTGACGCTGCGCGTCACTCCGCTCAGAATGACAAGGAAGCGACGGGACTGTCCTCTTTATGTCATGTTGAGCGAAGTCGAAACATCTCTACCTTATTCAAAGGGCGAGATTGCGCGCCGCTCCGCTCAGAATGACAAGGAGAGGTGAGCATGGCGTTGACGACGGCGCCCCCGCGGCTATTGCCGCGGGGGCGCCTCTCAGAATGACATGGAAAACCTATGTCAGAGATATTTCTCGTATTCCGCATACAGGTGCTCGATTTCGGTCTGTAATTCGGATTGGCGCAGGGAAATTTTTTGAACTTCCCGATAGTCGGAAGCAAGTTCAACGAGCTTTTCGTTGTTTTCGGCTTCTTCCAGCTCGAGCGCTTCGAGCTTTTTTTCGATTTCCCGCATCTTCTCCTTTTTTCTCGCTTCGGCGGCGCGGTCCTCCTTGGTGCGATAGCCATCGGGGGGCTTCTTTTCGGACCCCGTCTTAACTTTTTGCGGCTGTGTGGGGCGGGAGGCGAGGAAACTTTGATAATCTCCCTGAAAGAGGGAGAGGGTCCCGTTTTCGATGACGGCGATCTTGTTTGCGACCGCCTCGATGAACCGCCTGTCGTGCGAGACGAAGAGAAGCGTCCCTTCAAAGGCTCTCAGCGATTCCTCGAGGGATTCCCGCGCGGGAAGGTCGAGATGGTTGGTCGGCTCGTCCAAAAACAATACATTCGCGTGTTTTGCCTCCAAAAGGCAGAGTTTGAGCTTTGCAAGCTGCCCGCCCGAGAGCTCGGAAACTCTCTTTCCGACGTCCTCTCCGGAAAGCCCGCAGCGGGCGAGCGCAGCCTGCACCTCCGTCCTTGATAGAAGACTGTTCTCCCCCCAAAAACCGCCCAAAACGGTATCCGAAGGGTCGAGCTCCGTCTGCTCCTGGTCGTAGTAGCCGAACTTTGCATATAGCCCGTGAGTCACTTGGTCGCTCTCCTTGAGCAAAAACTTGAGAAGGGTGGACTTTCCCGTTCCGTTCTCGCCCGTCAAAGCGCACTTGTCGCCGCGGAAGAGGGTGAACGAGGCGTTCTTTAAAAGCGTCCTTCCTTGGACACACAGGTCGAAATGCGGTGCTTCTACGACCTTTTCGCGGGGACGCTCCTCGAAGGTGAACGAAAAGCGGGGCGGCGAAGGCGGGGGAGTCGGTTTTTTGAGAAGGGTCATCCGCTCGAGCCTGTTCTCCCGCGATTTTGCGCTCTTTGCGGTGGTCGCCCGCACGCCGTTTTTCGCCACATATTCGCTGAGTTTTGCGATCTCCTCCTGCTGCGCCTCATATGCTTGCAGCTGCTCGCGGTAGCGCTCCTCGCGCAAGATTTTGTACTTGGCGTAATTTCCCTTGTAGCTTACGATCGTCCTATCGGAAAGCTCGAGCGTGCGCTCTGTGAGCTTGTCCAAAAAATATCTGTCGTGCGAGACGATGAGAAGGGCGCCCTTGAACGAAGTGAGGTATTCCTCGAGCCAGAAGAGGGTCTTGACGTCGAGATGGTTGGTCGGCTCGTCGAGAATGAGAAGATCGGGCTCCTCGAGAAGCAGCCTCGAGAGCTTGAGTCGGGTCTTTTCTCCGCCCGACATCGTCGAAATGGATTGATCGTACCTTCCCTCGAATCCCATTCCCGTGAGGACGGTCCTGATCCTCACGTCCGTGTGATAGCTGTCCCGCGCCGCAATGCGCCTGTTGAGGCTCTCCATGCGGGCGGAGAGGACTCTCCGCTCCTCTTCGGTAGCCGACGCAAATTCCCCCTCGACGGCGCGCAGCTGCTCAATGAGCAGCTCGTCTTCGCGGAATACTTCCCGCATTCCGTCGTAGACGCTGAGCGAGCTCGAAAAATCGCTCGTCTGCTCCAAATAGCCGACCCGTATCCCGTTTTTGAGGAAAATTTCCCCCTTGTCGGGCGAAAGTTCGCCCAAAATGAGCTTTAAGAGCGTGGTCTTTCCCTCGCCGTTGGGGCCGAGCAGTCCGACCCGCTCCTTTTCATGAATGGCAAAGGAGACGTCCTCGAGAAGGGGAACGTCCGTATAGCCGAAAGTGACGTTTTCAAGGGATAAAAGCATGGTACTTCTCCAAACTGAAAATATGGACAGATGTGAACGGCTCGCCTACCTGCGCCTTCTCGAAGAGCGGCTCAAGAGCGCCTCCCCCGAGGAGTGCGCGCGGCTCACAAAGGAACTCGTGAAAGTCAAGGACGAGTGGATCAATTCGTAAGGGATCTTCGACGAAAATCTTCCTTCGGTTTCGACGAAAATTTTCCCTTCGGGAATATTTATCGTCGAGGAAACTGACCTGTTTGCCTTGATTAAGTAACTCTCACGGTCGCTTTCAGGACAATGTGCGTACCGTAGTGCGCATATAGGGGCGTGCAGCGCAGGGAAACCCTGCTCGCACCGTGGGATTTTGGGAGCGTTCCGCCACCTTCAAAAATCCCATTTGGGGATAAACTCCTTCTCTGCGCTGTCTTTCTCCTGCGTGAAGAGGTTTTCAAAGCCCAAGGCGAGCGCATAGTCGACCACCCGCCGGTATTCCCGCGCGGTGATCCTTCTCTTCAGCTCGGGAAAGTTCTCGATGTCTCCCATCGGCGTATATTGCCGCATGAGGGAGAGGGGAACGTCCTTCGGCAATATTTCTCTTAATTTTTCGAGAATTTTCATCGAGTCGCCCGTTCCCATCGGCATGACGAGATGCCGGACTAAAATTCCCGAGAGCAGCTTCCCGTCCTCGCTCCAAACGATTTCCTTTTTCGCCATGACCTTGACCGCCTCGATCGCGGCCGAAAAATAGTCTCTTCTTCCCGTGTATCGCTCCGAGAGCTCCTCGGAGTAAAATTTTACGTCGGGCAGAAAGACGTCCACGTACGGAAAGATCTCCTCGACCGCCTCCCGCGAGGCATACCCGCCCGAGTTGTAGACGACGGGGATCTTCGGCCGATATTTTTCCAATGCTTCTTTGATGAGATGAGAGACATGGTCGGGCGTGACGAGGTTGATGTTGTCCGCGCCCATGTCCTCGAGGCGGCGGAAGATGTCGCAGAGCTCCTCCGTCGAAATTTCCTTCCCGCGAGCGGCGCGGGAGACCTCAAAGTTTTGGCAGAACACGCAGCGCAGATTGCACCCGCCGAAAAAGATCGTCCCGCTCCCGTTTTTGTGCGAGATGGGCGGCTCCTCGAAGGGATGCAGATAGTATTTTGCGACCGTGAGTCCCTTCACGCCGCAGCGCCCGACTTGTTTTTCTCGGTCGGCGCCGCAGGCGAGGGGGCAGAGCGAACATTTCATATCCGAAGTATATCAAAAATCCGCGGGAAATGCAACTTCATTTCGGTTGACTTTTTCCCTTCCGTATACTATAATAAAAAAATCCAACTTGAAGAGGCAAAATCATATGAGAAGATTTTTTACGAGTGAGAGCGTGACGGAGGGTCACCCCGACAAGGTCTGCGACCGCATTTCGGACAGCATTTTAGACGAGCTTTTGAAGCAGGACCCCATGACCCGCGCGGCGGTCGAGTGCTGCGCCGCATATAATACCTTATTTATAACGGGAGAAGTGACTTCCAAGGCCTCCGTCGACTACGAGTCTGTCGCCCGCAACGTGATCCGCGAGATCGGCTATGTCGCCGGCAGTTTTGCCTATGACAAGTGCGACGTGATCTGCCGCATTCACGCCCAGTCCGCGGACATCGCCTTGGGGGTCGACCGTTCCCTCGAGACCAAGGCAGGCGGCGAGGAGCTTCTCGGCGCGGGCGATCAGGGCATGATGTTCGGCTACGCGTGCAGGGAGACGGAGGAGCTCATGCCTCTTCCCATCGTCCTCGCCCATAAGCTCGCCTTCTCGCTTGCACAGATGCGCAAGCAGAGGCAGGTCGACTACCTCCGTCCCGACGGCAAGACGCAGGTCACCGTGGAGTACGACGGCAAGCGCCCCGTCCGCGTGGACGCCGTGGTCGTCTCCGCCCAGCACAATACCAAGGTCTCGCAAGAGCAGATCGCGCGGGACATGAAGGAGATGGTGAAGAGAGTCGTCCCCGCCGCTCTTCTCGACGATGATACCAAATATTATATCAACCCGACGGGCAGATTCGAGATCGGCGGCCCCGAGGGCGATTCGGGCCTGACGGGCAGAAAGATCGTCGTGGACACCTACGGCGGCAGATGTCCGCACGGCGGCGGCGCGTTTTCGGGCAAGGACTGCACCAAGGTCGACCGCAGCGCGGCGTATATGGCGAGATTCATCTGTAAGAACCTCGTCGCAGAGGGGATCGCCGATGAGATGGAACTTCAGGTCGCATATGCGATCGGGGTCGCGAACCCGGTGTCGCTGTTTGTGGACACCTTCGGCACGGGCAAGATGAGCGACGAGAAGATCATCGGGTACATCAAGGAGAAGTACGACCTCCGCCCCGCGGCGATCATCGAGCGGCTGGGCCTTCGCCGCCCGATCTACGCCGAGACCTCCGCCTACGGCCACTTCGGTAGGGACAAGTTCCCTTGGGAGAAGATTTAACCCCCTCTCCCGCTGTCATTCCGAGCGTAGTCGAGGGATCCCCCCGGTCTCCCTTTCCCACCTGTCATTCCGAGCAGGCGCCCCCGCGGCATTCGCCGCGGGGGCGCCGTCGTCGAGGGATCCCCCCGGTCATTAGACAAGTCCGTTTACGAATAAAAGGCGTCGCGGGGTGGAGCGTTGCGAGTTCTGTTCAACA
>CANQBW010000002.1 GCA_947589565.1 uncultured Clostridia bacterium | reverse complement strand
CCAGTCATTCCGAGCGCAGTCGAGGAATCCCCCCGGTCGATAGAATGTTGTATAGCGTTTTCAAGAACGTCCCGTCGCTAACTTAGAGGCGGCGCGGGGCGGCGGGGAATTGCCCCCGCGGATTTTGTCGTCTCTTTTAAAAAAAATTTTTGTTTTTTCCGAAAAAATCTTAATTTCGCAACTCAAAACAGCTTGACGGAAGGGGGACGAATGCCTATAATGAGTATGTAAATCGGCAATTTCCCGTTATTTGCCGATGAAAAAGGCAAAACGTTCATCCCAAATTCTAAGGAGTTAAGGAATATGAAAACCTACATGGCAAACGCACAGACGGTTGAGAGAAAGTGGTACGTAGTTGACGCTGCGGGAGTGCCGCTCGGAAGGCTCGCTTCCAAGGTCGCGGCGATCCTGCGCGGAAAGAACAAACCCACCTATACTCCCAACGTGGATACGGGCGATTTTGTGATCATAGTCAACAGCGACAAGGTTTTGCTTACCGGGAAAAAGCTCGAGGAGAAATATTACCGTTATCATACGGGATACATCGGCGGACTCAAAGAGATCTCCTACGGCAGATTGATGGCGGACCGCAGCGACGTTGCGGTGTACGAAGCAGTGAGAGGAATGCTTCCCAAAAATTCGCTCGGCAGACAGATGATCAAAAAGCTCAGGATCTTCAAGGGTGCGGAACATACTCATGCGGCGCAAAAGCCCGAAGTATTAAAATTGTTTTAAGGGTGAGGTAGTGAAATGGCGAAGGCAAATTTGAAAAAGAAATTGCAATATTGGGGCACGGGTCGCAGAAAGAAGGCGATCGCGCGCGTCCGTCTCATTCCCTCCGGCAGCGGGGAGATCGTCATCAACGGCAGATCGCTCGAGGATTATTTCCCGCAGGGCACCACACAGTACATCGTCAAGCAGCCGCTTGTCGAGATCGGCGCGGAGGGCAAGTACGACGTCCTCGTCAACGTCGTGGGCGGCGGCTTCACGGGGCAGGCGGGAGCGATCCGTCTGGGGATCGCGAGAGCGCTCCTCGGCGCAGAGCCCGAGACGAGACCCGCACTCAAGAAGGCGGGATTCTTGACCCGCGACCCGAGAGTCAAGGAGAGAAAGAAGTACGGCCTCAAGAAAGCGCGCCGTGCACCTCAGTTCTCCAAGAGATAAAAGACAATCCCCGCAACGAAAGTTGCGGGGAAACTTTTCACAAGCGGAATCGCTTTACCATTTCCTCTCTGCCGGACGGGCGGTTTTTAAAAGCGGAATCGCTTAACCCTTGTCATGGACGCATGACAGGCGTTGTTACTTTTTTTACGAATACAAAAAAAGTAACCAAAAAAAATTCCGGGACACTTGCGTATGTGTCCCGGACCCCGCAACGCTGTTCGTAATATGAACATTCTAACGACCTGGGGGATTCCTCGACTGCGCTCGGAATGACAGCGGAAGCCCTTTGTTTCAAATAAAAGGCGCGTTGGGAAATCGCATTTTCCAGCGGTTCGGCGGTAGCCCCCGCCTCACCCCGCCTCGCCACCGGCTCGGCTGTCGCGTTGCGCTCACAGCCCACAGGGCTGTTGAGCAGGAATGCAACGCTCCACCCAATTTGCGCCCCACGGGACGCACATTGTTGTGAAAGCGACCGAGACGACCAAACAATTCAAGGCAGAAAAGTCAATTTCCTCGAACGTAAATATTCCCGAAGGGAAGATTTCGTTCGAAACATAAAATCCCTCGGTGCGAGCAGGGTTTCCCTGCGCTGCACGCCTCAATTTGCCAGCTTGCGGCTTGTTGTCGTTTGAAACGACCGTGAGTGGAGCGTTGCATTCCTGCTCAACAGCCCTGTGGGCTGTGAGCGCAACGCGACAGCCGAGCTGGTGGCGAGGCGTGGTGAGGCGGGCGCTACCGCCGAACCGGGGCTGTGGGAACTCGAGAGCCTATTTCCTCGAACGGAAAGATTTCCGAAGGAAAGATTTCGTTCGAAACCTTTTCGACGAAACAATTATTTCTTCGCTTTTTTCGCCACGGCGTCGTGGCGGGCGTAGAAGCCTGCGAGGGCGTCCGCCTCGGGCTTGGGCGGCTTGGGCTGTTCGGGGGGCTGCTCCCTCTTGTTTTCGCCCGCGTAGTCGGGCGGGAGGTAGGCGGGGTCGAGCGTCTTGGGCTCTTCCTTCGGCTCCTCAGTTTTCTCTGTGAGCGCGGCAAGGGCGTCCAGCAGCTCGAAAATACCGAATTTTTCCATTCAAATACCTCGCAAATGTAAAATTTTGACAATAAAAAATGCAACTTTTATAGGTTTTTGATTGCAAAAACCCTTTCTATAGTATATAATAGAGGGAGAAAATTTAGACCACGGATTTTCATTTATCGGATAAGGAACGACTTATGCGCAAAAAATTCAGGAAAATTACAACGATCTTTGCGGCGGGAGCGCTGGCGGTCTCCGCCTTTTCGCTCACTGCCTGCGACGGGAGCTTTACGCCGCCCAAGGGGATCCCGAGCGGCGAGGTCCATTCCAACGGCGGATTTGTCGTAGAAGTTGGGGACTACTACTACTTTATCAACGGCAGTGAGAGCTACACCGCGGACAACACCTACGGCAAGCCCGTCAAGGGCTCCCTCATGCGGGTGACGAAGGGCGGACTTGCGGCGAACAGTGCGGAGACGGTCATTCCCTCCCTCATGACGGCGTCGGACTACAGCTCCGGCATTTATATCTATGGAGACCGCGTCTACTACGCTACCCCCAACAACATCAAGAACACGGCGGGCGACGTCGAGAACGACTACCTCGCCTTCAAGAGCGCCAAGCTCGACGGCACCGACGTCAGAAGCTATATGACCGCCTCCTCCAACTCGACGAACTATCGCTTCGTTCAGGTCGGCGGACAAGTCTACCTCATGTACTATCAGGACAGCGAGCTGCACTCCTACCGCACGTCGGACAAGAAGGATATCCTGCTTGCAAAGGATGTTGCAAGCTACGTCTTCAACCGCACGGACAAAGAGGACCCCTATGTCTACTACACCATGAGCGTGACGATGGGGATCGATGAAGTGAACGGCTCCAAGGCGCTCGACTTCAACCAGATCTATCGCGCACGCGCGGACGTTTCCGAGTGCCCCTATGCCGCTCTTCGGGACTACAAGTGGAACGAGGAATACCTCGAAGAGAACGACGACGAGGTCCCCTATGTCAACCTCGGCACCCTCGTCCTCGACGGCGTGGGCGCGGTGTACCGTGAAAATCCCACCATCTTCTCGCACGACCTCGGGGATAATACCCCTCTGACCGCGTCCGGCTATTCCTATTCCCTTCAGACCTATGAGAACGGCGGACTCTATTTCAAGCGGGAAGACCTCACGCAGACGGGCACCGTCGGCGAGGGGGGCTGGCTCTACTATCTCGCGGCGGACAAGCTTGAAAATAGCTGGAACTCCGTCACGGGAAACTCCGACTCCTACCTCTCCGTCGTGGCGCGTCCCACGGACGCCGCCAACGCTTCGGCGAGCGCCCTCTACTACGTCGAGAACAACAGACATCACTATATTTATCTCAAGGACAACAGCATTTTACGCGCCGACGTCGATGAGGCGGGCGCTGCGACCGTCACGCGCATCGCGCAGAACACGGGCGCTCCCACGCTTGTGAGCCTCGATCTGAGCGATTCAAAGTATCAATACGTCTACTACACCATTGCGGGGAACGGCGGGAACTATATCTACCGCGCCGTCATCAACGGCGAGGAAGAGGATTACAGAACGCTCGGCTACGACGAGAACGAGCCCTACCGTCCCGTGCGCATCTTGAACATCGAACACGCAAAGTCCTGGTACAACTTCGAGATCATCGGGACCTACCTCTTCTTTGCGGACGCGGAGTCCCTCGGCTCCACCTCCTATAACTACACCTCCTATATCGACCTTGCAAACGGCGGCTCTTCCGTCATGGACAACTCCGCGCTCAAGAGCTATAACGAGAAGTTCGAGGAGACGACGGGCACGGACGGCACCCTCTCCAAACTCAACAGCGACAACAAGACCAACCTCTCGAACGCCATCAAGTACTATTTCTACACGGGCGAGACGCAGCAGTTCTATGACAACATCGACGAGGCGAAGACGGAGACGGGCAAGGAGAACACCCTCTATTCCCCCGAGGAAGTCAGCGAGTTTGCGGAATATGTCGGCGGCGGCAATCAGCTGCGCAGCGACTTCGTCAAGCGGATCGGCAAGCTCTCCCAGACAGATGAGGACGCGATCAAGGACTATTGGCGGCTCACCCTCCAGCATTATACCGCACCGACCGAAGAGGAGAGCGGCGGACTTCCCGCTTGGTCCTGGGCGATCATCGGCGTCGGTATCGGCGTGATCGTCATCGGCGTGGGCGTGTGCGTCTTCCTTCTGCTCAAGAAGAGCGACGAGGACGAGAACGAAAAAGAGGAGAAGATGTTCGTCGACACCACCGACGACAGAAGCGTCGACGTCTACAGCGACGCGGCTCCCGAAGAATCGTCCGAGGAACCTTCCGAAGAGTCTTCCGAAAAAACGGAAGAACCCGTCGAAGAAACTGCGGAAGAACCTTCCGAAGAGTCTTCAGAAGAGACGGAAGAGCCCGTCGAAGAAACTGCGGAAGAACCTTCCGAAGAAGCTCCCGAAGCGCCTGCGGCGGCGCCCGAAGGCGGGGAAAAAAAGCCCGAAGGAGAGAATCCCGAAGCCTGATTTTTCGGCAAAAGTAAGATCGCGCCACCCGCGGACCGGGTGGCGTTTGCCATACGCGAAAAAAATTCTCTCATATTTTGCTTTTTTTCCGAAAAAGCATAAAAAAACAGTTTACAAAAAAAATAAATACTAATATAATTTATTAGCCTATGGATAGCAAAGGAGACAAGAAGAAATCGATGGTACGCTATATCAAGTGTCCGCGCTGCGAGCTCAACTACATCGACGCGGAGAAACAGGAGTATTGCGACGTCTGCATCAAGGAGATGAGCGGGATCCGCACGGACGCGGAGGAGCTTGAAGCGGAGGAAGCGGAGGAGCTTCCCACCGAGCTCTGCCCCGTCTGCGGCGAGAACATGATGCGCGCAGGCGAAAAGATGTGCGAAGAATGCCGTCGCCGCGCCAGCCTCGAGGAAGAGCCCGAAGAGGGCAGCGAGGACGACGACGAATGGCGCGAATACCTTGACGACGACACCGATCAGATCGACGAGATCGAGGACATCGGCGAGACCTTCGACGAGGAGGACATCGAGGAAGAGGAGGAAGAAGAGGAAGAGGAGTATCACGACGAGGACGAGGACCTCGACTACGTCACGGGCGACGAAATTTACACGCTGACCGACGATGACGACGACGAGGACGAAGACGCCGACGACGAGGACTTCTGACCCCATGCGCATTGCGGTCTTGGGCAAGCTCTTTTCCCACCCCAATTTCACCTGCGATCTCTGCGGAAGAGAGGTGTTCGAAAAGGAGCATATTTGCGCGGATTGCAAGGAGCATCTTCCCTACAACAACGTAAATTTTTGTATCTGCTGCGGGCGGCGGAGCCTGCACGAGGGATACTGTATCGAATGCCGCGCCCACGCGCCGAGGTATGACTTCGCACGGTCTGCGTTCGTCTATGAGCGGGACGCAAAGCGGATGATCCTTCGCCTCAAGCAGGGCGACAAGTATTTTGCGGAGACCTTAGCGGATTTTCTGCTCCCCATGCTCGTCGATTTCCCGGACGCACAGCTTCTCGCCTATGTGCCGATGACGGAAAAGGCGGAGAAGAAGCGCGGCTTCAATCAGGCGAAGCTTTTATGCGAGGAGCTCTCCGCCTGGAGCGGGCTGCCCGTCTTCGGGGGACTATCCAAAGTCAAAGAGAGCAAGATGCAAAAGAGCCTCGGGATCTGCGAGAGGCAAAAGAACCTGAAGGGCTGTTTCAAGGTGACCGACCGCCGCGGACTCAAGAAGAAGCATGTGCTTCTCGTCGATGATACCCTCACGACGGGCGCCACGGCAAGCGAGATCGCCGATCTTCTGAAAAAGGCGGGAGCAAAGCGGGTGTACGTTCTCACCGCTGCGAGCGTTCCCGACCGCAGGATCGACGAAAGGAGGTAGTATGCCGCTTCGGCTTTCGACGGCTGGACAAGTATTTTTTTGGATATTTTTGACGCTGTTCGTTGCGGCGGCTGTCTGCTCGCTCGTCTTTTGCTTCCTCGGAAAGGGCAAAAAGACGGCGTTTTTTGTATGCGCCGCGCTGTTTTTGCTGGGAGTCATGCTCGTCTGCCTCGTGCCGAAGTATCCTCTCATCTACTGTTCCTGTTTTTTGGCGGCTGCCGCCGTCTTGGGACAAGTCTTCGAGAGACATCTTTTTAAACTCCTCTTTTTGCTCCTCTCCGCAGCGGGACAGGGACTTGCCATCGTGCAAATTTGCGCCTTTTACAGCGTCGAACTGCCTGCGGCGCCCGTCGCCGTCATTCTGCCGCCCCTTCTCGTCCTCTTGATCGAACGGGGCGCCTATCTTTTGAAAAAGCGGGAGAGTATTCCCGCGCTGCAGCTCGCGGAACTCCTGTCGGACGCCTCGGCGGCGGTCTTTGCCGTCATTCTGCTCGTCGATCAATTTTATTATGCGGGGATCCTCCTCGTCGCGGGCTACCTCTACCTGCTCGGCGAGACGGCGTTCCCGCCCAAAGAGGGCGGCGGCTTTCATCGCTCCCTTTTCAAGACGGGATTCTTTCTCCTCGGCAGCTTTTTGCTCTATTTGGGGCTTGCTTTGTGCATAACGCTGTAAATTTCGACGAAAATCTTGCTTCGCAATATTTATCGTCGAGGAAAGTTGTGTTAGACGTGTCATTCTGAGCGGAGCGGCGAAGCCGCGGAGTCGAATGAATCCCCTAAGTTTCGACGGGACGTCCCGAAAATCGTAATATAACAATCTATCGACCGGGGGGATTCCTCGATTCCGCTTCGCTCCACTCGGAATGACATGCTTTTTACCACTGTCATCCTGAGCGGAGCGGCGAAGCCGCGCAGTCGAATGGATCCCCCGGGTCGATAGACAAGAATGTCTCTACGCATATTTTTCTTTTTCAGCTCGTACAATATTGCATACGCGTCTCTTTTCGAAGTTGCGACGAAAATTCCCCGAAAGAAACAAAAACATCGTTTTCTCGACAGGAAAATTATTTTATCATAGAGGTGTTGAATGCGTGTGTTCACGATACGGCTGAAATATCTTGCCATAGCGGCTGTTTTTGCAATTCTTTTAACGGCGGGCGCCCTCTCGGCGAAGGCAGCGGGCGCGGAGGAGGTCTTCTGGAGCGGATCGCGGTCCCTGCCCATCTATTCGGTGGAGCGGACGGACAAAAAGATCGCCATCTCCTTCGACTGTGCCTGGGGCACCGAGCACACCGACGCCATTTTGCAGAACCTCAAGAAAGCAAACGTGCGGGCGACCTTCTTCTGCGTCGAGTTCTGGTCGAAGAAGTACCCCGATTATCTCAAAAAGATCAGTGCCGCGGGGCACGAAGTCGGCACGCACAGCGCGACCCACTCCTACATGTCCAAACTCTCCGAAGAGGAGATCCGGAAGGAGCTTGAAACTTCGAGCGAGGCGATCACCTCGGTCATTCAAAAGCCCGTCACCCTCTTCCGTCCGCCCTATGGGGACTATGACAATCTGCTCATCGACGTGAGCAACGACATGGGGCTGTATCCCATTCAATGGGACGTCGACTCCCTCGACTGGAAGGACTTAAGCGCGGGCGACATCGCAGAGCGCATCTTAAAGAGGGTCAAGAGCGGGTCGATCATTCTCTGCCACAACAACGGGCTCCACACGGCGGAAGCGCTTCCCATCATCTTCGACACCCTTCTTGCCAAGGGCTATGAGTTCGTTCCCATCGGGGAACTCATCTACAAAGAGAACTACACGATCGACCCCACGGGCCGACAATACCTAAAGAGTTCGTCATAAAAAACAAAGAAGTTCAAACAAGAAATACTTGGAGGTCATTACGATGGATTACAATGCGGAAAAAAACAACAAGGTTTATTTTACGGGAGAGATCATTTCGGAAGCAGAGTTTTCGCACGAGGTCTACGGAGAGGGGTTTTACGAGCTGTATGTGCGCGTCATGCGCTTGAGCGGGCAGGCGGACATTCTCCCTGTGACGATCTCCGACAGGATCATTCAGAAGAACAATCTGAAAGTGGGCAGTATCATCTGTGCGCTGGGACAGTTCCGCAGCTACAACAAGCTCGAGAACGGCAGATCCCGCCTCATGCTGACCGTGTTCGTGCGCGAGATCGTCGAGAACGTGCCCTCGCGCAACCCCAACAGCATCGTGCTCTCGGGCTATATCTGTAAGCCGCCCATCTACCGCACGACGCCCTTCAACCGCGAGATCGCCGATCTGCTCATCGCCGTCAATCGCGCCTATAACAAATCCGACTATATCCCCTGCATCGCCTGGGGCAGGAATGCAAGGTTTGTCCAGAACCTCAAAGTCGGCGACAGGGTCGCCCTCTCGGGCAGGATCCAGAGCCGCGAATACCAGAAGAAACTCTCCGAGACGGACGTCGTCACGATGACCGCCTACGAGGTCTCCATCTCCAAGCTCGCCGCCTTCGATGCCGGCGAGAACTTCGATCTGGAGGAGGAGTTTGATTTGTACGCCTCTCCAAACCAATAAAGCTCTTTTGATAAGCGGCGCATCTCATTGTCGCGTTTGCGTTTTCCCTCGGTCATGTACGATTTTAGTACACTCCCTTCGGGAAATCCGCGCGCTCCTCGATCTGCTTGCTTCTGAAAAGAGCTGTCGGGTTGGTCGTTTTTTCGACGAAAATCTTGCTGCGCAATATTTTCTTCGAGGAAATGAGCTTGTTTGCCTTGATTAATTTGTCGTCTCGTTCGCTTTCACAACAATAAGCCGAAAGGGTTCGGCAAATGGGGTGCCGCTCCGGCAAGGGAACCTTGCCTCGCGCAGTAATTCAGAACAAAGGGCAGCTATCTACTTGGTCGTTTTTTCGACGAAAATCTTGCTGCGCAATATTTTCTTCGAGGAAATGAGCTTGTTTGCCATAATTTAAGAAACTCTCACGGTCGCTTTCACGGCAAGAAGCCGAAAGGGTTCGGCAAATGGGGTGGAGCGTTGCATTTCTGCTCAACAGCCCGGTGGGCTGTGAGCGCAACGCGACAGCCGAGCTGGTGGCGAGGCGGGGTGAGGCGGGGGGCTACCGCCGAACCGCTCCGGCAAGGGAACCTTGCCTCGCGCAGTAATTCAGAACAAAGGGCAGCTATCTACTTGGTCGTTTTTTCGACGAAAATCTTGCTGCGCAATATTTTCTTCGAGGAGAGCCTCTGTTAGACGATGTCATCCTGAGCGGAGCGGCGAAGCCGCGGAGTCGAATGGATCCCCTTGGTCGTTAGATTGTTGTATACCGATTATAATATGCGCCGTCCGCTTTTGCGGACGGCGCATTGCCCTTAGTTCTAATTTTACTGCGCGTTGGAAAATCACACTTTTCCATAAGCGCACCCCATTTGCCGAACCCCTTCGGCTTATAGTTGTGAAAACGAACGAGAGGATCAACTTATTCAAGGCATACAAGCCCATTTCCTCGAACGTAAATATTTCCGAAGGAAAGATTTCGTTCGAAGCTTTTTTATTCTCTGAGTTCTGCCCCAAATTCCTTTTTGAGGGCGGAGACGATCTTTTCGAAGAAGGTGTCGACTTGTTCGGGGGAGAGGGGCTTGTCGGCGTTCTCGGCGGGGAGGAAGGTGAGCGTGAACGCCATGCTCTTCTTGCCTTCGCCGAGGCGCTTGTCGCGGTAGACGTCGAAGAGCTCCGCGCTTCCGACCGCGCGGCAGGCCCGTTTGATACAGTTCTCCGCGTCGGCGCAGGTGACTTCCTCCTTCACCACAAACGCGATGTCCCGCTTGACGCTCTCAAACCGCGGTAGCGGGTGGAAGGAAATGTCCTTTGCAAACTTCTTTTTCACCGTCTCGAGGTCGATCTCCAAGAGATACACCTTCTCCTCGAGGCTGAGTTCCGCGGCGATTGAGGGGTGCAGTTCCCCCAAATAGCCGACTTTTCTTTCGCCGAGCTTGATATATGCCGTCACGCCGGGGTGCAGGTAGCTGCGCTCCCCGCGTTCGAAGGAAAATTTGACGCCGAACGCGCCGAACACGTCTTCGGCGGCGCCCTTCAGGTCGAAGAAGCCCTCCTTCCCCCACAGCGCCATGCAGAGGACGAATTTTTCTTCGGGCAGCTCCGTGATGGGCAGCTCTTTGGGAACGTAAACCTTCGCGATCTCGAAGAGTTTCCCCTCCGCGTTCCCGCGGCGGACGTTCCTGACGACATTCGAGAGCATGGTCGCGCCCAAAAAGGTGCGCATGACGGAGAGGTCCTCTCCGATGGGGTTGAGGATTTGGATCGCCTTTCGCTCGGGGGCGTCCTCGGGAATTTTCAAGAGGTCAAACGACTTGGGCGAGAAGAAAGAATAGTTGCACGCCTCGAAAAATCCCTCGCGGACGAGCGCGCTTTTCAGCCTCATCTCCTGTTTTTGCCATTCCGTTCTGCCGCCGTGGGTCACTTTTGCGCTTTCAAGCAAAGTGGGCTTTAAATGCTCATAGCCGTACATGCGGATGATCTCCTCGGCAAGATCGGGCCAATCTTCGACGTCGTCCCGCCAGAGGGGAACTTCCGCTTCGAACTCCTTGCCCTGCTCCCTGACCGTAAATCCGAGGCGGGTCAAGATCTCTTTGATCTCCCCTTCGGGAACCTTGATCCCGAGGAGAGAATTGATCATTTTCGCGCTACAGGTGAGCTTTTTGGGGGAAATTTGCTTTGCGAGGACGTCCCGGCGCAGGGTCGTGACGGTGCCGAAGCCGTACTGTTCGACGAGGTGCAGCGCACGGTCAAGACCAAGCTCGGGTGAGGTCGCATTCACCCCCTTTTCGTAGCGGGCGGAAGAGTCGCTGCGCTGACCGAGCGAACGGGAAGTTCTTCTCACGCTCTCGCGGGCAAAGCTCGCCGACTCAAAGAAGACCTCCCTCGTCGAATCCTTGATCTCGCTGTTCAAGCCGCCCATCACGCCCGCAATGCCGATGGGGCCCTCTTTGTCGCAGATGAGAAGGTTGTCTCTCTTCAAAGAGAAGGTCTTTTTGTCGAGGGTCGTGATTTGCTCCCCCTCCTCGGCGCGGCGGACGACGATGCCGCCCCCTCGCAAAAAGTTTTTGTCGAAGGCGTGCATGGGCTGGCCGATCTCGAGCAGCACATAGTTCGTGACGTCGACAATGCTGTTGACGGAGCGAAGGCCGCAGAGCGCCAATCTCCGCCTTAACATGCGGGGGGATTTTATAATTTTGACGTCCGTGACGAAGTGCCCCATGTAGCGGGGGCAGAGCCCGGGCTCCTGTACCTCGACGGTGATTTTTTCCGCCGTTTTTTGCGGGGTGTATCGCGTTTCGGGCATTTTCAGGGGCTTTTTGAGGACTGCCGAGACCTCGCGGGCAAGCCCTAAAATGCTCTGGCAGTCGGGGCGGTTGGCGGTCACGGCGATGTCGAAGAGGACGTCGTCGAGCCCGACGAATTTCTTGACGTCTTCGCCCACAGGCGTGTCCTCATCCAAAATGAGAATGCCGTTGACTTCGGCGCCCTCATAGAAATCATCGCCTATTCCGAGCTCCTCGCCCGAGCAGAACATTCCCTCGGAGAGCTCCCCGCGGAGTTTTCCCGTCTTAATTTTTTGAATACCGCCCTCTTTGAGAACGGTCGCGCCGTCGAGGGCGCAAGGGACCTTCGCCCCCTCGAATACGTTCGTCGCCGCCGTGCAAATTTGCTTTTTGCCGTATGTTCCTAAGTCTACTTGGCAGACAAAGAGCCTGTCTGCGTCGGGGTGTTTTTTGCAGGTTTCCACCCTTCCCACGACGACGCCCGTCACGTTTTCCCCGAGACAGGTGCGCTTTTCGACCTCGAACCCGCAGGAGAAGAGCTTTTTTTCGAGCTCCTCCGCGGAGACGTCCACGTCCACAAATTCTCTCAGCCAACTCAAAGGCAAAATCATCTTTCTCTCCCCCTCAATCGCGGAATTGCTTTAAAAAGCGGACGTCGTTTTCGGTAAATAATTTGATATTGTTGACGCCGTACTTGAGCATTGCAATGCGTTCGAGCCCGATGCCGAAGGCAAAGCCGGTGTACTCGTCGGGGTCGATGCCGCAATTTTCGAGAACCCGGCGGTTGACCATGCCCGCGCCCAAAACCTCGATCCAGCCCGTGCCCTTGCAGAGAGAACAGCCCTTCCCGCCGCAGGCAAAGCAGCTGATATCCACCTCGACGGAGGGCTCCGTAAAGGGGAAGTAGCTCGGGCGGAGGCGGGTCTTGACGGAAGGCGAGAACATCGTCCGCGCAAACTCCTCGAGGGTGCCGTAGAGGTCGCAGAGGGTGATCCCCTTATCGACGACGAGCCCCTCCATCTGATGGAACATGGGGGAATGGGTCGCGTCGTCGTCCGAGCGGAAGGTCCTGCCCGGCGAGACGATCTTGATGGGCGGTTTTTTCGACTCCATCACGCGAATTTGCCCCGCGCTCGTCTGGGTGCGGAGGAGAAATTCATTCGTGATGTAGAAGGTGTCCTGCATGTCGCGGGCGGGGTGGTCGGCGGGGGTGTTGAGGGCGGTGAAGTTGTAGTATTCGCTCTCGATCTCGGGCCCGTCGAAGACCTCGAAGCCGAGCCCCATAAAGAGGTCCACAAGCTCGTTTTTGACGCGCGTGACGGGATGGATCGCACCCATGTCCCGCTTTTTGCCGGGAAGGGTCACGTCGATCCGCTCCTCGGCGAGCTTTTGAAGGGTCTCTTTTTCCTTAAGTTTTTCCTCAAGAGAGGCAAAGTGCGCCTCGAGGGTATCCCGCAAGAAATTGACCGCCTTGCCGAAGGCGGGCCGCTCCTCGGGCGGAACTTCGCGCATGTTTTTGAGGAGAGACGTCACAGTTCCGCCTCTCCCCAGATACTTCATCTTGACCTCGTAGAGCGCGCGGCTGCTCTCTGCCTTCTCCGCCTCTTCGATCGCCTCTTTTGCGATTGTGTTTGGGTCTAACATTTTTACTCCTTGTTTTGTTTCGACGAAAATCTTTCCTTCGGAAATATTTATCGTCGAGGAAATAGACTTGTTTGCCTTGATTTGTTTGGTCGTCGCGGTCGCTTTCACGACAATGTGCGTCCCGTGGGGCGCAAATTGAGTCGTGCAGCGAAGAATTGTGATTCTTCTCGCACCATAGAATTTAAGAACGTCCCGTCGATAGCTCGGGGGTGGAGCGTTGCGAGTTCTGTTCAACAGCGCAGTGCGCTGTGAACCGCAACGTGACAGCCGAGCTGGTGGCGAGGCGTGGTGAGGCGGGGGCTACCGCCAAACCGCTCCGGCAAGGGAACCTTGCCTCGCGCAGTAATTTGGAACGAAGGGCACTCCACTGTCACCCTGAGCGTAGTCGAAGGGTCTCGCCCTTTGGCAGGTCTCACAATAAGGTAGAGATGTTTCGACTCCGCTTCGCTCCGCTCAACATGACATAATAGGAATGTCCCGTCGCTTGCTTAGGGGATGTTTCGACTTCGCTCAACATGACATCGCTTTTACATGCCTGTTTTCCGCTGTCATTCTGAGTGGAGCGAAGCGGAATCGAAGAATCCCCCCGGTCGTTAGAATGTAGGGGAAAAATCTTTAAAGCATTATTTTCTTCAACAGTGCATTGTTTCCGATCGCGCGGCCGCCGCCGAGGACGACTGCCGTCTGGGGGTCGCCCGAGACGTGGACTTCCATCTGCAGCTTGTTCTGCAAATAGTCGGCAAGGCCCGCAAGGGAGGCAAATCCGCCCGAGAGGTAGAGTCCGTTCTTTCCGACTGCCGCGGAGACTTCCGCGGGGAGTCTTCTTAGGACAAGCTCCGCATATTCGATGATCTTATCCACATAGACGCGAATGGGGAACTCGATGTCCGAGGAGTGGACGGGGACGCTGCGGGGACGGCCCGTGCCGATGTCCCGTCCGCGGACGTAGGTGCCCTGGTTGTCGTCGGGGATCAGGCTGCCGATGGCGATCTTGAGTTTCTCGCTCGTCAGCGACCCGATCTTGACCGCAAATTTCTCCGCGATCTGATCGATGATATGTACGTCCATGTTGTTGCCGCCGACGTTCATCGAGACGCCCGCGATCATGCCGTCGAGGGAGAACGCCGCAATGGACGTCACTCCCGCGCCGATGTCGATTGCGAACACGGGGTTGGAATCGCTGAGGGGAACGTCCTGTCCGAGGGCGCTCAAAAAGGGAGTCTCCGCAAAATAGACGCGGGAGATGCCCGCCATCTTGGCGACCGTGTAGATCTTCTCGCGGGACTCCTCCCGGCAGCCGCAGGGGACGCAGAAGAGCGCCTCCACGCCGCCCGTCTTGGCGATCTTTCGGATAAAATATTCGAGCAGGGGACCTGCGAGCTTCTCCGCGACGATCTCCCCCTCATAGACGGGAAAACAGACGTCCGTCGCGTCCGCGGTCTTGCCGAGCAGCCGCTTCGCCTCGTTGCCGTACGCCCTGATCTCCCCCGTCTCCTTTTCGACGGTGACGCAGGTCGCCTCCGCAAGCACAATTCCGCTCCCCAGCCGATAGATCTTCGTGACCGCAGTGCCGAAATCGATCGCAAGTTTTACCATAGTTTTGCCTCTTTCAAGAGATGCGTCACGAGCTCCATCGGAAGTCCGACGACGTTCGTAAAGCTCCCCTCGACGAGCTTGACGAGGGGATAATCGTCCTGAATGCCGTACCCGCCCGCCTTGTCGAAGGGGCGCATCTTTTTCACATACTCCTCGATCTGCTCCTTGGAAAGCTCGTGGAAGGTGACGCCCGTCTCCACGATGCCCGTCCGCGCCCCGCCGTCGCAGATGAGGCAGACGCCCGTATACACTTGGTGCTTCCGTCCCGAGAGAAGGGAGAGCATCTCCTTCGCCCGCTCCTCCGTCCCGGGTTTTCCGAGGGTCTCGCCGTCGAGAGAGACGACGGTGTCCGCCCCCAAAACGGCGCAGTCGGGGTGTTTTTGATACACATCCATCGCTTTTGCCGCCGCAAACTGCAGGACGGTCTCCTTGGAGGAGAGCCCGATCTCCGCTTCCTCAAACGAGGAGGGGATCACTTCGAAGGGGATCCCCGCCTCTTCCAGAAGCTGTCTTCTGCGCGGGGAGTTGCTTGCAAGGATCAGTTTCATCACAGTATCTCCAGATTTTTATGGAATGTGCGGCGGAACTCGGGGTTCGCCTTCATCGCCTGGGAAATTTCAAGGGAGGCGTCGCCCGCGAGCTCCGTCTTCATGATGACGGAGTCTCCCAAAACGTCGCAGTTGACTCCCTTGACGACGCCGAGGCCCGCGCGGTCGAGACTCTCCGCAATGCGAAGGAGCACGCCGAGCTTTCTCACGACTTCGAAGTCCTCTTCGAAGACGAGGTCCTTGTACTTCTGCCAGTCGGCGGGGAGAAGATCCTCCTTCCGATGGCAGCCCGCGACGAACGCCGAGAGCACGAGCTCCCTGTGCGTCGCGCCGTAGATCGCGGAGTTCAAAATGATATATCTGCTGTGACGGTTGCCGTCATAGTAGCGAATGCGCTGCCCGCAGTCGTGCAGGCAGGCTGCGATCTTTAAAACTTTCAGATAGGTGCGCGGGAATTTGTGCAGCACGCGCAGCTGTTTGAAGAGCTGGACGGAAAGGTGCACGACGTTCGTGACGTGCGCCTCGTTGCAGCCGTAATATTTGACGAGCCCCATGACGGAATAGCTCAGAACGTCCGAAAGAGGCCTCTCCTCCGTCATGGGAAGGGCCTGCCCGAACATGATGCCTTCCCTCAGTCCGCAGCCGCTCACCGTGAAGTTCTCGATGTGCATGTAGTCGGTAAACGCCTTTAAGATCGCAAAGGATGCGGGCATGAGGTCGGCGCGCGAGACGGAAATTCCGCGGATGCGCTTGCGCTTCTCCTCGTCCAAAGCGCGCACCATCTCATAGATCGAGAGGAAATCCTCCGTCGCGAACATGTAGTTGTGCACGATGGACAGGGGGTATTTCTTGACCATGGAGTTCATTTTGCAGAGGGTGCGGAAGGCGGAGCCGACGCCGATCATCTGGACGTCCGGTTCGATCTCCTGCAGCCAGTCGATGCGCTTGAACTGCTCGTTGAAAAATTCCTCGATCTTCTCCGTCTGCTGCTTGGGGCTGACGCCGTCCTCCGCAAAGAGCTCGGTGAGGGTCACCGCGCCGAAGGGAAGGGTCGCGTCGTGCAGAATGGCGCGGCGGCTGTAGTAGATGATCTTGGTGCTGCCGCCGCCGATCTCGAGAATGAGTCCCTTGGGGATATCCATCGAGTTGATGACCCCGCGGTAGATGAGCGACGCCTCCGTCTCTTCCGAGAGGACGGTGATCTTCAGCCCGCAGGCTGCCTGGATCTCCTCGAGGAAGGACCTCTGGTTCTTCGCCCGCCGAACGGCGGAAGTCGCCACCGCGATGATGTGATCCACCCCCGACGCCTCGCACAGGCGCTTGAACATCTTCATGGTCTTGATCGTCTCGGCGACGCGCTGCGGCTTCAAAAAGCCGTCTCTGTCCATATCCTGTCCCAACCGAACGCCCTCTTTGAGCTCGTCCTCCACCATAAAATATCCCTCCTGAAAGAGGTTGACGATGACAAGGTGCGCAGAGTTGGACCCAAGATCGATGATCCCGATTTTTGGCATAAATTTCTTCCTTTGGCCGAAAAGCCGTTGAGCGGAGTTCCTCTCCGCTTCTCTCCCGAAACATTTTAGCATAGTTTTCGCGGCTTGTCCATAGCTTTTTGAGAAATATTTCCGATTTTCAGGAAGAAATTTTCGCTTTCTCGGGTTTTTTGAGGGCTTGGGTGAGGGGAAACGCCGAAAGGAGCAAGAGAAAGAACCCGAATCCCCTTCGAAGAAGGCCCGAGGGAAGGCTGCCCGCGACACAGGCGAACGCCCCCGAGAGGAGCAGAGCGGGAAGGGCGACGGGAAGGATCACTCCCTTCTCCAATCTGCCCCCCTTGGCGTGGACGCGGAGGGCGATCAGCGACATGGGGAGGAAAGAGAGCAGGTTGACCCCCTGCGCGACCGCCTGCGGCACGCCGAAAAAGAGGGTCAAGAGGGGAATGAGCAGCGTCCCGCCGCCCATGCCCATTCCCCCTAAAATTCCGCCCAAAATTCCGCAAAGAAAGAAGATGTAAAAGCTCATGAGAAGAGCATCCTCGCTCCCGCGGCGAGCATGAGAAGGGCAAAGAGAACGCTCAGCCCCCTGCCGCTCATTCTGCCGAGGAGCTTCGCCCCGAGAAATCCGCCCAGCGTGACGCCGAGGGCGGTCGGAAGGAGCACGGAAAGGGGCGCAAAGCCCTGAAAGGCATACAGCAGCCCCGAGACGAAGGAGACGGGCGCGATGACCGCGATCGCCGTCGCGTGCGCTCTCTTCGGGGGGAATCCCCCTCTCTCGAGCAGGGGCACCGCGAGCATTCCCCCGCCGCCCCCGAACAGCCCGTTCGCAGTTCCGATGAGAAGACCACCCCATATTTGACGATATTTTTTCATTTTCACCTCATAAGTTTCGACGAAAATCTTGCTTCGCAATATTTATCGTCGAGGAAATGGACTCTCGAGTTCCCACGACTTGGTCCTCTTCATCGTTTCAAACGACAATGTGCGTCCTGTAGGGCGCAAATTGGGTGGAGCGTTGCGAGTTCTGTTCAACAGCGCAGTGCGCTGTGAACCGCAACGCGACAGCCGAGCCGGTGGCGAGGCGGGGTGAGGCGGGCGCTACCGCCGAACCGCTGCCGCAGAATGGCGATTCTGCTCCGCGCAGTGGGATTTTAGGAACGTCCCGTCGATACTCGGGGGATCCACGTTCGCTTCGCTCACTTTCGACTTCGTGGCTACGCCACTCCGCTCAGGATGACATCGCTTTGTATGTTCCTTTCTGTCATTCCGAGCGCAGTCGACGACGCGCCATTCAATATGTTATCTAAGCGCGGCGCACAAGCCCCTTTCCTGTCATTCTGAGTGGAGCGAAGCGGAATCGAAGAATCTCGTCCTTAACGGAAAGGGGCGAGTAAGAATCCCCTTGGTCGTTAGAATGCTGTATTCCGAATAAAAACGTACACCTTTTTTATCAGTGTGAGAATTTTTCTTTAAAAATTTGCCTGATTTTGCGCAGAATCGCTTGATATTCTCTCTTATTTGGTATAAAATGGTTTTATCATGCGGAATATTGTTTCGGGCGCGCGCGTATATCGCCGACCCGAAGAAAATCAAAAGGTGATCTATGGCAATCGATAAAAACAACCGAAAGCTCAAAAAACGCTCTCTTGCGGTTCTGTCCGCGCTCCTTTGCACCTCTCTTGCAATGGGCACGCTCGCAGCTTGCAAGAAGGACGAGACGAATACCGAAGAGAGCGAACCCTCTCCCGTCTCGCCTGTGGACACGCAGCTTTTGAAGAACGGCAACTTCGAGTTCTACACCGACAAGAACGTCACGGAGCGCAAGGACAAGCGGAATCTCATCAACACCCCCACGAACTGGACGTTCACCTCGGGCTCTCCCTCTTCGGACGGCGCCTCGGGCATCATCGACACCGCCGAGTGGGCGGACTTTGCGCAGAGCGGCTCCTACAACTTCTCCACCTTCACCAAGGGCGAGGGAGAGGACGCGGAGGAAGTGCGCACCTTCCGCTCCATCGACGAGGCGGTCGCAAACTGGGAGAACCCCAACGTCTCTTCCTACGACCGCGTCAAGTTCCTCGACATCTTCGATGAGGAGATCGACGCCCTCGACGCCTCGTCGGACGCTGCCAAGCTCTTCAAGCGGTACAACTACGCCGTCGACTTCGACGACCTCAAAAAGCTCAACGAGGACCTCTCGGGGGGCATCTCGCTGCACCCCGGCGCAAATGCGGGGGAGAGCAGCGTCCTCATGATCCACAACGACAAGACGGCGGACGGCGTGCGCGGCACGGCGCAGTACTACACCTCTTCGACGACGGTCTCTCTCACGGCGGGCACCTCCGCCAAGATCACCGTCTGGGCGAAGACGGACAACCTCTACCACTACGAGGACACCGAAGTCTCCTCCCGTGCGGGCGCCTATATCGGCGTCGTCAACACGGTCGGCGGCACCACCCTCGACCAGATGCAGATCTACAACCTCAACACCCACGGCGAGTGGAGACAGTACACGATCTATGTCCGCGCGAGCACCTTCGCCTCGACGACCTTTCGGATCGTCTTGGGTCTCGGACAGGGCAGCTCGGACGATCGCTACTATGCAGTCGACGGCTACGCCTTCTTCGACGACGTCCTCTGCGAGAAGATGCCCTCCTCCGACTTCGAAGCGGCCGTTTTGAAGGACAAGGAGAACATGATCCCGAATGACGGCGTCAAGTTCTGCACGATCGACTCCCTCAAGGAGGAGAAGCGCTACGACATGGACAGCGTGACGGAGACGACCTTCGCCCTCGACCTGTATGCGGGCTTCGACTCCGACCGCGAGCTCATGAACAATGCGGTCATCTCCCTGACCGAGGAGAGGTCGGGCAGCAAGACGTACACCTCCGCCTCGATCGACGAGTCCCTCTCCGACAGCGGCGAGACCAACTTTGCGCAGGTTGCGACCCTCTCCGAGCTCGAAAATTCCTCCAACCAATATGTGCGGAACGTCTATGAGAACGACTTCCGCGACAAGTTCCCCTTCGGCGACGGCGACACGAAAGTTCTGATGCTCCTCTCGGGCAACGGCGCGGCGTACACCGCAAAGCTCTCTTCGGAGAAGTTCACCCTTTCGCCCGACACGAGAATGCTCTTCTCCTTCTTCGTCAAGACGAGCAAGGTGGAAAACGGCATGATGGGGGCGAGCGCGTTCGTCGTCGACGGAGAGACCAAGACGTCGATCTCCGCCTTCGACACGACGACGCTCACGACCGTCGACATCGACGAAAACCACAAGGATATTTATAAAGGTTGGGTGCAGTGCTTCTTCTTCCTCGAAAACGACACCGAAGAGGAGCTCTCCTTCACCGTGGAACTCTCCTTGGGTCCCACGACGATCATCGGCACCGACAAATTCAGCTACGACGACGGATATGCGGCATTTGCGAACTTCGAGACGAGAAGTCTCTCCAAGACGCAGTACGGCTACGCCTCCGCCAACGACCGCGCGAAGAAGGTCACCCTGACGGGCGGAACAGAGGAGACGAAGAAGTTCGACGCAGTCTCCGTCACCGACGAGGAGACGATCAAAGAAAGTCCCGCCCTTCCCTCGGGCTTCTATGGCGTGAGCGGCGGCAGCAGTGCGATCGTCGAGAACGGCAGCGAGAACAAGCGTCCCGAGGACCTCGGGCTCACCGCGGGACTCCTCTCCCACAAGTATGCGGAGAATTACTTCTCTTCCGAGAGCGGCCTTAAGGACATGTTCGGGAGCACCGCCGACAGTGCGGAGGCTTGGTGGAAGGAAGTCTTCGGCAACTCCCGCCAGCCCCTTGTCATCGTGAACGGCGCAGAGGAGGCTTCCTTCGGATATATCTCCTCCTCGACGACTACGGTCGCCTCCGCCTCCTACCAGAGAATTTCCCTGCGCGTGAAGGCGTCCGAGGGCGCGAAGGCCTATCTCTACCTCATGGAGACCAAGGCGGAGAACGCAGGAAAGAGCCTCTCCGTACCCCTTCCCGCCTGCACCTATTGGTATGACGACGACGGGAACATCTGCGCGGTCGACCCCTCCGACGAGGACTTCGACGAGACGAGCGACATTCTCTACCGCCTGCAGCCCAACGGGCTCTACAAGAGAGAGGGCGATGTTGGAGAGACCTACTACGCGAACACGAGCGCCTATCAGTTCGACAGCGAGGGGAACCTCACGACCAAGGACGATGAGATCGTCTTCTACTTCAACAACGGCAACTTCTACGCCTACCGCGACGAGGACGCAAACGGCAACTACACCTACAACACGCCCATTCAGCCCCTTCCCGCGGAGATCGCGCGGTACAACTACTCTCACCGCGACGCGCAGCAGGCGCAGATCGTCGTCGAGGGCACGGGCGATTGGGTCAACGTCAGCTTCTTCGTCCACACGGGAGATGTGGAAAAGACCTTCCGCGTCGAAGTCTGGAGCGGCGACAGAAACGGCGAGGACAAGAATCCCGCAAATTCCTACGTCATCTTCGACAACTACAACTCGGCGAACGCCTCCTCCAACTATACGAACCTGCTGAATGCGTCCATTCAGTCCGTCCGCGACGAGCTCAACGAGGGCAAGTCCATCGAAGATGAGGACTACCTCGGCGCAAACGACCGTCTTCCCGAGGATTACGAGTACGCGACCTACTACACCTACTCCTTCTTCGACTCTTCGAAGTACGTCCGCTACGACGAGACGACGGACTTTGAGGAGAAGGGCAACCCTTGGCACAACTACAAGCAGTCGACCTACAGCGAACAGCTCGTCTCCCTCTACCAGGTGGACAAGGAGGACGGAAAAGCCACGGGCTACAACTTCTTCGCGGACTTCGGCGCGACGGATATCACGATCACGGCGGAATACCCGAACGATCCCGATGCCGACGAGGAAGAGACGGACACGACCGATCCGACGGGCACGGCGAACATCTGGCTCCTCATTTCGTCGGGCGTCTTAGCCGTCGTGCTGCTTCTTGTCATCATCCTTGTGATGTTCAGGAACTTCTTCAACAAGAAGCGCCGCACCGCAAGAGTCAAGAACAGCAAGCCCGGCAAGAAACCCAAGAAAGCTTCCCAATCGGTGTAACACATCACACCGACTACTCACCCCCTTAAAAGTTCGCATTTCAAATGCGAACTTTTTTGTGCCCTTTTTTTCGACGAAAATCTTCCTTCGGAATATTTATCGTCGAGGAAAGTTGTGTTAGACATGTCATCCTGAGCGGAGCGGCGTAGCCGCGCAGTCGAATGGATCCCCTAAGCTATCGACGGGACGTTCCAAAAAATCGCAATACCACTTGTCTAACGACCGGGGGGTGGAGCGTTGCGAGTTCTGTTCAACAGCCCGGTGGGCTGTGAACCGCAACGCGACAGCCGAGCCGGTAGCGAGGCGGGGTGCGGCGGGCACTACCGCCGCACTGAGACTTCGCTCGGAATGACAGGAAGGAATGTACAAAGCGATGTCACCCTGAGCGGAATGACAGTGGGCATCATACCTCATTCCTCCGACGATAAATCGTCCAAAGAAAAATCGTCAAAGAAATTAGGCACTCGAATATCAACATACCCCCCATTGATCGCAGTATCCAAAACCTTGATCTTCTTTTGATCCGTCCCGGGGGCGCAGCCGTAACGGTCGTCCAGGCGGCAGATGATATCGATCAGTTTCTCGTTGGAGACGAGGTGCCCGTGCAGATAGCATTCCCGAAGGAACCGCAGATAGGTCTCCCTGAGCGGCCCCTTGACGTTCATCTCCTCCAAAATCTCCTCATGCGACTTGAGCCGCTCGAACACTCCGTGCCCCTTGACGATCTTTCCCTCCCACCGAAACGAATGCTCCCGGCTTTTGCACTCCTCCCGATAGCGATTGAAATCATTTACAGACTCCTCGTCCTCCCAGTCGACCGACCCATGCTCCCCGGCCGCAAGCAGCTCCTCATCGGTCATTTTGGAATAATCCTTCTCCTCGCGCGCCCGCGCGTTGATTGGATCATGATTTATATTATTTCTTTCTTTCTTTCTTTCATCTTGTCTGTATATATTATTATTTATATTATTATTTATCTTAAGTGCAATTTTTGCACGTTTAGATGCAATTTTTGCACTATCAAAGTGCAAATTTTGCACATGTGTGGTGCAATTTTTGCCACTTTCGTCGAAAAAAATTTCATCGGGCGACAGAGCAATGTAGTTGCTTTTTTTCAGAGTAAGTTTCTCTTGTGAAAGATACCCGACGTTCACGAGATGTCCCAAAATATTCTGAATGGTTCGTTTGGAAAGTCCCGTAAACTCCTGAAGGTAGGAAAGACTCCCATGGAAGCCGCTCTCTCCGTCCTGGGAAAAGGAGTAGATGAGGGCATAGACGATGAGTTCGTTGCCCGCAAGATGAAGGCGGCTGCGCATCCAGCCGCACACCGTGTAAAAGTTTTTATCAGTGACCATATTCCCTCTCAAAAACGTTTGTTCGTTTTCTTCCATTATAGCACATATTTTCCCGTTTTTGGACACCATCTGACAAAAAAGTTACAATTTTCGGAACGTCCCGTCGCTTGCTTAGGGGATGTTTCGACGACGCCGCGCCGCCTGCAATATGCAGGCGGCGCGGCTGCTCAACATGACAGTGGTAAAAAACATGTCATTCTGAGCGAAACGGAGCGTAAGCGGAGTGGAGTCGAATGAATCCCCTAAGCTATCGACGGGACGTTCCTAAAAATTTACTGCGCGTTGGGAAATTACATTTTCCATAAGCGCACCCTGTTTGCGAGCTACCGCACGCTTATTGTCGTTTGAAACGACCGTGACGACGGGGTTGTGGGAACTCGAAAGCTTATTTCCTCGAACGTAAATATTTCCGAAGGAAATATTTACGTTCGAAACTTATCTCCGTCTTAGGCCTTTGGGAACGTGATTTTTAATCGTTCCCGAAACACACTTTCCAAATCCCAGCGGGAACCCCTCGCGGGTGAGGACGACCCGGCCGTCGGGGAAGTCTTTTTCAAGCGTCTCGCCGCGAAGGTACTTTTCCGTCTCCTCGGCGCTCAGTTCGAGTTTTCTCTTCGTCCTTTCCCCCTCGGCGATCGCGAGGGCGTGGGCGGGACGGAAGTTTTTCCCATCCCATTCCCCGATTTCAAGCCCGATCCTCAAGATCGCAACGTGCGGAAAGGCGGGAAAATCGTTCCTTAACAGATACATTCTGCCGTCCTCGAGGGTCGTAATTTCGCCTGTAATTTCCCCGAAAAGCTCTTCGCAGAACTCCTCAAATGCGCGGTTTGCGGCGGAAACTTTGCGAATGGGGTAGGGTTTTGCCTCTCTGCGCTCCCCCTCGCTTTTCAAAAGGAGCGCCGCAAAGTGCCCCTCGCCGCGCACCTCGTGCGGGAAGAGTTTTTCCTGCCTTTCGAGCAAAAATGCGGAATGGGTGCGGCAAAATTCCGAAATTTGCCACTCGTCCTCCTCCTCCGCGAAGGTGCAGGTCGAATAGACCATCTTGCCGCCCTTTTTTAGCATCTTCTGCGCCTCCTCCAGGATCGCCGCCTGCCGCCGCGCACAGGCAAGGACGCTCTCCTCGCTCCACTCTCTTGTGGCGTTCTCCTCTTTTTTGAACATGCCCTCCCCCGAACAGGGGGCGTCGACGAGGATCTTATCGAAGTATTCGGGAAAAATCTCTGCAAGATGAGCGGGACTCGCGCAGGTCACAACGGCGTTTTCGACCCCCATTCGCTCCAAATTCTGAGAAAGGATCCGCGCCCGTCCGTAGTCGATCTCATTTGCGACCAAAATTCCCTGATTTTTCAAAGCGCAGGCGAGCTGGACGCTCTTTCCCCCCGGCGCAGCGCACAGATCGAGCACCTTTTCCCCCGGTTGGACGTCGAGAAGGGGCGCGGCGCACATCGCGGAGGGCTCCTGCAAATAAAAGAGCCCCGCAAAGTGCTGCCAGGAGGCCCCGAGCTTTTCCCCTTCAACGTAGTAGCCCTCTTCCGCCCAGGGAACGGGCTCTAAGTTCCAAAATGCGGATATGGGGTCGGTTTTTACCTTTAAAGTATTGATTTTCAGCCCCTTTTCGGGCGGTTTTTCGTAGGAGCGCAAAAAGGCCGGGAAGTTAATTCCCAACCTTTCGGACATTCTTTCGATGAATTTTTGCGGAAGGGTCATACTTCCTCCAGAGAGGGGCGAATGGAATCGAAGGGAATGATGACGGCGCCCGCCGTGAGGGCGCTTTGCCCGCGCATCTCGCCGTCCTCCCGCGCGATGTAGACGTTGCACTCCGTCGGGTGGGACGTGTACGCCCCGCCGTGCGAGAAGATGGCCTCGAGCAGCTTTTTGGAAGTCTCCATGTCCTCCTCGATGTCCTTGGAGAAGCAGAACACCTTCCCCTCAAGGGAGCCGCCCCGCTTTCTGCGGTTCATGTGCTTGTTGACGTAGCGGTAGAACTCCTCGTGCGCCTTGCTGTGCGCCGCGCGGATCTCCTTCCGCTCGTTCTGAAATTTCGTGAGCCCCAGAGAGGTCAGATTCTCGATTTTATAGTCTTTGATCCTGCCCGGGCGAATGAGAAAACGGTCGAGAAAGGCGGGAAGGGTCGCATTTTCGCGCTTGCAAAGCGCCTCGCAGACGCGCATGGTCGCATAGGCGTCGTCGACGGCGCGGTGGGGAATGAACTCCACTTTGAGCTCCTCGGCGACTGCGCCCAGCCCCGATTGCCGCGCAAAGTCCCCCTTCACATTCATATAGAAGAACTGCGTGTCGTAGAACTCGAAGGAAAAGGAGGGAAGCTTGTAGCGCTTGGTCTCGAGGTTGAGGTAGTTGACGTCGTTGAGGGTCGCGTGGCCGCAGACGAGGTGGTCCTTGTCCTCGAGAAGACTCTTCAGCCGCTCGTATTGGGCGGGAAAAGTCGGATATTGTTTGAAATCTTCGTATCGATAGGGAAGGACGATGCCCTTCTTCTCCCGCTTGTCGGTGAGGTGGAACCTTCCCCGCGGGTTGAGAAGGACGTCCTCGCGCTCGAGAACCTGAAAATTCTCATCTGTGAGAACGTACCCGAAGGCACAGATCTTTGCCGCGAACTTGTAGACGCAGGCGCATTCGATGTCGAAGAATAAGAACTTCATAAAATCAAGGGGTGATCTTCTCCTTCCCGCCCATGTAGGGACGGAGAACTTCGGGAATATTGACGCTGCCGTCCGCCTGCAGGTGATTTTCGAGCAATGCGATGAGCATTCGGGGGGGCGCGACGACCGTATTGTTGAGGGTGTGTGCAAATTCGCTGCCCTTCTCCCCCTTGAAGCGAATGCGGAGCCTCCGCGCCTGCGCGTCCGTCAGGTTGGAGCAGGAGCCGACTTCGAAATACTTTTTCTGACGGGGGGACCAGGCCTCCACGTCCACACTGCGGTATTTGAGGTCGGCGAGGTCGCCCGAACAGCACTCGAGGGTGCGGACGGGGATCTGCATAGAGACAAAGAGCTCCACGGTGTAGTTCCACATCTTTTCGTACCAGTCGCGGCTCTCCTCGGGGCGGCAGATGACGATCATCTCCTGCTTTTCGAACTGGTGAATGCGGTAGATGCCCCGCTCTTCGAGCCCGTGCGCCCCCTTCTCCTTGCGGAAACAGGGGGAATAGCTCGTAAGAAGCAGCGGAAGTTTTTTGGCGTCCAAAGTCGTGTCCATGAACCGTCCGATCATGGAGTGCTCGCTCGTGCCGATGAGGTAGAGGTCCTCTCCCTCGATCTTGTACATCATGCCGTCCATCTCCTCGAAGCTCATGACCCCCGTCACGACGGAGGAGCGGATCATGAAGGGCGGAATGCAGTAGGTGAATCCCTTTTTGACCATAAAGTCGCGGGCGTACGTCAAAATTGCGGAATGGAGCAGGGCAATGTCCCCCAAAAGATAGTAGAAGCCCTGCCCGCTCGTCTTTCTCGCGCTGTCGACGTCCGCGCCGCCGAGTCTCTCCAAAATGTCGAGATGGTATGGAATTTCATAGGGCGGGACCTTCGGCTCGAGAAAGCGCTGCACTTCGACGTTCTCGGAATCGTCGCGCCCGATGGGCGTCTCGGGGGAGATGAAGTTGGGAATTTTCATCATGCGCTCTTTAAGGGCGGAAGAGATCTCCTCCTCTTCCTTTTCGATGGCGGAAAGCCGCTCCGCGTTTTGGTTGACGCGGGACTTGATTTGTTCGGCCTCCGCCGTCTTTTTCTCGCGCATGAGGGCGCCGATCTGACGCGAAAGCGTGTTCCGCTCCGCGCGAAGAGAGTCCCCCTCCGAGATGAGGGCGCGGCGCTTCTCGTCGAGGGCAAGAACTTCGTCGACGAGGGGGAGCTTAAAGTCCTGAAATTTTTTGCGGATATTCTCGCGCACGCGCTCCGGCTCGCTGCGCAAAATGTTCAAATCGATCATACTTACCTCCATTATACAGGATTTCCAATAAAAAAGCAAACAAATGAAATGGTTTCGAAGAAAATCTTTCCTTCGGAAATATTTGCGTTCGAGGAAATTGACTCTCGAGTTCCCACAACCCCGGTTCGGCGGTAGCCCCCGCCGAACTGCAGCGCAGGGAAACCCTGCTCGCACCGAAGGATTTAGAACAAAGGGCGAGCCCCTTTTCTGTCATTCTGAACGGAGCAACGCAACGCGTTGCGCAGTTGAAGAATCTCGCCCTTAAGGGAAAGGGGCGAGTAAACATCTCGTTTTTACAATAAGGCGAAAGGGCGAGATTCTTCGACGACGGCACCCCGCGGCAACTGCCGCGGGGTGCCTGCTCAGAATGACAGGAAAAAAGATTTCGTTCGAAACGATTCAGCGCAGGATAAACCCGGAAGTTCGCGGGGGCGCGGAATCGTCTATCACATTGACCGAAGAGAGAAATTTCAAAATGGAAGGATTGCTCAAAAAGTCTTTTACGGATTTTGCAGGGGTGATTTTTGAACGGGTAGTCTTCGTCGCATAATCCATGATCTTGATTGTGAGAATGGTTTTTTGCTCATGCTTTCCGATGACGAAAATCTCCTCATAGAGAGAGTATTCCTTGTTTTCCTCACTCTTGTAATACCTGTTATTAATATAAGAAGGATAATAATTCTTAAGGTCGGGAATGGGCCCCGGTTCGATATTGACCGTAATGCGCCCGATTTCGGGATTTAGTTCGACATATAAGCTATTTTCCGAAAAACATACATGTCCGTCCATTTCGGCTTGAAATCGAATCGATTCGTGCTCAGTTTCAAAAACAAAATCCATAAACACTCCTTTTCGGAGCGGCTTTAAAATTAAAGGTTAAAATAAAACGCGCCCGAAGGCGCGTCCCCTTTGCCGCACCTCATTTTTTGTTTGCGACAAATTTCACCTGGCAATTTCATGCAAAATTACACTGTGGGGAAGGTGCAGCTAAAAAGGCTTTTGCACTCCACAGTATAATTTTGCGCATAAAATTTTAATTAAAATACTCCTTAGGTGAAATTCGTCGCAGAACCCATTTTACCAGAAAACCTTTTCCCTGTCAACCCTTTTTGAAAAATAAACCTGCGCACTTTCTGTCATTCTGAGTGGAGCGAAGCGGAATCGAAGAATCTCGTCCTTAGTTCTGATAATAAGGTAGAGATGTTTACTCGCCTAAAGGCTCGTGAGGCGCGTATGGATTCCCAATAGAATGACGCGCCTTCGACTTCGCTCAACATGACATAATAAGAACGCCTCGTCGAAACTCAAGGGGATTCTTACTCGCCTTTGGCTCGTGCGCCGCGTATGGATTCTCAATAGAACGACGCGTCGTCGACGACGGCACCCCGCGGCAACTGCCGCGGGGTGCCTGCTCAGAATGACAGGAAAGGGGCTCGTGCACCGCGCTTGGATAAAACAATAGAATGGCGCGTCGTCGATTTCGCTACGCTCCGCTCAGAATGTCAAAAGGGGCAACCCCTCTTAAAACAATTCTCTTGCAAGAATCAACAATTCGTCCGTGTTGGGAACAGCGAAGAGGGCTCGGCGCTTTTCGGCGACGCCGCGGCGGCCCTTGAGATAGAACGCCGCCATCTTCCGCATGAAGACGCAGGCGAACCGCTCGCCGTAAAGCTCTTTTGTTGAAAAGAGCTGTTCTTCAAAGAGAGGGAGAATGGGCGGCTCCTCATATCCTGCGATTTCCGCAAAGACCTGCGGGCGGTAGAGGGCGGCGCGGCCGATCGCAATGCCGTCCGCGTTTGTTCTTTGGAACATCTTGTTCGCGTCCTTGTCGCACCAGATCCCGCCGTTTGCGATGACGGGAATTTTGACCGCCGCCTTCGCCTCGGCGATCTGCGCAAAGTCGACGGGGCCCGCGTAGATCTTCTCGCGGACCCGCCCGTGGATCGTCACCATGCACGCGCCCGCGCCCTCGCAAAGACGGGCAAATTCCGCCGCCATTCTGTCTCCCTCGCGGATCCCCGTGCGGAACTTGACCGAAATCCTTTTTCCGCTCTTTGCGCACGCCGAAATAATTTTCTCGGCGAGCGGAAAGTTCTCCATGAGGGCGCTGCCCTCGCCGTTTCGCACGATCTTCGGCATGGGACAGCCCATATTGAGGTCCACAAGGTCGAAAGGGGCAAGTTCCTCGCTCTCGCAGGCCGACCTCATTACTTCGGGATCGCTCCCGAAGAGCTGCACGGCGCGGGGGGATTCCTCGGGGGGAGAAAAGAGCAGCTTTTTGGTCTCCTCGCTGCCGTAGAGCAGCCCTTTCGCGCTCACCATTTCGGTAAATGTGAGCCCTGCTCCGAGCTCACGGCACATCTTTCGGAAGGGATAGTTGGTATACCCCGCCATGGGCGCCAAAAAAACATTTGCGGGAAGTCTGATCCCCGCAACCGTGATTTCATTCGGCATCTTTCACCCGCTTGTAGTAAAAATCCCGCTCCTCTTTCGAAAGCGCAAGGGGGTCCTTCCCGTCCGCCCGCACGAGGGACTCGTAAGATGTATAGCGTTTTTGAAGCTTCTTTCCCGCGTCGAGGAGGGCCATCTCCCCGTCCACCCCGACCGCGCGGCAGAGCCAGGCGCAACTGAAAAGAAAATCGCCGAGCTCCTCGTAAATTTTCTCTTGATTTTGAGACCCATATGCCTTTTTAAGCTCCTCGAACTCCTCGTCGAGCTTACATTTGACGTTCTCCAAGGTCGACTTGTCCCAGCCGCCCTTTTCGACCCGTTTACAGAGCTTCTGCGCCCGAAGGAGCGCGGGGAAGCACTGCGGCACGTCGTTGACGGCGGCGGAATAGGTCTCCTGCCCCTTCTCCTTCATCTTATTTCTATCCCAGACGGAGAGGGCGCCCTCGGCGTTTGCCGCCTTGTCCGTGCCGAAGACGTGGGTGTGGCGGGTGATGAGCTTCTCCGAAAGGGCTGTCAGCATGTCCGAAAGCGTAAAATTCCCCCGCTCCTCCTCGATGAGGGTGTGGAAGAGGGCCTGCATGAGGACGTCTCCCGCCTCCTCTTTGATCTTATCGGGGTCGTCCGCGTCGATGGCGTCGACGAGCTCATACGCCTCCTCGATCGCGTTGATGCGAATGCTTCTGTGGGTCTGCACCCTGTCCCAGGGACAGCCGTCGGGCGCGCGCAGCCGCCTTAAAATTTCGACCACATCTTCAAAGTCGAAGCGGGATTTTTGTAAAAGCGGCGTCTCATAGACGACAAAGGCGCAGCGGGGAGAGTAGTTCTCCATTCGGTCGAGTTCATAGAGGGGAATTTTTTGAGAAGTTTCCCCGTCGAGGAAGAAAATTTCACTCTCCTCGGGAATTTTTTCGCTCAGAAGGAGCTTTAAATCGGAGGCGAGGGACTTTTCCGCGAGGTCGTAGACGACGAGGGGAAGGGAGAATTTTTTCTCCGCAAGCTCGTAGGCGGAGACCGCCGTGTATCCGCCCGAAAGGCCCACAGCAGCAGCCGCAAACGCCGATTTGGAGACCCCGTCTATCAAGTTTGCCCCCTTTTGCATGAGAGAAAGAGCCGCGCGGTCCTCGGTGACGCTCCCCTCGACGCAGTAGCAAACATCTCCCGTGCGGGCTGCCTTTTTGACCTCTGCAAGCAGATTTTTCGTCAAAGAATCGAAATTTCTGCTCTTTTCAAAGAGAAAATCGAGAGAGGTATAGGGAATCTTCTCCTCTTTGAGGACTTCCGCCGCCCTGCATTCATTCCTGACCAGCACGCAGCCGGCGTTTTTCAAAATTTTCCGCGCCCGCAGGGGCAAGTCGCCCGCGGTCACGCCCAATCCGATCACCGTAATCATAGTTTTCCACCCGATCTTTTTTTACAGTATAGAACAAATCGAGGAAAAAAGCAATCAGATAGCAGCAATTTGCGGCGATCGCCGCGCCGAAAACGGAAATTTCGGGGTTTGCGACGAGCAGCGTCTGCAACAAAAATTTGGCGAGGACCGCAAGAAGCATCGAAAACGCCGCCTTTTTCGCCTTTCCCATGCCCGTCAGACAGGCGGCAAGAGTGTTGACCCCCGCAAGGGAGACCGCCGAGACCGAGGACAGCCGAAGAAGAGAGATGAAGATCTCTTTCTCCGCAATATCGAGTCCGGGGTAGAGAATGGCGGCGATGGGTCTTGCAAAGAGAAAGAGCCCTACGGCGCAGGGCAGAGACAAAAGCAGGGTGAGCATGAGCGCATAGAGGGCGCGCTCTCTGCCCTCTTCCCGTTTTCCCTTTGTAAAACAGCCCGAGAGGACGGGCACCGAAGAGGCGGCGAGCCCGTAGCAGGCGGTCGCGGGCAGGTTGACGAGGGTCATCGCGCCCCCCGTATACAAGCCGTAGAGGGCGACTGCCCTCGTCGTGTGTCCCCCCATCAGGCGCACAAGAAGGACGCTGTCCACCGTCTGCGAGAGGGGCAGAAGGGCAGCGGAAGCCATCACGGGAAGGGCTGCAAAGAGAATGTCCCGCCCCGTCGTTTTTCTCACGAGAAGCATTCTCCCGTACTCGGGCCGCCGTTTGAGGAGCAGATAGAAGAGGGCGGCCGCCTCCGACAGGGTGACCGCGAAAAGACAGTAGGAGACCGCCTTTTTGGGATCGGTTGCAAAGCGCAGCGCAAAGAAGAGCCCGAATCCCGCCTTGACGAGCTGTTCGACGATCTCGGAGACCGCCGTCGGCTTCATGTCGTCCTTCCCCTGGAAGTAGCCGCGCAGCACCGCGATGAGGGCGATCAGAAAGACGGAGGGCGCGAGGGAGAGATAGCAGGGAAGAAGGGCACTTTCTCCCTGCAAATTGCTCATATGGGGCGCAAAGAGGCACATGAGCGCGGTCCCCGAAAGCCCAAGAACCGCAAAGAGGCGAAGAGCCGTCTTTAAGGTCTCCTTTGTGCCCTGTCCGCGGGCGTGTTCCCGCGCGACAATGCGCGAAAACGCCGACGGAATGCCGGCGGAGGAGAAGGTCAAGAGCATACAGAAGAGCGGGTATGCCATCTGGTAGAGTCCCATGCCGTAGCTGCCCAAAAGGTTGGAGAGCGGAATGCGGTAGAGGGCGCCGATCCCCTTGGCGAGGACGCCGCTTAGGGAGAGCAGAGCCGCGGACTTCAAAAAGCGAGGATCCTTCATATGTAGAGGCGCAAAGCGCCCGTTATTCGAATTGGTTTGCGATGATGTCCGAGGTCAGCCGCGCGAGTTTGACGGCGGACGACTCCATGATCGCGCCCTCGTCGGTCGAAAGGAGCACGACCGCGCCGAGGCAGTCCCCGCCCGCGACGACGGGCACGATGACCTGTGCCGTGACGGTCAGGTCGCTGTCCGTGGCGATGGGGAGAATGTCGCCCCCCTCCGCTTTGTTCGCGAGATAGCTCCTTCTTGAGAGCATGACTTCCGTCATCTTGTCGGAGACGGACTTGCCCGCCAGCGACTTTTTGCCCTGTCCGCTCGCCTGCAGTACGCCGTCCGTGTCGCAGATGACGGCAAGATAGCCGCTCTGCTCGTTCAGGGACTTCGCCGTGCCCTTTGCGAACTGTTCGATGCTCGCAATCGGCGAATATTTTTTGAGCATGAGCTCATCGCGGTCGGTAAAGAGCTCGAGCGGGTCCCCCTCCCGAATGCGCAGCGTGCGCCTGATTTCTTTGGGAATGACGACTCTGCCGAGCTCGTCGATTCTCCTCACGATTCCCGTTGCTTTCATTTGGTTCCTCCGTATACTTTCAATATGTGTGGTTGAAAGCTTTTTATACAAAAAGCTTTCGAACGAAAAACTTTCTTCGTAGCAGCGGCAATCCGCTTCTGATTGTCTCTTGCGCGAGACAAACGTGTTACTTTTTTTACGAATACAAAAAAAGTAACCAAAAAAAATTCCGGGACACTTGCGACGTGTCCCGGACCCCGCAACGCCTTTCGTAATACTACTGGTCTGTTAAAAGCGATGTCATTCTGAGCAGGCACCCGAAGGGTGCCGTCGTCGAAGAATCCCCTAAGCAAGCAGAAACCGTCCTTTGTTCTGAAATTACTGCGCGAGGCAAGGTTTCCTTGCCGGAGCGGCACCCCATTTGCCGAACCCATTCGGCTTATTGTTGTGAAAGCGACCGCGAGAGTGACTTGTTCAAGGCAAAAAAGTAAATTTCCTCGAAGAAAAGATTCCGCAGGAAGATTTTCTTCGAAATAAGGGAAATTTTAGTTGCTTTTAAAAAAAAAATCTGTTAAAATGAGATTGAAATAATATTAATTGTCGCGCGCCCGCGCGGGCGCGTATGCGCGTAGCGTCAAAAAAGGAGAAACTATGCCCGAAAAGGTAGACGCCGTCTACGGCGCGGAACAAATTCAGGTTTTAGACGGCTTGGAACATATCCGCAAACGCCCCGGTATGTACATCAGCTCCACCGACGAAAAGGGACTTCATCACCTTGTGAGCGAGGTCGTGGACAACTCCATCGACGAGGCTCTCGCCGGCTATTGCACGCAGATCGACGTCACGATCAACCCCGACGGCAGCTGCACCGTCGTCGACAACGGCCGCGGGATCCCCACCGAAATCCACCCCAAGGAGGGAATTTCGACGGTCGAAGTCGTCTTCACCAAGGTCAACGCGGGCGGAAAGTTCGGCGGGGACTCGGGATATAAGGTCTCGAGCGGCCTTCACGGCGTCGGCGTCAAGGCGGTCAACGCCCTCTCCGAATGGCTTGAGGCGGAAATTTACCAGAACGGACACATCTACCGCCAGATCTACAACCGCGGCGTGCCGCAGCGGCCTCTTGCGATCGTCGGCGACACCGAAAAGACGGGCACCAAGGTCACCTTCTTCCCCGACGCGGAAATTTTCGAGAGCATCATCTTCAAATACGACGTCCTCAAAGTCCGCCTCAAGGAGCTCGCCTTTCTGAATAAGGGCTTAAAAATCACGTTAAAAGACCTCCGCGAGGGCAAGGAGAAAGCGGACGAGTTCTGCTACGAGGGGGGCATTTCCGAGCTCGTGGAGGAGCTCAACAAGGGGCAGGAGACCCTCTTTCCCGAACCCCTCTACTTTGAAATTCAAGAGGGGACGACCGTCTGCGAGATCGCCATTCAGTACAACGAGAGCTACAACGAGGTCGTCTATTCCTACGCAAACAACGTCAACACGATCGACGGCGGCACCCACGTCGAGGGGCTCAAACTTGCCCTCACCAAGGTCATCAACGACGCGGGAAAGCGGCAGAATCTCTTAAAGGAGAGCGACCGACTCGGCGGCGAGGACGTCCGCGAGGGAATCACGGCGGTCGTCTCCGTCAAGCTCGAGGACGCGCAGTTCGAATCGCAGACCAAGGACAAACTCAACAACAGTTTCATTCGCGGATTCGTCTCCAAATGCGTGCAGGAGCGCTTCGGGACGTATATCGAGGAACACCCGAGCGAGGCGCGGGAACTTGTCCTGCGCTGCATTACGGCGCAGAAGGCGCGGGACGCGGCGCGGAACGCGAGAGAGCTCACGAGGAGAAAGGGAATTTTGGAGAGCACCACCCTTCCCGGCAAACTTGCCGACTGTTCTGACAAGAGACCCGAACTTTGCGAGATCTACATCGTCGAGGGAGACTCGGCAGGCGGCACGGCAAAGCAGGGCAGGGACAGAAGATTCCAGGCGATCTTGCCCCTCCGCGGGAAGATTTTGAACGTTGAAAAGGTGCGCCTCAACCGTGCGCTCGAGAATGCGGAGATCAAGGCGATGATCACCGCCTTCGGCTGCGGCATTTTGGACGACTTCGACGAGAGCAAGCTCCGCTACGACCGCATCATCTCCATGACGGATGCCGATGTCGACGGCGCACACATTCGAATCTTGCTTTTGACCTTCCTCTTCCGCTACATGCGCCCGCTCATCGAGCACGGGCACGTGTACTCCGCAAAGCCCCCTCTCTACAAGGCGAGCGTCAAGGGGAAGGAGGACGTCTACCTCTATTCGGAGGAGGAGAAGACCCTCTTCGACGCCGCGAACAACAACAAAGTGGAGTATCAGAGATATAAGGGCCTCGGCGAGATGAGCACCGAACAGCTCTGGGACACGACGATGAACCCGCAGACGCGCACCCTCATCAAGGTGAGTATGCAGGACGCGGTCGAGGCGGACAAGATGTTCTCCGTCCTCATGGGCGAGAGCCCCGCGCTGAGAAGGCAGTTCATCGAGGAAAACGCTACGCTGGTCACGGACCTTGATATATAAAGTTTCGAACGAAATCTTCCCTTCGGGAATATTTACGTTCGAGGAAATAGACTCTCGAGTTCCCACAGCTCCGGTTCGGCGGTAGCGCCCGCCTCACCACGCCTCGCCACCAGCTCGGCTGTCGCGTTGCGCTCACAGCCCACAGGGCTGTTGAGCAGAAATGCAACGCTCCACTCAAAGCTGTTTCAAATGACAATGTGCGTCCCGTGGGGCGCAAACAGGGGCGTGCAGCGCAGGGAAACCCTGCTCGCACCTGGGGGATTTTAGGAACGTCCCGTCGCTTGCTTAGGGGATCCATTCGACTCCGCGGCTTCGCCGCTCCGCTCAGGATGACATCGCTTTGCACATTCCTTCCTGTCATTCCGAGCGTAGTCGAGGAATCCCCCTGATCTAAGCGACAATTCGCTTAACCACTGTCTTTTGCGAAAGACAAACGTGTTACTTTTTTTACGAATACAAAAAAAGTAACCAAAAAAAATTTTGGGATGCTTGCGTATGCATCCCAAACCCTTTAACGCTCGGTATACATACTCGTCTGTTTAAAACCGATGTCATGTTGAGCGGAACGAAGTGGAGTCGAAACATCTCGTCCTTTGTTCTAAAATTACTGCGCGGAGCAGAATCGCCATTCTGCGGCAGCGCACCCTGTTTGCGAGCCACCGCACGCTTATTGTCAAACAAGGCGACCGCGACAGTGAGCGAATTAAGGCGCAAAAGTTAATTTCCTCGTCGAGAAAGATCGCGTAGCGAGCTTTTCGACGAAATATAAAATCCCATGGTGCGAGCAGGGTTTCCCTGCGCTGCACGACTCAATTTGCCAGCTTGCGGCTTCTTGTTGTTTGAAACGAACGAGAGGACCAGGTTGTGAAAATTCGAGAGCAAATTTCCTCGTCGAGAAAGATCGCGTAGCGAGCTTTTCGACGAAACATATAAGGAGAAACTATGTCAAAAAGAGAGACAAGTCCCGAGCTCACAGAGGAGTTCAAAAAGACGCTTGAGATGACCAAGATCCTCGACGTAGAGGTCAACGACGAGCTGAAACGCTCTTTCATCGCCTATGCGATGGCGGTCAACAAGTCCCGCGCGATCCCCGACGTGCGCGACGGATTGAAGCCCGTCCACCGCCGTATCCTCTATGCGATGCACGAGATGGGGCTCTACAACGACAAGGCATACCGCAAGTGCGCCAGGATCGTCGGTGACGTCATGGGTAAATTCCACCCCCATGGCGACAGTTCGGTCTATGATGCCCTCGTGCGGCTTGCCCAGGACTTCACGATCAACTTCCCGCTCGTGGACGGACACGGCAACTTCGGCTCCGTCGACGGGGACCCGCCCGCCGCCATGCGTTATACGGAGGCGCGGCTTACAAAACTCGCCGCCGAGATGCTCCGCGACCTCGACAAGGACACCGTAGACTTCTTCCCGAACTTCGACGGGATCGAGATGGAGCCCGCCGTCCTCACCTCCCGCTTCCCGAATCTCCTTGTCAACGGTTCGGACGGCATTGCCGTCGGCATGGCGACGAATATCCCCCCGCACAACCTCGCGGAGGTCATCGACGGCACCATCGCGATGATCGACAACCCCGAGATCACGATCGAGGAGCTCATGAGCTACATTCCCGCCCCCGATTTCCCGACGGGCGGCATCATCATGGGCAGAAGCGGCATTCGCAAGGCCTACAGAACGGGGCAGGGGAACATCGTGATCCGCTCCAAGTGCGAAATCGAGGAGCACGGCTCGGGCGCCAACCTTCGCAACCGGATCGTCGTCACCGAGATCCCCTACCAGGTCAACAAGGCCCAACTCATCATTCAAATTGCGGACATGGTGAAGGATAAGCGCATCGAGGGCATTTCGGACATCCGCGACGAGTCGGGCAGAGAGGGTATGCGCATCGTCATCGAGTGCAAGAAGGACGCCAACGCGCAGGTCGTCTTAAACACCCTCTACAAACATACGAACTTACAGGTCTCGGACGGAATTATTCTGCTCGCGCTCGTTGAAAACGGCACGGAGCCCAAATACCTCACCCTCCGCGACATCTTAAAATATTACTTAGATCATCAGAAGGAAGTCATCACGCGGCGCACCCGCTACGATCTTGCAAAGACGGAGGAGCGCGCGCACATCGTCGAGGGCTTGGTTCTCGCCCTTGCCAACATCGACGAGGTCATCAAGATCATCCGCGAGAGCACGGACAAGAACGACGCCTGCGACAAGCTCATGAACTCCTTCGAGCTGAGCGACAAGCAGGCGACGGCGATCCTCGAAATGCGGCTCCAGCGGCTCACCTCTCTCGAGGTTGAAAAACTCAAAGAGGAGCTCGACGCGCTCCACAAGACCATCGAGGATCTAAAGGACATTTTGGCGCATGAATCGCGGGTTCTGGCGATCATTCGAAACGATCTGATCGAGATTAAGGGAAAGTACCCCTCCGAGCGAAAGACGGAGGTCTCCGTCGATTTGGGCGAGATCGAGGACGAGGATCTCATCGACGAGGAGGACGTCGTCATTTCGATGACCCACGGCGGATACGTCAAGCGGTATCCCGCGTCCGAGTATCGGGCGCAGAACCGCGGCGGCGTCGGCGTGACGGGGCACAAGCCGAAAGAGGACGATTTTGTCGAGGAAATGTTCGTTTGCTCGACCCATGTCCCCATTTTGTTCTTCTCCAACCTCGGCAGAGTGTATTCGATGAAGGGCTATATGATCCCCGAGGCGAACAAACAGGCGCGGGGAAGGGCGATCGTCAACCTGCTGCCGCTCGGCGCGGGGGAGAAGATCGCAGCGGTCTTGCCCGTCTATGAGAACGGGACGGGGTATCTTGTCATGGCGACAAAGTCGGGGCTCATCAAGAAGACGGCGACGACGGAGTTTGACCACATCTTAAAGAGCGGCAAGATCGCGATCAAGATCAACGAGGGCGACGAGCTCATCTCCGTGCAGTTTGCAAGCGGCAAGGACGAGATCATCATCGCCTCGCACAGCGGCAAGTGCATTCGCTTCCCCGAATCGGACGTCCGCCCGATGGGAAGAGACACGATGGGCGTGAGGGCGATCAACCTCGACGAGACGGACGCGGCGGTCGACATGCTTGTTCTCAAGGAGGGATTCGACATTCTGACCGTCTCCGAGAACGGGTATGGAAAGCGCACCGACCCTGCCGATTACAGGCTGCAGAGCCGCGCGGGGAAGGGCATCAAGGCGGGCGTCTTCAACGAGAAGACGGGACAGCTCGTCAACATGAAGCTCGTGCGGGATGATCTCGATATTCTGATGGTCTCCTCGGCGGGGATCGTGATCCGGATGCACGGCGCGGACATTTCGCGGATCGGGCGCAACACGCGCGGGGTGAAGCTGATGACGCTACGAAATAGCTCCGTCGCCACCGTCGCCATCACCGACCGCGACGACGACGCCCAGACCGAAAAGCCCGAGGAATCCGCCTCGGACGTGCCGGTGGAAACAGAGGAGTAAAAGTTTCGAACGAAATCTTTCCTTCGGAAATATTTGCGTTCGAGGAAATTGGCTTTTTTGCCTTGAATTAGTTGGTCGTCTCGGTCGTTTTCACAACAATGTGCGTCCCGTGGGGCGCAAATTGGGTGGAGCGTTGCATTTCTGCTCAACAGCCCGGTGGGCTGTGAGCGCAACGCGACAGCCGAGCTGGTGGCGAGGCGGGGTTCGGCGGGGGCTACCGCCGAACTGCAGCGCAAAAGCGTGGTTTTGCTCGCACACATTATTTAGAATTTTTACCGATGTCATCCTGAGCGGAGCGGCTTTAGCCGCGGAGTCGAAGGATCCCCTCGGTCGATAGATTGTAACTATACCGAATTAAGTGCGCCGCCTGCATATTGCAGGCGGCGCAAATTTCCTCGACGATAAATATTGCGTAGCAAGATTTTCGTCGAAACAAGTCAATATGAGTTCTCGTAGCAATTTTTCCACGCTTGTTCGGCGCGGGATTTCATCTCGGCGAGGCGGTCGCGGCGGGGAAGCTCCTCGTTTGCATAGACGGCGGGGAGAATGTTGATCCTTAGTTTATGCATGTGCCCGCGCTTGTCCTTTTGGAAGGTGCAGAAGATGGGAAGAACAGGCACATTGTGCTTGATCGCGTAGTGGAAGGCGCCGTCCTTCATGGGACGGGGCTTTTGGTAGTTCGTCCAGAGGGCCTGCTCTGCGTAGAAGTTGACGATCTTGCCCGCGCCGAGCAGCCGCGCGATCTCGGCGTTGAGGTTGCGGTTGGCGGCAAGGTCATGACTGAAGGGCAGCATTCCGCCGTGGCGGATGATGTGTCCGCCGAGTCCCACTTTGTTGTTTTTGGGCGCCATCGTGTGATAGGAGCGGAAGTGTCCCACCGCCTGCCGCACAAAGAGGGTGTCAAGAAAGGAGAAGTGGTTGCAGATACAGACCGCGCCCGACTTTCCGATCGCCTTGAGGTTCTCCTTTCCGCGCACCCTGGCGCCATAGATGATGCGCATCGCGTTCGTGCCGATCGACCACATCAGCGTCCGCCAGAACAGGACGGCGAGATGGGAGAACCGGCGCTTGCGATACTTGTAATTTTTGTCGGGATCCCGCCATTTTCCGCCGGAGGGTATGTATTCGTAGTCGAACCGCCCGTGCCGCTCGAGGGTCTCCTGAATTTTTTGGATCTTTTCGTACTTCTTTCTCTTTTTCATCCCCCCCATTGTAATGAAAAAAGATGACTTTGTCAAGCGAATGACCAAATAAAACAAAAACACATGCGTGCGTTTATTTTTCGCACGCGTGCGTTTTTTGCTTCCATTATTCTTTGATGATCGCCCCTATTTTTCTTTCGTCCTTGGGGACGGGGACAAAGTAGAGGGTGTGTTTATCGCCGTCTGTATGTTTTAGAGAAAGTTCCCAATGTTCTCCCCCGTCTTCGAGGGAAAGGAGTTCGTGCTCGCCGCGCAAAATCAGCGCGACGAGTTCCTGTCTTTCAAAGAAATTTCCCCGCTCGTACTCCGGGTAAAAGGCGAACCTGCCGTCGAAAAAGAGGGACCCATCCGAAAGAAATCCCGAAAAATCGCCCCTGTTTTTCAGCAGCCGCACGTACGGCGCGGGAGTGACGATCTCGCCCGCCCTGTCATAGAGAAAGGACCCCATTGCCTTGTTCATCGAAAACCCTCCCGTCAAAATTCCAAGCAGAAGAAATGCCGAAGATAAAACTCTCATACCCTCAGCATTTGCAATTTTTGGAAAAAAATTCCCCTGGCATGTTGAACATACCTTCCTCGGTCGATAGAAAAGCGGTATTACGAAAAAAAGCGTCGCGGGGTTTGGGACACAATACTCGCTGCGCTCGTGCGACCCAAGGAAAGAACATTAGAAAGGTCGAAGCGCAAGTGTCCCCACGGCGCGCCATTCTATTGAGAATCCATGCGCGACGCACGAAGTAAATTTTTTTTGGTTACTTTTTTTGTATTTGTAAAAAAAGTAACATCGCCCGTCATGCGGAAATGACCGTTTTTGAGCGGCTTGCCGCTTAGTGAAGAAGAACCTTCTTCAAAAATTGTCCCGTGTAGCTGTTTTTGTGTTCGGCGATCTCTTCGGGAGAGCCGGTGCAGAGAACAGTTCCGCCGCCGTCGCCGCCCTCGGGGCCTAAATCGATGATATAATCGGCGATCTTGATCACGTCGAGGTTGTGCTCGATGACGATGACCGTGTTCCCGCCGTCGCGAAGCCGCAAAAGGATCTTGACGAGTTTTTCGACGTCGTAGCTCGAAAGTCCCGTCGTGGGCTCGTCCAAAATATAGACCGTTCTTCCCGTCGAGCGCTTTGAAAGCTCCGTTGCGAGCTTGACGCGCTGCGCCTCGCCGCCCGAGAGGGTCGTGGAGCTCTGTCCGAGCTTGATATACCCCAAGCCGACCTCGTTGAGTGTCTTAATTTTGTTGAAAATTGAGGGAATGGGTCTGAAAAACTCGCACGCTTCCTCGACGGTCATCTCCAAAACGTCCGAAATCGTCTTCCCCTTGTAGTGTACTTCGAGGGTCTCGCGGTTGTATCGCTTGCCGCCGCACACCTCGCAGGGGACATAGACGTCGGGCAGAAAGTGCATCTCGATCTTCATGATGCCGTCCCCCTCGCAGTTCTCGCAGCGGCCGCCCGCGACGTTGAAGGAGAACCTGCCCGCCTTGAAGCCCATCGCCTTGGCGTCCTGCGTCGCCGCGAACAGCTCGCGAATGGGTGTAAACACCCCCGTGTAGGTCGCGGGATTGCTGCGCGGCGTGCGTCCGATGGGGGATTGGTCGATCGCGATGACCTTGTCAAAGTGCTCCAAACCCGATACATCTCCGCATTTTCCGAGCGGGAGCCGCGCTCCCCCCAAATTGTTGGAAAGGACGGGCAGAATGATCTCGTTGACGAGGGAGGACTTTCCCGAACCCGAGACTCCCGTCACGACGGTGAGAAGTCCCGCGGGAATTTCCGCCGTGATCCCCTTGAGGTTGTTCTGGCGGCAATCTTCGATCTTCAGCCATCTGCCGTCGGGAGTTTTTCGGACGGGGGGAACTTCGATCTTACGTCTCCCTGCAAGGTAGTCGCCCGTGATGGAGCGGGGCTCATTCATGATGTTCTCGATGGGTCCGCTTGCGACGATCTCTCCGCCATGCACCCCCGCATAGGGCCCCACGTCGACCAGATAGTCCGCCGCCCGCATGGTGTCCTCGTCGTGCTCGACGACGATGAGGGTGTTCCCGAGGTCTCTCAGGTCTTTGAGAGAATTTAAGAGCCGCTCGTTGTCCCGTTGATGGAGGCCGATGCTCGGCTCGTCCAAAATATAGAGAACGCCGGAGAGGGCGCTGCCGATCTGCGTTGCGAGGCGAATGCGCTGGCTCTCCCCGCCCGAGAGAGTGGACGCGCTCCGCGAGAGGGTGAGGTATTCGAGCCCCACGCCCGCGAGGAAGTTGATCCTGCTCTTGATTTCCTTTAAAACGACGTCCGCGATGGCGTGTTCCGTCTCCGTGAGGGGAAGTTCCGCTAAGAAGTCTCGCAGAGCGCCCACGGACATGTCGCAGACCTCTGCGATGTTCTTCCCGCCGACGGTGACGGCGAGCGCCTCTTTCTTGAGCCGCTTTCCGCGGCAGGCGGGGCAGTCCGAGGTGCGCATGTACCGCTCGATGTCCCACTTGACCCCCTCGGAGGCGGTCTGCGTGTATCTCCTCTGCAAATTGTTGACAAATCCCTCCCAGGCGCCCTTGTAACTTGAATGGAAGGAGCGGGTGTCATAGACGAGGTCGATCTTCTCCCCGTCGTTGCCGTACATCAGAAGATCGTAAACTTCCTTGGGAAGGTCCTTGACGGGCACATCGAGGGAGAATCCGTAGCGGCGGGAGAGAGCTCCCAAATACATCTGTGTGACGGAGGAGGAATCGAGGTTCCAGCCGCTGATATGGATCGCGCCCTCGCGCAGCGTCTTGCTCTTGTCGGGGCAGATGAGGTCTGCGTCCACCGCCTGTTTGAATCCGAGTCCCGAGCATTCGGGACATGCCCCCCACACGGTGTTGAAGGAGAAGAGCCGCGGCTCGATCTCCTCGATGGAGATTCCGCAGTCTGGACAGGAATAGCGGGAGGAATAGAGGGTCTCCTCTCCCTCGCAGTCGATGACGACGAGCCCGTCCGCAAGTTTCAAGGCGGTCTCGATGCTCTCCGTGAGCCGCTTTAAAATGCCCTCTTTGACGACAAGGCGGTCGACGACGACGGAAATGTTGTGCTTGATGTTCTTTTCGAGCTTGATGTCCTCTTGCAGATCGTAGACGATCCCGTCCACCTTGACGCGGGCATAGCCGCTCTTTCGGTAAGAGGCAAATTCGCGGGAATACTCCCCCTTTCTGCCGCGGACGACGGGGGCGTTGACCAAAATTTTGCTGCCTTGAGGCAGGAGCATGACCCTGTCTGCAATTTCGTCCACGGTCTGACGGCGGATCTCCCGTCCGCAGTTGGGGCAGTGGGGAATGCCGATCCGCGCATACAGAAGACGCAGATAGTCGTAAATTTCGGTGACGGTGCCGACCGTCGAGCGGGGGTTGTGGCTCGTCGTCTTCTGGTCGATGGCGATGGCGGGAGAGAGCCCGTCGATGGATTCGACGTCCGGTTTTTCCATCATGCCGAGAAATTGGCGGGCGTAGGAGGAGAGACTCTCCATATACCGCCGCTGACCCTCGGCAAAGATGGTGTCGAAGGCGAGCGTGGACTTCCCGGAGCCCGAAACTCCCGTAAAGACGGTGAGGGTGCCCCGCGGAATGTGCACGTCGATATTTTTGAGGTTGTTTTCCTTCGCCCCTTTGACAAAAATTTCCTCTTTCATCCCTGATTCCTCATGCGTTTTCTGAGTTCGTTGATGGTCTCCCGAATTTCGATCGCCCGCTCGAAGTCGAGCTGCGCGGAGGCAACTTTCATGAGCGCCTTGAGCTTTTCGATCTCCTCGGGAATGTCCTTTATTCTGATATTCTCCGTCTTTTTGGTCTTGTCCGTGATGAGAAGAGAGGACTTGACCGCTTTTTTGATGGTCTTCGGCGTAATGCCGTGTTCTTCGTTGTACTTTTGCTGAACGGTTCTTCGGCGGTTGGTCTCGTCGATGGCGCGCTGCATGGAGCCCGTCATCTCGTCGGCGTATAAAATCACCCGTCCCTCGGCGTTCCGCGCGGCGCGGCCGATCGTCTGCACGAGGGCCGTCTCGCTGCGCAAAAACCCCTCTTTATCCGCGTCCAAGACCGCCACAAGGGTGACTTCGGGAAGGTCGAGTCCCTCTCTTAGAAGATTGATCCCGCAAAGCACATCAAATTCGCCGAGGCGGAGTCCGTTGACGATGTCGATGCGCTCGAGGGTGTCGATGTCCGAGTGCATGTAGCGCACCTTGATCTCGTTCTCCTTGAGGTAGTCGGTGAGGCTCTCCGCCATGCGCTTTGTGAGCGTCGTAACGAGCACCCGTCCCCCCTTTTGGGTCGTCATGCGGATCTCCGAGAGAAGGTCGTCGATCTGTCCCTTGGTGGGCTTGACGGTGACGGGGGGATCCAAAAGCCCCGTCGGGCGGATGAGCTGTTCGACGACCTGTCCCGCCTGTTCGAGTTCGTAGGGGGCGGGGGTCGCCGAAATGCAGATGAGCTGGGGGACCCGCTCGTCGAACTCCTCAAAGGTCAAGGGGCGGTTGTCGTAGGCGGACTTCATGCGGAAGCCGTAGTCGACAAGGTTGATCTTTCGCGATAAGTCCCCATGATACATCGCGCGGATCTGAGGGATCGTCATATGGCTCTCGTCGATGAAGACGAGAAAGTTCTTGGGGAAGTAGTCGAGCAGGGTGAAGGAGGGCTGACCGGGGCTCCTGCCGTCGAAGTAGCGGGAGTAGTTCTCGATCCCCGAGCAGTAGCCGATTTCGCGCATCATCTCAAGGTCGTGTTCGGTGCGCTGACGGAGCCGCTCCGCCTCGAGGAGCTTGCCCGCGTCCTCGAACGCCTTGACCTCCCCTTTAAGGTCCTCTTCGATCATGGAGAGAGCAGAGGCGAGCCGCTCGCTTCCCACCGCGTAGTGGCTGGCGGGGAAGATGACCGTGTGTTTGAGAGAGGAGACGACTTTGCCCGTCACGACGTCCTCTTCCGAAATGCTCTCGATCTCATCGCCGAAAAACTCGACCCGTATCGCAACTTCGGAGTTGCTCGCGGGGAAAATCTCGACGACGTCCCCCCGCACGCGGAAGGTCGAGCGCTTGAAATCCATGTCGTTGCGCATGTAGTGGATCTCGACGAGGCGGCGGAGAAGCTCGTCCCGCGCCATCTCCTGCCCGGGGCGCAGGGAGACGCCGAGGCGGAAGAACTCCTCGGGCGCACCCAGTCCATAGATACAGGAGACCGAGGAGACGACGATGACGTCGTCCCGCTCCCCCAAAGAGCAGGTGGCGGCGTTTCGGAGTTTGTCGATCTCGTCGTTCATCGAGAGGTCTTTTTCGATATAAGTATCCGTCGAGGGAATGTAGCTCTCCGGCTGATAATAGTCGTAGTAGGAGACGAAGTATTCGACGCGGTTTTCGGGGAAGAACTCGCGGAACTCGTTACAGAGCTGCGCCGCGAGCGTCTTGTTGTGCGCAATGACGAGGGCGGGCCGCCCGACGTTCTTGATGACGTTCGCCATCGTAAACGTCTTGCCGCTGCCCGTGACCCCCAAGAGAACCTGTGTGCGAATGCCGTCGAGAACGCCCTCGGTGAGTTTCTCGATCGCCTGCGGCTGATCCCCCGTAGGAGAAAAAGGGGAGACTAATTTGTAGGGAAAATGATCCATAAATAACCTTTTCGTCGAAAAGCTCGCTACGCGATCTTTCTCGACGAGGAAATTTGCTTGTTTGCCTTGAATGATTTGGTCGTCTCGTTCGCTTTCACAACAATGTGCGTCCCGTGGGGCGCATATAGGGGGCGCTTATGGAAAATGCGATTTCCCAACGCGCCGTTTATTTGAAACAAAGAACGAGATGTTTCGACTACGCTCAACATGACAGTGGTAAAAAGCATGTCATTCTGAGTGGAGTGACGCGCAGCGGAACGGAGCCGAAGGCGCGTCGTTCTATTGAGAATCCATACGCGCCTCACGAGCCGTAGGCGAAGTAAGAATCCCCTAAGCAAGCGACGGGACGTTCTAAAATCTATGGTGCGAGCAGGGATTCCCTGCGCTGCACGCCCCTGTTTGCGAGCCACCGCACGCTTATTGTGAAACAAGGCGACCGCGACGACGGGGTCGTGGGAACTCGAGAGCCCATTTCCTCGACAAAAATATTGCGCAGCAAGATTTTTGCCGAAACCCTATTTAAATATAATTCTCAGGAGTGCTCCTACAATGAAGGAGGCGAGAGCGCCGAGGGCGGCGAGGAGCAGGCGGAACATGAGAGAGCGGCGGCGCTGATAGTCCTGCCGCCTGTAGTTGAGGCCCGCCTCGCGCATGTGAATGACATACACGGGTTCCCCTTTTCGCTCAGATTCGACGACTTCGAAGTATCCGTCGAGGGCGAGGCTGCGCACGCAGCGGTCGATGACCGCGTCGTCGTACTTGCCCTTGGAGGGGAGCACGGCATTGAGCTCGCAGGGGGCGAGCAAAAACCGCTCCTTGCCGCTCGAGAGCTCGAAAATCGCATTCATCACCTCATTTTCCCGTCTGCTGAGTCTGTCGTTTACCATACCTTCCCCCAAAAGAGAAGAAGCAGGACGAGAATTGAGCATAAGAGGCTCCCTGCGAACGCTCCCAAGAATCCGAAGAGAAAGAGCTCTCTCTTTCGGCGGGAGACTTCGTATCTCTGTTCGCGCTTTCGCTCGAAGTAAAGTCTCCCCTCGGGCAGCGGGCAGAGGCAATAGACGCCCTCCTCGGCGTATTTGACGTCGATCATGCGCCGCTCCTCGAGATAGCGCAGAAGGCGGGCAAGTTCCCCCTTGTCCCCGAGCGGGAGAGAAGTTAAGAGTTCTCCCTCCTCCGCGATCTTGTAGCCGCTGTCCCCGCAGAGGTAGATGATCTTCTTCAAAAGTCGGCTCGTTCTCTCGTCCAGCATCTCACAAAAAAGTATTTCCGAAAATGTCTTTTGTCATGCAAAACGGGAGGAAAACCTGTCATTTCCCATGTCATCCTGAGCGGAGCGGCGAAGCCGCGAAGTCGAATGGATCCCCTAAGCTATCGACGGGACGTTTCTATTATCGCAGTACAACATTCTATCGACCGGGGGGTGGAGCGTTGCGAGTTCTGTTCAACAGCCCGGCGGGCTGTGAACCGCAACGCGACAGCCGAGCTGGTGGCGAGGCGGGGTGCGGCGGACACTACCGCCGCACTGAGACTGCGCTCGGAATGACAGGAAAGGGAGTGCTCAGACTGTCAGGTTGGTTTTCGATGTCACTTATTAAAATTGTCCTTCAGAGAGACGATCTCGGAGAGGACGAGGGCGCCGTTTTCGGTGCACTTTTTGTAGTAGCCTGTCCGAAGGAGCTGGAACGCCTGCCCGTCCTCAACTTCGGAAAGATACTTTTCCGCCTTTCCGACAAAAATTTTCTCGCTCTCTTCATTCATGCGCTCAGAGAAGTCCTGTCCCGGGTACTCCTCGTCCTTGAGAAGGTGTCCGTACTGCTTGAAGGTCGCCTCGACGCAAGTCTTCGCGTCCACCCACTGAATGACCCCCTTCGCCTTGACGCCGCTTTTGTCCTCGCCGCTTTTGGAATCGGGAAGATAGGTGCAGAGAACTTCCACAACCTCTCCCTTTTCGTCTCTTATCACCTCGTCGCAGCGGATAATATAGGCGTTTTTGAGCCGCACGACGCCGCCGAGTTTTAATCGGTAGTATTTGGGGGACGGGTCGAGGGAGAAGTCGCTTCTCTCGATATAGAGTTCCCCCGAGAAGGGCACCTTCCGCTTGGGAGAAGAGGGGTCGAGCTGGTTTACCTCGAACTCCACTTCCTCGCTGCCCGTGTAGTTTGTGATGGTAAGTTTGAGGGGGTCGAGAATTGCCATTGCCCGCGGGGCGTGGGCGTTGAGTTCCTCGCGGACGACTGCCTCGAAGTAGGAAATTTCACACTCGGAGTTCGCCTTGGCGACGCCGACGCGCGCGCAGAAGTCGCGGATCGCACAGGCGGGAATCCCGCGGTTGCGAAGACCCGCCAGCGTGGGCATACGGGGGTCGTCCCAGCCGTGGACGCTGCCCTCTTCCACGAGTTTTTTGAGATAGCGCTTGCTCATGACGAGGTTTGTAACGTTCAGCCGCGCGAACTCGATCTGGCGGGGCTTGGGGGAAAATCCGAGAGAAATTCCGACCCAATCGTAGAGCGGGCGATGATCTTCGAACTCGAGCGTGCACAGAGAGTGGGTCACGCCCTGCAAAAAGTCGCAGATGGGGTGGGCATAATCGTACATGGGGTAGATGCACCACTTGTCCTTCGTGCGGTGATGTTCCTTGTGCAGAATGCGGTAGATGACGGGGTCGCGCAGGTTGACATTTGGCGACGCCATGTCGATCTTCGCGCGGAGACACTTCTCCCCGTCTTGATACTTTCCCGCACGCATCTCGCGGAAGAGCTTTAAATTCTCCTCGACGGAGCGGTTCCGATAGGGACTCTCCGTCCCCGGCTCTGTGAGGGTTCCGCGGGTATTTTTGATCTCTTCGGGAGAGAGGTCGCAGACGAAGGCGAGCCCCTTTTCGATGAGAATTTCGGCATATTCATAAATTTTGTCGAAGAAGTCGGAGGCATAGCACTCTTTTGCCCACTCGTAGCCGAGGTAGCGAATGTCGCGGCGAATGGCGTCGACGTACTCCGTCTTCTCCTTGGAGGGATTGGTGTCGTCGAAAAAGAGGTTGCACTTCCCGCCGTACTTTTGCGCCGTGCCGAAGTTGACGAACATGCTCTTCGCGTGCCCGATGTGAAGATAGCCGTTCGGCTCGGGAGGAAACCGCGTCTGCACCTGCGTGACCCTGCCGCTTGCAAGGTCCTCGTCGATGATCTGTTCGATAAAATTCTGCGCTTCCGCCATAGTATTCTCCTTATCCGTCGATAATGTATCTATTATAACACATTCCAAAGGAAAAGAATACTTTTTCGCGGCTTTTTTCAAAAATATCTTTTTTGCGGATACTGACCTTATGGAGCTTTCCTTTTTAAAATTTCTTCAAGATCATAGATCAAGCGGGCTGACCGTTCTTTTCGGCGGATTCTCTCTCCTCGGGGAGACGGTGTTCTTCTTTGCGCTCGTTTTGGTCTTGGTCTTTCTTTTGCCGCGCGAGAAAAGGGGGCAGATGATCTTTGCCGTTCTTTTTTCGCTTGCGCTGAATCTTCTCTTCAAATACACCGTTTTGCGGCCCCGTCCCTACATTTCGGGGGAAATCATAAAGCTCGACCCGCCCCTTTCGAAGGGGCTTAATCCGAATACTTCCTTCCCGAGCGGGCATGTCCAGCTCGTCGCCTCTCTGTGCGGCGCCCTCATGACGGGGAAGGACTTTACGCTGCTTTTGCCCGTGATCCCCGCCGTCGTCGCCCTCGCGCGGCTCTATTTCGGCGTGCACTACCCCTCGGACGTTCTCTTCGGATACTTTTTCGGCTTCGCCGCCGCCCTCGTCGCTCGCGCCCTTCCCCCCCGCCCCCAAAATGCTTGACGAACAATTCCTTTTTTGGTAGAATGGTTTCGTCGAAAAGCTCGCTTCGCGATCTTTCTCGACGAGGAAAGTTACTTCCGTACCTTCACTTGCCCCGTCCTCGCGGTCGCCTTGTTTGACAATGTGCGTCCTGTAGGGCGCAAATTGAGGGCGCTGCCGCAGAATGGTGATTCTGCTCCGCGCAGTGGGATTTAGAACAAAGGGCATGTGTAAGACATGTCATTCTGAGCGAAACGTAGCGTTAGCGGAGTGGAGTCGAATGGATCCCCCGAGCTATCGACGGGACGTTCCGAAAATCGTAATACCACTTGTCTACCGACCGGGGGGATTCTTACTTGCCCCTTTCACTGAAGGACGAGATTCCTCGACTGCGCTCGGAATGACAGGAAAGGGGCTCGTGCGTCGCGCATGGATTCTCAATAGAGCGGCGCGTCGTCGATTCCGCTTCGCTCCACTCAGAATGACAGTGGTAAAAATTCTAAAATAATGTGTGCGAGCAAAACCACGCTTTTGCGCTGCACGACTCAATTTGCCAGCTTGCGGCTTCTTGTCGTTTGAAACGAACGAGAGGACCAAGTTGTGGGAACTCGAAAGTCAATTTCCTCGATGAAAATATTCCGCAGGAAGATTTTCATCGAAACCTATAAGGAGAAAATTATGGCTGTATCAATGGACAAGCTGGTTGCGCTGTGCAAGACGCGCGGGATCATCTTTCCCGGGAGCGAGATCTACGGCGGCATGGGCAACACCTGGGACTACGGTCCCGTCGGGGTGGAGATCAAGAACAACATCAAGCGCGCCTGGTGGAAGAGGTTCGTGCAGGAGAGCGAAAACTCCTACGGACTCGACGCCGCCATCTTGATGAACGCGCGCGTCTGGGAGGCGAGCGGTCACACGACGTCCTTCTCCGACCCCAAGATGGACTGCAAGAAGTGCAAGACCCGCCACCGCGCGGACACCCTCATCGAGGCGCACTCCAAGGGAAAGGTCAACCCCGACGGAATGACCAACGAGGAGATGGAGACCTACATCCGCGAACATGAGGTCCACTGCCCCAACTGCGGCGGGTTCGACTGGACGCCCATCCGCACCTTCAACCTCATGTTCGAGACCTCCCGCGGCGTCACCGACGAGAGCCAGAACAAAATTTACCTTCGTCCCGAGACGGCGCAGGGGGAATTTATCAACTTCCTCAACGTCCAGCGCACGACGAGAGCAAAAGTGCCCTTCGGCATCGCGCAGATCGGCAAAGCCTTCCGCAACGAGATCACGCCGGGCAACTTCATCTTCCGCACCATCGAGTTCGAGCAGATGGAGCACCAATGGTTCTGCAAGGAGGGCACCGACCAAGCCTTCTACGAGGAATATAAGACCCGCGCAATGCAATTCTTGCTCGACCTCGGGTTCAAGGCGGAACATCTTCGCTTCCACGATCATGAGAAGCTCGCCCACTACGCCCGCGCTGCCTGCGACATCGAATACCTCTATCCCATGGGCTGGAGCGAGCTCAACGGCATTCACAACCGCACCGACTACGACCTCACCCGCCATCAGGAGTACTCGGGAAAGAGTCTTCTCTACGTCGACCCCGTCGACAACTCAAGGTACATTCCCTATGTCATCGAGTACTCCATCGGCGCGGATCGGCTCATGCTCGCCGTCCTCTCTGAAGCCTATGACGAGGAGACCCTCGAGGGGGGAGAGATCCGCAACGTCCTTCGCTTCCACCCCGCCATCGCGCCCTACAAGGCAGCCGTGTTGCCTCTTCAGAAGAACCTCTCCGAAAAGGCGCGCGCCGTCGAAAAGCTTCTTAAAAAGCGCTTCTTCATCACCTACGACGAGGCGGGCTCCATCGGCAAACGCTACAGAAGACAGGACGAGATCGGGACCCCCTTCTGCATCACCGTCGACTTCGACACCCTCGAAAACGACACCGTCACCGTCCGCGAACGGGACAGTATGCGGCAGATCCGCCTTCCCATTCAAGAGCTCACCGCCTTCTTGGACGAAAAAATCAGTTTCTGAACCTCACCGCCGAAAAAAATCGGCGGTTTTTTCAAAGACTCGAAATAGAATGTTGAAAAAATGTCATATAAAATCATGATATTTTTGTTGACAAGCGGGAAAATTCTTTCTATAATAGGAAAGAGAGGTGGAGTATGAATGACGTCATCCGAATCATTCTCATCGTCTACGGGGCGCTGTGCGTAGCTTCGGTCATTTGGTATTTTCCCAAACTTCTCGGCTATCGCTTCGCCTTCCGCAAACCGCCCTACAAGAAGGCGGCGGAACAGCGGCGCATTTCCGTCATCATTCCCGCGCGGGGAGAGAGCCTCATCATCGGCGACCTCTTCGACTCTTTAAAAAAACAGTCCTACGAAAATTTTGCGATCAACGTCATCGTAAAAGACAAAGACGACCCCACGATAAAGCTCGCCGAGGAGATTGGTGCACGGGTGTTCGTCGTCCCCGACCAGACCTGCAAGGGAGAGGCGCTCGACGGATATTTCAAAAAGATCACGAAGGAAGAGATCCAAAGTTTCGACGCCTTTGTCATCGTCGACGCGGACGCGGTCTTGAAAGAGGACTACCTCGAGGAGCTCAACAACGCGCTCGAGCATGACTATGAGATCTTCCTCACCCGCAAATTCGCCAAGAACTATTTAGGAGACAAGCATCATCGCTCCCTCTTCTCCAACTGCTCGGCGCTCACCTGGCCGATGATCGACGATTTGGGAAATTTATATCGGATGCAGAAGGAAATTCCCCTCAATCTGTGCGGACAGGGCATGATGGTGCGGCGGGAGGTCATCGAAAAGATCGGGGGCTGGCCCTACCGCTCCCTCACCGAGGACTACGAGCTCAAACTTGACAGCCTGTTGCAGGGATTCCGCTCCATGTTCTATCCCTATGCGGTCATCTATACGGAGGAGGCGCTCTCGCACGAGGAGAACTTCCACCGCCGTCTGCGCTGGCTGATGGGCTATTCGCAGTGCGACAAAAAGTATAAAAAGGAGATCAAGGAACAGGCCCGCAGCCGCGGCAAGATGACGAGCGGGGAAAAGGAGTACTTCTTCGGGATTCTGCCGCTGCTCCTGTATGCGATCACGAGCATCGTGACGATATTGATCGGCGCGGGGCTTTCTATCTTCTATGCCGTCAACAAGCAGGTCGATTGGTTCTATTCGAGCTGGTTTTTGGTGTTCATGCCCTTTTGGATCATGTACACGCTGCTCTTTTTGTACGGCCTCCTCGCCTACCTCTCGGACACCGAGGCGTTCCGCGTGCTGAAGTTCCATGAAAAACTCGGAATGCTGCTCTTCAATCCGTTCTACCTGCTCGAATATATTCCCATCTACCTCAAGTGCCATCACGACGTCCGCAAGGGCCGCGCCCCCGCCTGGCGCCAGACCGAGAGAATGACGTATGACACCGAAGAGAAATAAGTTTTTATTTACTGTCATGTTGAGCAGCCGCGCCGTCCGCTTTTGCGGACGGCGCGGCGTCGTCGAAACATCCCCCAGGTCGATAGATTGTTGTACTGCGTTATTAGAAATGTCCCGTCGCTCATTTAAGGGGATTCCTCGACTACGCTCGGAATGACATTGCTTTATATGTTTTCCTCCTGTCATCCCGAGTGAAGCGTAGCGGAATCGAGGGATCCCCCCGGTCGATAGAATGTTGTAAACCGAAAATGCGTCTTTCTTATAGGCGCACTTTATTTTTCAAAAAGGGTTGACAGGGAAAGAGTTTTCTGGTAAAATGGGTCTTGCGACAAAATTTTAGAAGGGGAGGGAAATTCTATTCTTTTACAAATTATAAGCAGAGGAGTAATCCCAGCCTTTTTTGCTGCACTCCCCTCTGCTTATTAAGGTTTCACCTTTCTAAGATTTTGTCGCAAACAAAAAATGAGGTGCGGCAAAGGGGACGCGCCTTCGGGCGCGTTTTATTTTAACCTTTAATTTTAAAGCCGCTCCGAAAAGGAGTGTTTATGGATTTTGTTTTTGAAACTGAGCATGAATCGATTCGATTCCAAGCCGAAATGGACGGGCATGTATGTTTTTCGGAAAACAGCTTATATGTTGAACTAAATCCCGAAATCGGGCGCATCACGGTCAATATTGAGCCGGGGCCCATTCCCGACCTTAAGAATTACTATCCTTCTTATATTAATAACAGGTATTACAAGAGTGAGGAAAACAAGGAATACTCTCTCTACGAAGAAATATTCGTCGTCGGGCAGCACGAGCAAAAAACCATTCTCACAATAAAAATTATGGATTACGCGACGAAGACTACCCGTGCAAAAACCACCCCTGCAAAATCCGTGAAAGACTTTTTGAGCGATAATTCCATTTTGAAGTTTCTCTCTTCGGTCAATGTGATAGACGACTCCGAGCCCCCGCGCACTTCCGGGTTTATCCTGCGCTGAATGACAGTGCGCCGTCCGCTTTTGCGGACGGCGCACCTTCTGTCATGTTGAGCGGAATGAAGTGGAGTCGAAGGCGCGTCGTTCTATTGAGAATCGATACGCGCCTCACGAGCCCCTTTCCTGTCATTCTGAACGGAGCAACGCAACGCGTTGCGCAGTTGAAGAATCTCGTCCTTAGGAAAGGGGCGAGTAAACATCATACCCTTAATAATAAGGTAAAAGGACGAGATTCCTCGACTCCGCTCGGAATGACATCGTAAAACGACAGCGCCGTCCGCTTTTGCGGACGGCGCACTTTGTAATCGGTATACAACATTCTATCGACCGGGGGGATGTTTCGACTTCGCTCAACATGACAACGGTAGACAAGCAAGTAAATAGCATCCTTGCAGCGATTAGCTGCGAGGGTTTTTGATGTTAGCCTGTGCGGCTGCAAGATGAAAGCAAGACCGCCTCATAAATTCGGCGGTGTGCTTTACCTTGCAGCGATTAGCTGCGAGGGTTTTTAATATTTGCCTGTGCCGCTGCAAGGCGCGCAATAGGGACGCGGAAGGGAGAGCAGGAGACGTAGTCGAGGCCGATCTTGTGGCAATACTCGACGGAGGAGGGGTCGCCGCCGTGTTCGCCGCAGACGCCGATGTGAATGTCGGGACGGGCCTTCTTTCCGAGTTCGACCGCCATCTCCATCAGTTTGCCCACGCCGACCGTATCGAGGCGGCTGAAGGGGTCGCTCTCGTAGATCTTCGTATCATAGTAAGAATTGAGGAACTTGCCCGCGTCGTCGCGCGAGAAGCCGAAGGTCATCTGCGTCAAATCGTTGGTGCCGAAGCAGAAGAACTCCGCCTCTTTCGCGATCTCGTCCGCGGTGAGCGCCGCTCTCGGGATCTCGATCATGGTGCCGACCTCGTACTTGAGGTTCGCCTTCTCCTCCTTGATGACCTTTTCCGCCGTCTCGACGATGATGTCCTTGACGAACTTCATCTCCTTGGCTTCGCCGGTGAGGGGGACCATGATCTCGGGCCTGACCTTCTTGTGCGTTCTCTTCTGCACGGCGATCGCCGCCTTGATGATCGCCCGCGTCTGCATGACGGCGATCTCGGGATAGGTGACGGTGAGGCGGCAGCCTCTGTGACCCATCATGGGGTTAAATTCATGGAGTTCGGAGATGATTCTTTTGACCTTTCTCACGCTCATCTTCTGCGCCTTTGCGAGGGCGAGAATGTCCTCTCTCTCGGTGGGAACGAACTCATGGAGGGGAGGATCGAGGAAACGAATGGTGACGGGATACTCGCCGAGCGCCTCGAAGAGTCCCTCGAAGTCCGCCTGCTGCATGGGCTCGATCTTTGCAAGAGCAGCTTCCCGCGCCTTGACCGTCTTGGAGCAGATCATTTCGCGGAATGCGCCGATCCTGTCCGGCTCGAAGAACATGTGCTCGGTGCGGCAGAGCCCGATGCCCTGTGCCCCGTAGGCGACCGCCTGACGGGCGTCCTTGGGGGTATCCGCATTCGTGCGGACCTTGAGCGCCTTGTACTTGTCCGCAAGGTCCATGATCCGCTTGAAATATTTGCTGTTGGGGTCGGCGGGGACCGTCTTGATGATCGTGTCGTAGATCTTGCCCGTGGAACCGTCGAGAGAGAGCCCGTCCCCCTCGCGGAACTCCTTGCCGCCGAGACGGAAGCGCTTGTTGGCTTCGTCCATTTCGATCTCGCCGCAGCCGGAGACGCAGCAGGTCCCCATTCCGCGCGCGACGACCGCCGCATGGGAGGTCTGTCCGCCGCGGACAGTCAGAATGCCCTGCGCATACTTCATGCCCTCAATGTCCTCGGGAGAGGTCTCGAGACGGACCAAAATGACCTTCTTGCCCTTCTTGCCGAGCTCGGCAGCCTCATCCGCCGTGAAGACGATCGTGCCCGCAGCCGCGCCGGGAGAGGCCGCGATGCCCTTGCCGATGACGTTGTTCTTGTCCGCCTCGCCGAGTGCCTTGGGGTCGAACTGGGGATGGAGGAGCATGTCCAAAGACTTTGCGTCGATCTGAAGGAGCGCCTCCTGCTCGGTGATCATGCCCTCGTCGATGAGGTCGCAGGCGATCTTGATCGCCGCCGCCGCCGTGCGCTTGCCGTTGCGGGTCTGGAGCATGTAGAGCTTGCCGTTCTCGACGGTGAACTCCATGTCCTGCATGTCGCGGTAGTGATTTTCAAGGGTCTTGCAGACCTCTTGGAACTGTCTGTAGACGTCGGGGAAGACCTCCGCCATCTTGGAGATGGGCATGGGGGTTCTGACGCCTGCGACGACGTCCTCGCCCTGCGCGTTCGTCAAAAATTCGCCCATGAGTCCCTTTTCGCCGGTCGCGGGATTGCGCGTGAACGCAACGCCGGTGCCGCAGTCGTCGCCCATGTTGCCGAATGCCATCATCTGAATGTTGACCGCCGTGCCCCAGCTGTAGGGAATGTCGTGATCGCGGCGATAGATGTTCGCACGCTCGTTGTCCCAGGAGCGGAAGACCGCCTTGATCGCCTCAAAGAGCTGTTCCTTGGGGTCGGAGGGGAAGTCCGCGTGGAGCGCCCTCTTGTATTGCGCCTTGAACTTGTTCGCGAGGGTCTTGAGGTCGTTCGCGTCGAGTTCGACGTCGAGCTTGACCCCCTTTTCCTTCTTGAGCTTGTCGATGAGGTCCTCGAAATGCTTCTTGCCGACGCCCATGACGACGTCCGAGAACATCTGAATGAAGCGGCGATAGCAGTCCCATGCCCAGCGGGGGTTGCCCGACTTCTCGGAGAGAACTTCGACGACTTCCTCATTGAGTCCGAGGTTCAAAATGGTGTCCATCATGCCGGGCATGGACGCGCGTGCGCCCGAGCGAACCGACACGAGGAGCGGGTTCTGCTTGTCCCCGAATTTTTTGCCCGTGATCTTCTCCATCTTGTCGATATAGGACATGATCTCGGCTTGAATTTGGGGATTGATTTGTCTTCCGTCTTCATAGTACTGTGTGCAGGCCTCCGTGGAGATGGTGAAGCCCTGGGGGACGGGGAGCCCGATGTTCGTCATTTCGGCGAGGTTGGCGCCCTTACCGCCCAAGAGCTCACGCATTTTCGCGTTGCCTTCGGTAAAGAGATAACAGTATTTTTCTGCCATAAAAATCCTCCGAAGATTTTTGTAAATTACTCA
>CANQBW010000001.1 GCA_947589565.1 uncultured Clostridia bacterium | reverse complement strand
AACGCATTCTTCTTGCAAACAATGATATCAATAGTCTTACCTTTAAGCTTGCGATTTTGTCGGCAATCGACTTTATGAATGAAGATGAGAATAAGCTTTTTGAACTGAAGATTTGGAAGTGGGAAGAAGATAATTCATGACGAAAGACAAGCATGTACAAAGCGATGTCACAGCATTCTAACGACCAGGGGGATTTATACTCGCCTTTGGCTCGTGCGCCGCGCTTCGATAAATAATAGAACGGCGCGTCGACGACGGCGCCCCGCGGCTATTGCCGCGGGGCGCCTGCTCGGAATGACATATTTTTTTCTTGACGATAAAGATTTTCGTCGAAAACGAAAAACTCCCCGGAAGGGGAGTTAAATATTTTCGCCTGTATTTTAAGCGATCGCGGCGAGTTTCTTTGCGAGCTTCGCCTTTTTGTTGGCGGCGTTGTTCTTGTGCAGAATGCCTTTGGAGGCTGCGGTGTCGATCGCCGAGACGGTCTCGGGATACAGTTTTTCCGCCGTCTCCTTGTCGCCTGCATCGACGGCTGTCATGAATTTTTTGATCTGGGTCTTGAGGGCGGATTTGATCGCCTTATTCTGTGCGCTCTTCTTTTCGGTGACGTCTACGCGCTTTTTTGCGGATTTGATGTTGGGCACGGTAATTCTCCTTCGGTTTCTATTTCAATCTTTGATATTTTAGCATAAAATAAAATGCTTGTAAACCGATTTTCGTCTGCAAACGAAAAATTTTTTTCAAAAAGCGGACAAAGGGGGAAAATGTTTCGGAAAAAGAGAGTCGGGATCTTCGACAGCGGAATCGGCGGACTCACGGTTTTAAAAGAATGTCAAAAAGTCCTGCCCGCCGCGCAGTACTTCTACTTGGGCGACAACCTTCACGCGCCCTACGGCAGCAAGAGCAAAGGGGAGATCGAAGAGCTCGTCTTCTCCGCCCTGCAAAACTTTTCCGATTTACAAATGGACGCCGTCGTTCTCGCCTGCAACACCGCGACGGCGGTCTGTGCGGAAGAGGCGCGGAAGATCTTTCCCTTTCCCATCGTCGGCATGGAGCCCGCCGTCCGCCTCGCTGCGAAAAAGTGTCAAAGCGCGCTCGTCCTCTGCACGCCGCAGACCGCAAACAGCGAGCGCATGAAGAGGCTCTTAAAAGAAAATTCCGCCCTTTGCAAATTCACCGTTCTTGCCCCCGAAGGGCTCGCCTTTGAGATCGAACGCGCCCTCACGGAGGGGAGAATGCCCCGGCTTGACCCTCATCTTGGGAAATTTTCCACTTTTGACCCCGCGCCCGACGGAGTCGTCCTCGGCTGCACGCACTACGTGTTTTTGAGGGAAGAAATCGGCAAATTTTATGGAACAAGGGTCTTCGACGGCAACTTCGGGACGGCAAAACGGCTGCAATTTGTGCTCTTCGGTGGGAGAGGAGAGGGAACGATTGGGAAACCTGACCACGGGGTTACCCCGCCGATCTTCCTCGGGGAGACCGCAAATCTCAACAAAAGAGTGTATGAAAGCCCGGCGAAACCCCTCAAAAAAGGGCCCTAAAAAGCGGATATAGGGGGCAAACAAACAAATGTTTTAAAATTTTTTTAAAATTTCGGGGAAATTTTTGGAAAAAAGTGGTCTTAAGTGGTTGACAAGCCCTATTATAGTATGCTATAATGCCAAATGTAAGCACGAAAAGAGGAATTTTATGAAAGTTTTGAGCGGCGTCTACTTTCACGGGTTAGACAGCAAAAACAGAATCAGGATTCCGAGTAAGCTCAAGTCCGAACTTGTGGGCGAGGGAGAGAGCTTACATTTTGTGCAGTACTCGCCGGACTGCATCGCCGTCATGAACGACTCGGTGATGGAGAAGCGTTTCGGCAACTTCGACGATCTGGATCCCACGGACGAGGACACCCTGAACGCGATGCGCTTTCTGATGAGCCGCATCGAGGACGTCAAGGAGGACGAGCAGGGGAGAGTGGTGCTCTCCAAGAACATGCGCGATTTTATCGGCGTGGACAAGGACAACCCCGAGCTTGTCAGTGTCGGCATGGTCAACTATGTGGAGATCTGGTCGGCGAAAAAGTATCAGGAGAAGACGAAGGACATGACCATCGGCAAGGCGCAGCAGATCGCAATGGCTTGCCGCGCGAAGATGGCAAAGTCATGAATGATTGCTACCACCTTCCCATCATGGTGAAGGAAGTCTTAGAGGGACTTGCCCTGAAGGACAAAGGGATCTACTGCGACTGTACGGTCGGCGGCGGGGGACATTCCCTGGCGATCCTCTCCTCGGGCAAGGACGTGCGTCTTATCGGGATCGACAGAGACGCAGATGCGATCAAAGAAGCTAACCAAAGGCTAAAGCCTTACGAAGGAAAATTCCGGCTGTTTCATTCCGACTATAAGTTGTATGAGGAAGTGTTATATCGAGCGGGCGCGGACAAGCTGGACGGCGTACTATTGGACTTGGGAATATCTTCGCATCAGATCGATGACGAAGAGAGAGGATTTTCTTACCGGAAAGCCGACGCGCCCCTCGATATGCGGATGGACAGGGAACAGAAACTGACTGCGGAGGAAGTGGTCAACGAGTATCCGGGAGAGAAGCTTTTTGAACTTCTCTCCCGATACGGGGAGGAGCCCTTTGCATCGTCCATCGTAAGGACGATCGTGCGCGAGAGGGCGAAGGAGAGGATCGTCACCTGCGGAAAGCTCAGAGAGCTGACGGAGGAAAGTATCCCGCCGAAGTTTCGTTCGGCGGCATGTGCGAGGAGGACCTTTCAGGCGATCCGCATCGAGGTGAACGGAGAACTCGAGGGACTGGAAGAATGCCTGAGGGGACTCATTTCGAGATTGAAGTCGGGAGGCAGGATCTGCGTTCTGACCTTTCATTCTCTGGAGGACAGGATCGTCAAGAGGGTCTTTCAGGAACTCAACGAGGACTGCACCTGCCCCAAGAGCTTTCCCGTCTGCGTCTGCGGGAAAAGAAGAGAACTTCTTCTCATCAACAAGAAGCCTCTGACTGCCTCCGAAGAGGAGCGGGCGCAAAATCCGCGCAGCACGAGCGCGAAGCTGAGAATTGCGGAAAAAGTTTAAAAATAAAGTCAAAAGACATATTGATCAAATCAAGAGAATAAAAATAGGAGAGACAAGGTCATGGCGGGTTCGGCGTTGCTGGAGAGGGAAATTGAAAAGATCACGGGCGAGACGGAAGTTTCGGACGAGGTGCAGGAGCGTGAACGCATTGAAAACGAAGAGGCGTATGCGCACAGACAAAAGATGGCTGAAAATTTACGCGACATCATCGAAAGACGCGTGGATTTTGCCGATTCCCGCAGCGAAAGCGATTACGAACCCCAAAATGTCTATCAATATTCGGACTTCGGCGTAGGCGATCATTCGCCCGTCGTCCCCACGGCGCAGATCGCGCCCGGGGCGAGCGAGCGCATCAACGACTATCTTGCTGCCAACCGTTCGCTCGAGGAGATGCGCTCCCGCTCGGGAGAGCGCTATCAGTCTCCGCAGGAGGGCGTATTCGAACGCGCTCTTGCAAGAGTCCTCGCAAGCGAGTATGCATCACCCGTCGAGGAATACGAGGAGTACGAGCCCTCCGAGGAGGAGGAACTCTACGAGCAGGGGATCTTCATGAACGCAGACTTCAAGCCGGAGCGCGAGCGCGTGCAGATGCCCTCATATAGCCCCTCCTACATGGCGGCTCCCGTCGTGACGGAGGAGAGCGACGACGCCCTTCCCACCCCCAAGACTTTGGAGAGCATCCGCGAAAAGCCCATCGAAAATAAGCGCGAAGAGAGCGAGGAGCGCATTCCGCAGGGACTTTCCGCAAAGACGAAGGTGATTTTAGCCGCCCTCGCCGCGACCATCGCAATTCTGATCGCCATCATCAGCATCAACACGGCTGTCTTGAACAGCGTCCGCGCGAGCATCCGCGAGCGGGAGGGGACTTTGACCGAACTCTCCGAGACGCTCAGCGGCATCGAGACCGAGATCGGCGATCTCACTTCCTTCGAAAACGTAGAAAATTGGGCAAACTCCCACGGAATGACCCCTCCGAATCCGTAACGAGCGCGCCCGACGGAGGCGCAATATCAAACAGAATACAACGGACTTTTCATTGACTGTCCTACGAAAGAGGTTATTGGCGGTACTCGCGGCAATAACCTTTTTATTTTGCATTTTTTTGTCCCGCTTTCTCTATGTGCAGCTGATCTGGAGAGAGGAACTCATGCTTCGTGCCCTCGACCAGTGGACGCGGGAGATCCCCGTCGTCTCCGCGCGGGGGAAGATCACCGACCGCAACGGAGAAGTTCTCGCGGGAAATCAGACCGCCTACAGCGTCTACGCGCGGGCAAATGCCGTCGAGGACCCCGACGCCGCCGCGCACGTCCTCTCGGCGCTGCTCGAGAAATCTTTCGAAGACACCAAAAAGCTCCTCACGGATAAGTCCCGCTCGGAGATCACCCTCTTAAAGCAGGGAGAAAAATCGGTCGTCCAACAGATCGAGGGGACCAATTTGAAGGGTGTGTACTATGCCCGTGACAACAAGCGCATCTACCCCTACGGGACGCTCGCCTCTCAGGTTCTCGGCTTCACGGCAATGGGCAGCGAGGGGACGACGGGGATCGAAAAATATTATAACGAGTATCTTGCGGGCAAGAACGGGGAGATTTTATACGAGACCGACCTCGTCGGCGTCGAACTCGAGGGGGCGAGCGCGGCCTATACCCCCGCCACGGACGGCATGAACGTCCGTCTCACCCTCGACTACCGCATTCAGGCGGTCGCGGAGGAGGTGATGGGAAGAGTCCTCGAAACCTCGCAGGCGAAGGGGGCGCGCTGCGTCGTCATCGACCCGAACGATTTTTCCGTCCTTGCGATGGTCAACCTTCCCTCCTATGATTTGAACGACCCGCCGCGGACGGAGATCGAAAAGCTCAACGCCCTCTCCAGAAACCGTCTTATAAGCGACATCTATGAGCCGGGCTCGACTTTCAAGATCGTGACGGCGGCGGCGAACATCGAAGAGACGCTGCGCGGAAACAAGGACGCGCTCCCGCTCAACCATATCTATCCTTCGAGCCGGACGAGGAGCGTCGACGGCACGACGATCAAGTGTTGGAGCGACCATGCGAACGGAAAACACAGCAATCAGACCCTCAAAGAGGCGCTCAACAACAGCTGCAACCCCTGCTTCGTCGACATCGCGCTCGCCCTCGGCAAGGAGAAGTTTTACGAGTATTTAAAGGCGTTCCGCTTCGGAAATTCGACGGGGATCGACTTCTCGGGAGAATCGATCGGAATGCTGCTCCCCGAGAGTACCGTGCGGGATTGCGACCTCGCCAGAATCGGCTTCGGACAGACCATCGCCGTCTCTCCGCTCCAACTCGCCTGCGCGGCGGCGTCCGCCGTCAACGGGGGATACTACTATACCCCGCACCTTCTCAAGGAAATTTATGCGGACGACGGCTATGTCTTCGCCCGTACGGAGAAGTCGCTTGTCGGAAGAACGGTCAGCGAAAAGGCGTCGGGCATTCTCGCGGAGATGCTCGAGGGAGTCGTCCGGGACGGCAGCGGAAAGAAGGCTTTCATCGAAGGTTACCGCGTTGCGGGAAAGACGGGCACCGCGCAAAAATACGAGAACGGCGTCATCGCGCCGGGGAAATATGTCTCTTCCTTTTTGGGATTCTTCCCCGCAAATTCGCCCAAGTATCTTGCCCTCGTCATCGTCGACGAGCCGCAGGGCACCTACTACGGCAGCGCCCTCGCCGCCCCCTGCGCCAAGGAAATTTTCGAAGGGATCATCAAGATCATGAAGATCCCTATGTCGTCCTGAGTTGATTTCAGAAAACTTGTCTTTTTAAGCGGAATCGCTTAGGATTGTCTCGTGCGCGAGACGAGCGTTTGCTACTTTTTTACAAATACAAAAAAGTAGCGCAAAAAAATTCCGGGACACTTGCGACGTGTCCCGGACCCCGCGACGCTCTGTTTTCTGTTCTCCAATAACAGACGTTGTTGTTAAAAACCGATTGTCATTCCGATAAGGAGAGTGTATGAAACTCAGTAAACTTTGCAGAGAGTACGGAAGAAGAGAGGGGGACGCGGAGATCACCGGGCTGTGTACGGACAGCCGCGTCGCGGGAGAGGGGGACCTCTTCTTTTGTTTTCGCGGGGAGAGCGTCGATTCGCACGCCTTTGCCGAGGAGGCATTTTCGCGGGGCGCGGCGGCGATCTGCTGCGAGAAAAGGCTGGAGCTTCCCTGCCCGCAGGTCATCGTTCCCGACGGCAGAGAGGGAATGGCGCGGCTCTCTGCCGCTTTCTATCAAAATCCCGAGCGAAAACTCAAGATCGTCGGCGTGACGGGGACCAACGGCAAGACGACGACCTGTCATCTGCTCTTCTCCGCCCTTCAAGAGAGCGGAAGAAAAGTCGGACTCATCGGGACCCTCGGCGCACGCTTCGGGGAGCGGGTGATCCCTCCCGATCTGACGACGCCCGACCCCATCTCCCTCTTTTCCCTTCTTGCGGACATGCAAAGGGATGGGGTGGAAATTGTCGTCATGGAGGTCTCCGCCCATGCGCTCGCCCTCAGAAAGGTCGCGCCCATTCTCTTCGAAGTCGGCATTTTCACCAACCTCACCCGCGATCATCTGGATTTTTTCAAGGAGATGGGACCCTACGGAGAGGCAAAGAGAAGCCTCTTTCTTCCCGGTTCCTGCAAGTTCGGCGTCTACAATGCGGACGACGAGTTTTCAAAAAAGCTCCTATCCCTTCCGACTCCGCACATGACTTTTGGACTGAAGTTCCCCGCGGACGCCTCCGCGCAGATCGTAAAAGAGAGCATGACGGGGACGGAGGCGGTCTTTTCCCTCTGCGGAAAGCGCATTCCCGTCTCTTTGAATCTGACGGGAAGATACAACCTTTCGAACGCCCTCGCCGCAGCCTGTGCCGCGGAAAAGCTTGGGGCGGGCGCGGAGGAAATTCGGAGGGGATTTTGTAAACTTACGAGCGTGGAGGGGCGGCTCGAACGGGTCGCGACCTTCCGCGGGGCGGAGATCTTCGTCGACTTTGCGCACACGCCCGACGGGCTCGAAAAGGCGCTCAAAAACTTAAAGGCGCACTGCAAGGGGAAACTCATCGCCGTCTTCGGTTGCGGGGGAAACCGCGACGAGGGCAAGCGGAAGCTCATGGGGGAGACGGCGGCAAAGTTTTCGGATTATGCTGTTCTCACCTCCGATAATCCACGCTTCGAGGAGCCCTGCGCCATCATCCGGGAGATCGAAGAGGGATTTTCCCGCATTTCTTTGGAATATACGGCGATCGAGGAGCGGGAGAAGGCGATCGAGTTCGCCCTTCAAAGGCTCTCGGAGGGGGACGTTCTCCTCGTCGCAGGCAAGGGGGGAGAGACCTATCAGGAGATCATGGGAATAAAATACGAGTTCAACGACAAAAATGTGATAAGGTCTCTGATCGAAAGACTATGAAAGAATATATCCTCTGCGCCCTCGCGGCATTTTTGCTCTCTTTTCTCTTCTGCATCGCCCTCATTCCGCTTTTAAGGCGCATGAAGGCGGGGCAGAATATTTTGAGCTACGTCAAAGAACATGCCTACAAGAGCGGAACCCCCACGATGGGGGGTCTCGCCTTTCTGCCCGCCGCGGCTCTGGTCTCGCTGTTCTTTGCGGGTTTTCAGGCGGACAAGCCCTACTTTGTCGCCCTCGCCGTCGGGCTCGGCTACCTTGTCGTCGGCTTTTTGGACGATTTTTTAAAGAAGAGACATAAGGAAAATCTGGGTCTTAGACCCTATCAAAAAATACTGTTCCAGCTTGCGGTCGCATTGATCGCTTCCGTATACTGCTGCATGAACGGACTCACGATTTTGAGAATACCCTTCACGACGCTCGCCTTCGACGTCGGCTGGTGGATGCTCCCGCTCGGCGTGTTCGTCTATCTTGCGACGGTCAACGGCGTGAATTTGACGGACGGTCTGGACGGGCTGGCGGGTTCGACCTGCAGTTCCTTCTTTCTCGCCCTCGCCCTTCTCATTCTGTTGCAGGGAGAGAGCGGAGACATCGCGATTTTGTGCATTTCCCTCGTCGGTGCGATCGGGGCGTTTCTTCTCTTCAACGTCAACCGCGCGAGCGTCTTCATGGGGGACACGGGCTCCCTCTCTTTGGGGGGATTTGCGGCGTCCGCCGCCCTCTTTACGGGAAACGCCCTTGCGATCCCCTTTGCGGGGATCATGTTTGTCCTCTCGAGCATATCCGTCATCATGCAGGTCATATATTATAAGAAGACGGGCAAGCGCATCTTTCTGATGGCTCCCATTCATCATCATTTTCAGCACCTCGGCTATTCGGAGGGCAAAATTTCCTACTGTTATTTTGCGGTCACGGCGATGATGGGACTGTTGCTTCTGATCCCGTTTCTATAAGGAGGAGACAAAATGCTGTATCAAAGACAAACATTTCTGGTTGCGGGGCTGTCGCGGTCGGGGATCGCGGCGTCCGAATTTCTGTTGGAGCGCGGCGCGAAGGTGTACTGCTTCGACGACGTCGAGGAGGGCAGCGTCGCAGCGACGGCGGCCTCTTTAAGAGAGCGCGGCTGCACCATCATACATAAAGAGGAACTCGAAACGAGGGCAAAAGAGTGCGACATTCTGGTTTTAAGCCCGGGGATCCCCGTCGATCATCCGCTCCCCGTCGCCTTCCGCCGTGCGGGAAAGAGAATTATCGGGGAGACCGAGCTCGGCGCACTCGCTCTTAAGTGTCCCTGCGTCGCCGTGACGGGCACCAACGGCAAGACGACCACGGTCACCATGATCGACGGCATCTTCAAGGCGGCGGGAAAGAAGAGTCTCGCCTGCGGAAACGTCGGAAGACCGCTCACTTCCTGTATCAAGGAGCTCGGCGAGGACGGGATCGCCTGCGCGGAAATTTCCTCCTTCCAGCTCGAGACCCTCTATTCTCTGCGCCCGCATATCGCCGTCGTTCTGAACATTGCGGAGGATCATCTCAACCGCCATTATAATATGGAAAATTACATCTACTTAAAGTCCCGCATTTTCCGCAACAGCGCGGAGAGCGAGTACGTCGTCCTGAACTACGACGATCCCATCGTGCGGAGTTTCGCGGAGAAGACGAAGGCACACATCGTCTGGTTCTCGGGGCGGGAGCCCGTGGAAGGGGGATATCTTTCGGAGGGATATTTCTGCTATATGGGGGAGAAGATCATGCCCGCGGCGGAACTTCCCCTCGACGGGGAACACAACGCGATGAACGCGCTCGCCTCCATCTGCGCCGCAAAACTCATGGGGATAGAGAATACGACGATCGCCGCAGCCCTCAAGAGCTTCCGCGGCGTCGCCCATAGGCTTCAGCGCATCGGAGAAGTCAACGGGATCACCTTCATCGACGACTCCAAGGCGACCAACGTCGATTCCGCCATCAAGGCGGTCTGCAGCGTGCGCGGGGAGAGCATTCTCCTGCTCGGCGGAAAGGATAAGGGGTATCCTTACGAGCCGCTCTTTGACGCCGTCAGAAATTCGGGGGTCGTCCACTGCGTCATCTACGGCGAGAACGCCTTCCGCATCTTGGGCGCCGCCCTCAAGAAGGGATTTACGGCGGTCACCCTCTGCCGTCCCTTCGACGTCGCCGTCAAAGTCGCCTACCTCACCGCAAAGCGGGGGCAGAACCTGCTTCTGAGCCCTGCCTCCGCAAGCTTCGACGCCTTCCGCAACTATGAGGAGCGCGGCGAACGCTTCAAGGAGCTCATGCTCTCCCTCAAAAACGAATCCCGCGGAGAGGTGAGAGCGGAAGTCTCTGGAGAGGGGAGCGAGGATGCCTTCTCGGAATAAGCTTCTTTCAAAAGGCGGCGGAAAGGGAAGGGGAGACCTTTTTTTCCTCTTCGCCGTCTTGATTTTGGCGGCTTTAGGGTGCCTGTTCGTATTCTCTGCGAGCAGTTACAACGCCGAAGTGCAGTACGGGGACAAATTTTTCTTCTTCAAAAAACAGGTCATCGGGTTCGTCTTGGGGGCGGCGGCCCTTGTCGCGATCTCCTTTCTCGACTATGAAAAATTCAAAAAGTACGGACTCGGTTTTCTCATTCTCTCCCTCGTGCTGCTCGCGCTCGTCTTTGTGCCGGGGATCGGAAAGAGCAACTACGGCGCGACGCGCTGGATCGGCTTCGGCTCCTTCACCATTCAGCCCTCCGAACTTGCAAAGTTCGCGCTCGTCCTCTTTTCGGCGGGCTACTTTGCGAAGAATCCCGCGCGAATGAGAACTTTCAAGGGAATCTTGCCCGTTCTCGGTGCGGGGCTCTCGATCTGCGCCCTCATCATTTTGGAACCCAACATGTCGGTGACCATGTGCGTCGCCGCGATCACGGTCGGGCTCGTCTTTCTCTCGGGCGCGTCCTGGAAAACCTTATTTTCGATCGCCGTGCCCGTCGTCCTCGCCGTTCCCGCCCTCATTTTGGCGGAGCCTTACAGACTCAAGCGGCTCTCGGCGTTTCTCGATCCGTGGGCCTCTCCCAAGGACGAGGGCTATCAGCTCATCCAATCCCTCTACGCCCTCGCAAACGGCGACTTTTTCGGGACGGGGCTCTTCCGCTCGCGGCAGAAGTTCCGCTTTCTTCCCTTTGCGGAGAGCGACTTTATCCTGGCGGTCATCGCGGAGGAGACCGGCTTTTTCGGCGTCCTTCTCTTATTCTCCCTGTTTGGATTTATCATCTGGCGGGGATTCAAGATCGCCCGCGAATGCGACAATTTCTACGGATATCTCCTCGTCTCCGGGATCATGCTCGCCTTTTCGGTACAGACAGCCTTAAATGCCCTCGTCGTCAGCGGCTGCATTCCGCCGACGGGACTTCCGCTCCCGCTCGTCAGCGCGGGGAATACCTCGCTCATCGTGACGATGGCGGCGATGGGGATCGTCTATGGGGTATCGAGGCACAACGAAAGGGCGCGGGGTCATAGAATGTAGAGAGAAAAAATACGCAAAGGAAAATTTTGCGCGGAGACATTCCGTGCAAATTGCTTTTCGGAGCCTTTGCGTAAGGAGATGACATATGGATAAATACATAATAGACGGGGGGAGGCGGCTTTGCGGCAGTATAAGAGCGCAGTCTGCGAAAAATTCCGTTTTGCCGCTCTTTGCCGCGTCTGTTTTGACCGAGAAACAAGTGATAATCCGGGAAGTTCCCCAAATTGCCGACGTCGTCTGCATGGCGGAGATCTTGCGGGAGATCGGCGCGGAGGTGACCTTTCAAAACGGGGACGTCCTTGTGGACAGTGCAAACGCAAAGAGCCACGAAATTCCCTATGCGCTCACGAGAGAGCTCCGCTCTTCCGTCTTCATGCTCGGCTCACTTCTGACGAGATTTCACCGCGCCATGATCGCCTACCCGGGCGGCTGCGACATCGGACAGCGGCCCATCGACCTGCACCTGTCCGCGCTCAGATCGCTGGGCGTTTCGATCCGGGAGCGGGACGGATACATATTCTGCGAATGCGACAAATTGCGCGGCGCGGAGATCGCGCTGGACTTTCCGAGCGTCGGCGCGACCGAAAATATTCTGCTCGCCGCCGTCAAAGCGGAGGGGAGAACGGTATTGCAGGGAGCTGCCAAAGAGCCCGAGATCGTCGATCTTCAAAACTTCTTGAATGCGATGGGGGCAAAAGTGCACGGCGCGGGCAGCGACGTCATCGAGATCGAGGGCGTCAAGACCCTCGGCGGGGTGACATTCCGTCCCCTCAAGGACCGCATCGAGGCGGGGACCTTCCTCATCGCGGGCGCGATCTGCGGGGGAGAAGTGGAGGTCGTCGGCGTCCAAGGTGAAAATTTGAGGATGCTCCTCCACAAATTGCGTGAAAACGGTTGCAAAGTCCACGCAAAAAATGGTAAAATAAGAATCGAGAGTACGGGGAAACTAAAATGCAACCGCAGGATCGAGACGATGCCCTACCCCGGCTTTCCGACCGACCTTCAGGCGCAGCAGACCACGCTCAATTGCGGTGCGCAGGGAGACGCCCTCATCGAAGAAAATCTGTTCGAGACCCGCTTTAAATTCGTGCCCGAACTCAAGAAGATGGGCGCGGACGTCGAAGTCAAGGGCAGAACGGCGTTCGTGCGGGGCGTAGAAAAGCTGCACGGGGCGACCGTCGTCTCGGGCGATCTGCGCGGGGGAGCCGCGCTCGTTCTCGCCGCGCTCGGCGCGGAGGGGGAGAGCGAAGTTCTGGATCTTTCGCACATCGACAGAGGGTATTCCGATTTCGAGGGAAAGCTCGTCGGCTTAGGCGCGGCGATCCGTCGGGTCAAACTATGATCTCACGGGAGGGACCATGCAAACGAAGAAGAAGGTTCTCATCATCACGGCGGTGGGGCTCGCGCTCCTTCTGGCAGTCATCGGCGCCGCCTTCAACGCCATTTTCACCGTCACGGAAATTTCGGTGGACTTTCATCCCGTCTCCGCAGAGGGGGAGAGGGACAGCTATGCCCTCCAGGAGGAACTTCAGAACAACTTCCTCGGGCACAGTTCCGCCTTTCTCGATCTTGACGACGTGAAGAGCCTCGTCTCCCGCTACCCGGGATTCGAGCTCACGTCCGTCTCCAAGAAATATCCCACGAAGATCGTCTTGAGCGTCGAGGAGCGCAGAGAGCTCTTCGCCGTCCAAAAGGAGAACGGTCTTTATGCGATCTTGGACGAGAACGGCAGATACCTCTACGACAAGGAGGAGAACGTCAACCGTTCCTCGGGCGAAAATATTTTGCTCGAGGGCTTTTCGCTCTCCCTGCGTGCGGGGGAACAGGTCAATGATATAAACTTTCTCGCGGCAAACGCCTATGTTAAGGCGTTTTCGGAGACTTTCGGCTCGGCGCGTTCGGACGTGCGCTCCGTCGTTCTGGCGGAGCCCGGCAGCGCGCTCGCGGGCGCAAGCTATATGCAGATCATGACGCGGGGCGGGGTGCGCATCGATATCTACGAACCCTGCAACCTGACGCAGGAGAAGGCGGACGCCGCCGTCGACAAGTACCTCTCTCTCGAGGGCGTCGAGCGGCTGTGCGGCTTCTTCGACATCGTCGAACTCATCACCCCCGGCTCCGAGGGACAGATCTCCGTCAGCGAACATAGAACGGATATGCCGATATAAGTTTCGAACGAAATCTTCCTGCGGAATCTTTCGTTCGAGGAAAAAAAATTGTCATTCTGAGCGCAGTCGAAGGCGCGTCGTTCTATAGAGAATCCATACGCGCCTCACGAGCCTTTAGGCGAGTAAGAATCTCGTCCTTTGTTCTGACAATAAGGTAGAGATGTTTCGACTCCACTTCGTTTCGCTCAACATGACAGTGGTAGAAAACGACGTCATCCTGAACGAAGCGTCAGCGAAGTTGAAGGATCCCCCCGGTCGTCAAACAAGCGATATTGCGAGTTGTCGAAATAAATTCTATTACAATTTGCCGCAATTTTGCGGCTTATTGTTTTTCAAAAGAGGAGCCAATGAAAAAGACGGAAATTGCACGGGAAATTGTTGAAATCTGCAAGACGGACGCCTCGTTTTGCAGAGACCTTTCGGGCGGAGATGCGGAAAAGTTTCTCCGCGGCATTTCCGGTCAAATGGGAGAGAGGGACTTTCTCTTTGCCGTCGAACAATATCTTGCCTCTTTCGGCGTCCGCGGGCACCTGTATTTTTATCGGAAAGGCGACGATCGGTCGATCGGCTTTCGCTTAAGGCGCTTTCAAGACAGTCTCTTTGTCACAAATTCCGAAAAAGATACTCTCCTCAAGGGAGACGAGATTCTAAAAATCGACGGCGCGAGCATTCCCGAAACCGCAGAGAAGTTTCCCGACTTCTTTTTTGAAGCAGAGGATAGGCAGGGAGAGGCTTGGGAGAAGATCATCTCCTTTTCCAAAGAACTGACCGTCCGAAGGGGCGGGAAATGCACTTCGTATCCCGTCAAGACGGGGATCGAAAGGACAAAGAGACCCTCTTTTGAGGCGCAAAAAATCGACGAAAATACGCTCCTTTTGCGATTTTTCAACTTTTTCGACGAGATGGAAATGCAATCTTTTCTCGAAAGAAACAGAGTGGAGATCGAGCATTCCCGCTTTCTCATCTTCGACGTGCGGGAAAACTGCGGCGGCAGCGACACGGTGTTTTTGCCCCTTCTGAAATATTGCCTCAAAGAGGACGACCCCCTCTGCGGAAAGCCGATCTTCTCTTCGGAAGAGGAGATCCTCTGCACCGAGCGCAACGCCCAAAACCGCATCAAATTATATCAAAGTTACCTCGAAAGTTCTGCGTCCGAAGAGGTGCGCCGATATTTAACCGAGCGCATCGAGGAGCAGATCGAAAACAGGGGCAAAGGCTTCGTGTCCATGAAAGAGGACAACCTTTTCTTTGCGGAGCAGGGCACCTGCCTTCCGGAAAAGGTCGTCGTTCTGACGGATGACGGCTGCGGCTCTTCGGGGGAGAGCTTTGTCCAAATTTTCAAAAAACTCGACAAAGTTACTGTGGTCGGCCGTCCGACGATGGGATTTTTGGACTATTCGAATTTAGCGTATTGCGATTTCGGAGATTACGTTTTGCATTATCCCACCTCGCGCAGCAGGGCGATCGACGAGGGGAAGGGAATGCGCGGCAGGGGCGTTTTGCCCGATATCCTCATTCCCTGGACCCCGAACCACCTCTTCGAGGACGTCGACCTTTTATATACCCGACGATTTTTGCGGTGATTTAAAAAACGTTGTCATTCTGAGCGCAGTCGACGACGCGCCGTTCTATTGAGAATCCATATGCGGCGCACGAGCCTTTAGGTGAGTATGAATCCCCCCGGTCGTTAGAATGTGGTATTACGATTTTAGGAACGTCCCGTCGCTTGCTTAGGGGATTCACGTTCGCTGCGCTCACTTTCGACTCCGTGGCTTAAGCCACTTCGCTCAGAATGACATGTTTTTTACCACTGTCATGTTGAGCGGAGCGTAGCGAAGTCGCCCCATGGGACGCACATTGTTGTGAAAGCGAACGAGAGGACAACTTAATCAAGGCAAACAAGCTCATTTCCTCGAACGTAAATATTCCCGAAGGGAAGATTTCGTTCGAAACTAAAATATAGGTATTGACAAATCACGCCATAGGTGATAAAATAGGGACAGTACAAGTATGAGGGGGAAAACATTCATGAAGCATAAAAAAACGCTCTTCTCCGTCTGTGCGCTACTGTCGGCGGCTGTCTTTGCGATGTCTGCCTGCGGAGAGACTGCGCATACGCATACATTTTCGGAGGAGTGGAGCAAGAACTCGACCGATCACTGGCACAAGGCGACCTGCGAACACACGGACGAGATCTCGGGGAAACAGCCCCATCTCTTTGAGGAGGGAAAATGCGTCGTCTGCGGCTATCCCGACCCCGATTATTCTAAACCCGATACGGGCGATCCCGGCAAGGATAAACCCGACACAGGTGATACGGATAAAGAGAAACCGGATACGGGCGATCCCGGCAAGGATAAACCCGACACAGGCGATCCCGGCACAGACGATCCGGGAACAGAGGATCCCGGCACAGACGATCCGGGAACAGAGGATCCCGGAACGGACAAACCTTCAGCAGATGATCCCGACAAGGACAACTTGACCGACGATATCTTCGAGGGGAATTTCACCGCTGTCACTTCGGAGAATGATATCGACCGTGTGGAGGATTTTGTGGACGCTGCGACCCGAAAACTCGGTATCGGCTGCGGCTTTGCGGAGGGCGACATCTCATTCCGCGTCATTCAGGGGGGTTCCGTTCTGTGGAGCTATAAGCTCTCGGGCTTGGAGGAAGATCTCAAGTCGAGCAAGGATCTGAAATGTCAGATCAACCTGCGGGAGCCCAACACGGGAGAGACGGATCCCATCAATTACATTGCGGAGGGGGACGCAGCGTATGAGGAGTATGAGAGCGTCATCTACGGCTACAACTTCAAGGACAGCGGCCTGTCGCTCGCCGAAAATGCCGTCTACAACCTCTGGGGAACCTTCTCCATCGCGCCGAGCCTGTTCGGACATGATATCAGGGTCTCCTACCGCACGGAGGGAGAATATACTGTGCTCAAGCTCGAGGTCACACTCGTCAACAACGTTGATTACGGAATGGGCTACGGCGGTGTGCTCACCGAAAATATCACTGTGGAATATGCCCTTCTCGGCAACAAGATCGCGGGATTGAATTATAATTCTCAGAGCCAGCTGATGTACGACATTTCCCAGCCCCCCGCTGCGGGAGAGGACGCTACCGTGAGAGTGCTCGTCGGGAACTATCCCATCGAAATTCCCGATCCCGTGGACGTGACCGAGATGGAAGGACAGCCCACATGGTTGGATTTTGAAGTCTACCCCGACGAATCGATCTTCGACAAGGAAGTCGGTCCCATCGAGTCAACTACGGCTCAGAACATGTTCGGCTCTCTGATCTCTATCACGCGCACAAGGGCGAGCGGAGGCTTGGAAGCGGTCTTTGCAAACAACAACTATCATATCAAGACCTCGGTCGACGGCAAAGAGGAATGCGAGATGGTCCTCGACCTCTACAATACGGAGGGGATCCGCATCAAGAGGGTCAAGGACGGGGAGACCGTCACAACAGACGGAACGAAGAGCGTCACCGAAAAGGGCGGAAAGAAGACGGAGGGCGCGAGCCTCGTCGAGGAGTTCTACGATGACTTTGAGGACGATTACGAAGACGTCTTAGAGCTGCTTATGACCTACGCCTCGGACGTCTACACCGGAAGGGCGAACTATGATGCAAATTATTTTGCGGACGAGGACTATTTCATCGTCACGTTCACACAAAAGGACGCGAACGGAACAGTCGTTCATGAAACGACTTACGTCTTCAGCATGTATACAAGTTCTCTTCTCGGCGCAAAGGACGTTGAGAAGGAGGAGGACGGCTCCACGCGCGAAATTTGTATCCTGTGCGGGGATCATAAAGTGGAAATGTAAAAATTTTGTTTCGGCAAAAATCTTGCTGCGCAATATTTTTGTCGAGGAAATGAACCGCCGTACCTTCACTTGCTCACTCTCACGGTCGCCTTGTTTAACAATGTGCGTCCGGTGGGGCGCGTATAGGGTGCGCTGCCGCAGAATGGCGATTCTGCTCCGCGCAGTAATTTCAGAACAAAGAGCGATGCGCCGCGCTACGAAAGTAGCGCGGCGCACGAGCCCCTTTCCTGTCATGTTGAGCGGAACGAAGTGGAGTCGACGACGCGCCGTTCTATTGCTTATCGAAGCGCGGCGCACGAGCACCTTTCCTGTCATTCTGAACGGAGCAACGCAACGCGTTGCGCAGTTGAAGAATCTCGTCCTTAAAGGAAAGGGGCGAGTAAGAATCTCGTCCTTATTAAAGAGCAATTCAGAACAAAGTCCAGTGCGCCGCGCTACGAAAGTAGCGCGGCGATACTACTTAATTGCACTGTTTCATTGAGGGTAAATCGAGGATGCTTTTCAGTTCCTTCAAAAAGACTTCGCAGCATTTGGGGAAGATTTGGTTCTTCTTCCGGACGAGATCGAGATGAGAGACGACTTGCGGGAACAGGGGACGGAAGGTAATTTCTTCATCGCTCGGAATGATCTTGTCAAGACAGACGGCGTAGCCGAATCCTTCCCGCACGAGCAAGGAGGCGTTGTAGAGCAGGTTGTATGTGCCGATGACGTTGAGCTCGCCCACCTTTTTTTGAAACCAGTCGGAGATCATGCTCTTTTCAAGGGAATGTTCGGAGCATATGAGCGGCTTGTCCCACAGGTCCTTCGGCGTAACGAAGTCTCTCTCCGCGAGGAGGCTGTCCCTCCTCATGAGAACTCCCCAAGTGTCCGTGAGGGGGAGTCGCAGAGAGTCATATTTCGATAGATCGGCGGGCTCGATGAGGACGCCGAAGTCGAGCAAACCCTTGTCCAATTTTTCCGTCGTTCCCGCAACGTCTCCGCTGAAGAGACGGACATGCACGTCCGGAAATTTCCGGTGCACCGTCTGCGCAGTCCTTGCAATGAGCCTCATGGCATGGCTTTCGCCCCCGCCGATCCAGACGTCGCCCGCAACTTCCGTGATGGGGGAGGAGAGTTCCGCTCTCGTCTTTTCATACAGTTCCAAAAGCTCCTCTGCGCGTTTTTTGAGAAGTTCCCCCGCCTCGGTGAGTGTGATCTTTCTGCTCCCGCGAAGAAAGAGCTGCTGCCCGAGTTCCTCTTCCAATCCCTTCATCTGCCGCGAGAGATTGGGCTGGGAGACATAGAGCTTTTCCGAAGCCTTCAGAATGCTCTCTTCCCGCGCGACCGCCAAAAAATATTTGAGTTCCCTCAGTTCCATGTTTTTCTCCTTCTCAAAAAATCATAGCACGAAAAAGTATAACTGTAAAGCATATTTATCTATAAAATATAAGTATTTGACATATGAAAGCAAAAGAGTTATGATATGGCAAGGAGGAGATAAAAAATGGAAGAGAAATTGCAGTTGACGGAAAAATGGGATAAAGTATTTAAAAAGAGCGATAGGGTGGAGCACTCCAAGGCGACATTCCACAACCGCTATGGGATCACCCTCGCTTGCGACGTGTATCAGCCGAAAGGCAGAAAGGGGAAACTTCCCGCGATCGCGGTCTGCGGGCCCTTCGGTGCGGTCAAGGAGCAATCTTCGGGACTGTATGCGCAGGAACTTGCCGAGCGCGGCTTCCTTGCGATCGCCTTCGACCCTTCCTTTACGGGCGAAAGCGGAGGACTTCCCCGCTATGTCGCCTCTCCCGACATCAACACCGAGGACTTTTGCGCCGCCGTCGACTACCTCTCCTGCCGTGAGGACGTCGATCCCGAAAAAATCGGCATTTTGGGAATCTGCGGTTGGGGCGGAATGGCTTTGAATGCCGCCGCGATGGATACGCGGATCAAGGCGACCGTTTCTTCTACCATGTACGACATGACCCGCGTCAATGCCAAAGGCTATTTCGACGAGGCAGACAGCGAAGAGGCGCGCTTCGAGACGAAAAAAGCCCTCAACGAACAGCGTATCAAGGATTACAAGAACGGAAATTACGAGCTCGGCGGGGGAGTTGTCGATCCGCTTCCCGCGGACGCTCCTTTCTTCGTAAAAGATTATTATGACTACTACAAGACAAAACGGGGATACCATGTCCGCAGTCTCAACAGCAACGGCGGCTGGAACAAGACCTCCTCGCTCTCCTTTATGAATATGCCCATTTTGACATATAGCAACGAGATTCGGAGCGCAGTCCTTCTCATTCACGGCGAAAAGGCACACTCCTGTTACTTCTCGAAGGACGCCTACGCCGCGATGATCAAGGACAGCAAATACGCTGGGAATAAGGAACTTCTCATCATTCCGAACGCCGTGCATACCGACCTCTACGACAGAAAGGATATCATTCCCTTCGACAAGATCGAGGCGTTCTTCCAAAAGAATTTATAAAGGAGAGACCCATGCGGAAATTTTTGACGGTTTTGACGGCGATCATCTTCGTATTTTGTCTTGCCTTTGCGGCGTGCGGAGAAAACCGCGAAAGTTCCGTTCAAGGAAATGGTTCCGAAATCAGTGGCGGCGAGACGCCTGCCCCCGAAGGATCCGATCGTGAAAACGAGTCCGACGCAGGCGGCGGCGAAAAAGAGGAGGGCAGTCAAAACGGGAATCAGCAGCAAACACCGAGTGAGCCGATCGAAGAGCCGTCAACGCCGGCTAATCCCGACGATCCAGAGACGGAATCTTCCGAATCGGATCAGGCGTACAAGGTGAGTGAGGACGGAAAGACGGTCTATTTCGGAAGCTACCCGCAGTCGCGGGTGACGGATAGCGGTCTTATAACCGATCTCAATGCTCTCGGCGAAACGGAAGAGCGGACCTCTTACCAATATTACATCGGCGGGGAAGTTTCCGAGTTTATGGAGTATGTCGATGTTGAATATCGATCAAACAGGTACCGAGGGGTGCGCTTTTCGAGCTATCGTCCCAACGATACGAGGAGCGAGGGCACGGAAAACCGCAGCTATCAGGACGAAAACGGCTATTCCATAAACGAAACATATTGGTTTTTGTATGAAACGCTCTCCTGGCGCGTCTTGGAAAAGGCGGACGGGTATGCTCTCCTCTTAAGCGAGAAAGTCCTTGACAGTCATGAGTTTTTTCCCGCGGCAAAGGGGGAGAACGGACACAAGGCAAACGACTATGAGGCAAGCTCTGTTCGGGAATTTTTGAACGGTGACTTCTATCGGACGGCGTTCTCGGAAGGGGAACAGAAAAATCTCTTCGGAGACGGCGACAAACTCTACCTCTTGAGTTATGATGAAGCGACGAACGCGGCGTATTTTTCCTCCGACGAAGAGAGAGCGCTCGATGCGACCGACTACGCAAAGGCGCAGGGATTGAACATGGACGGAGGCGCACGCTGGTGGCTGCGATCTTCCAACGACCGATATGATTTTTACGCCCGTTATGTGGACGGCGGCGGATATTCCGAGTACAATCAATATGTGTATTTCACTTCGCTCGGCGTTGTTCCCGCGCTCAGACTAAAATTGTTCGACGAAGGGGGTGCGCAAGAGGAGGAAGAGATGAAGGACGAAATTTTCCTTTTCATCAACGACCATAAAATTTCGGTGAAGCTCGAACAAAACGCCGCAGTAGAGGCCCTGATCGAACTTCTGAAAGAGGGGGACATTACCTATACCGCGAGCGACTACGGCGGTTTTGAGAAAGTCGGAAATTTGGGGCATACCCTTCCGCGGAGCGACACGCAAATGACGACCGAGGCGGGGGACGTCATTCTCTACTCGGGAAATCAGATCGTCCTCTTCTACGGCAGTAACTCCTGGAGCTATACCAAACTCGGACACATACAGGGCCTTTCCGCGGAGGAGTGGAAGGAGATCCTTACCGAGAGCAATCAAATCACGGTAAAAATCAGTTTAACGTAATTTCGAACGAAATCTTCCTGCGGAATCTTTCGCTCGAGGAAAGTTGTTTTAGAAAAAGTTTTCGCTGTTTTGAAAAAATCACGGCAAATCCTTGACATTCGCCGTGATTTTTGTTACAATTATAAATGAGTATTTACGGAGGAGAAGCAATTGGCGGGCAAGAGTGTAGCGGTCATGGACGTGCGGTCGTCGGAAGTCGCCGTTTTTGTGGGCGAAATGGGCGTAAACAGCACGTTTGCATTCAAGGCGAGCAAGACGGAGCCGTACGGCGGCTATCAGAAGGGCGAATTTTTCAACATCGAAGAATTTACTCATGCCGCCCTGCGCGCGCTCGAGGGCGTGGAGCGCATCTGCGGAAAGCGTTTCAAGACGCTCTACATCGGGGTCCCCGGGGAGTTCATGCGGGTGGTTTTGAAGGAGCAGTCTCTCTCCTTCCCCAAGCGCAAAAAGTTGGGGGAGCGGGAGATCGACGCACTTTACGACAGCGGCGTCGAAAATCTCGACGGCTATCGGCTCATCCGCGTTTCGAGCGCCATCTTCTTTACCTCGGACAACCGCCGTATTGTCGATCCCGTGGGCATCTACTCCTCGTCTTTGACGGGAATTTTGTCCTATTTCTACTGTTCCGATTATTTTACGAGCGCCATGGAACAGGTGTTCGGCGGTCAGAAAATCTTACTCAAATATCTTCCCACAGACTACGCGATGGCGATGAATCTTCTCACCGCCGACCAGCGCGACGAATGCGCGATCTTCCTCGATGTGGGATATCTCTCTTCGACGATCGGCATCGTCATGGGAGGGGCGATCTTACAGCAGCGCACCTTCTGGGCGGGACAGGGTCAGATCGCGGTCAGGCTCATGGAGAGGTTCCATCTTCCCTACGAGGCTGCGGTCACCTTGCTCACCCGCTCCAATCTGTATCTCAAAAGAGACGCGAAAGCGCGTGAGGTCGGATGGAAGGGGAGGTACTACGAGGTACCCGCCGGGGCGTTCGTCGAAGAGGTCAAGGCGGGATTGGACGAGCTGTGCGAGCAAGTCGCTCTCTTTCTGGAGAGCTGCGAGAGCGACGAACTCTCTTCAAAGCCCATCTTTGTGACGGGAGAGGGGCTCGACGGCATCCGCGGCGCACTCGAACATATGTCAAGGCGGCTGAATACGGTCTGCGAGCAACTTGCGCCCGATCTGCCCTATTACAATAAACCGTCCATGAGTTCGCGCATTGCGCTCATCGACATGGCCTGCAAAGACAACCGCGCAAGCGGAGGAGCATTTTCAAGTTTATTCGGAGGTTAAGCATGTATAACGACAACAATTCTTCCATGTGGGGGAGAGAAAATATTCCGAACGATCGCCCTGCGGACACCCATCAGGAGCCCGAGCTCAACGGCAAGGCGCGGATCAAGGTCATCGGCGTGGGCGGCGCGGGCAACAACGCCGTCAACCGCATGATCGATGCGGGAATCACGAGCGCGAAATACGTCGCCGTGAATACCGACGCGCAGATCCTCGCCTGCAACAAGGCGGAGACGAAGATCCAGATCGGCGCAAAGCTCACCAAGGGACTCGGCGCGGGCGCGGATCCCGAGATCGGGCGCATGGCTGCGGAGGAGGACAAGGACGTCCTCGTCAAGGCGGTCGAAAACACCGATCTTCTCTTCATCACGGCGGGCATGGGAGGCGGCACCGGAACGGGCGCGGCTCCCGTCATCGCCAAGATCGCCAAGGACCTCAAAATTCTGACGGTCGCGGTCGTCACGGAGCCCTTCTCCTTCGAGGGAAAGCACCGCATGGACAACACCGCAAAGGGGCTCGACAACCTCAAAAAATATGTCGATACCCTCATCATCATTCCCAACGAAAAGATCGGCGACGTCGTTCCCAAGAACGCACCGATGCAGGAGGCTCTCCGCGTCGCTGATGAAGTCTTGAAGCAGGGCATCCGCGGGATCGCGGACCTCATCGTCACGCCCGCGCTCATCAACCTCGACTTTGCGGACGTCAAAGCCGTCCTCAAGGACAGGGGACTTGCGCACATGGGCGTCGGCGTCGCAAAGGGGGAGAACAGGATCATCGAGGCAGTCCGCCTCGCGGTCAGCTGCCCCTTGCTCGAGACGACCATCGAGGGCGCGACGGGCGTCATTTTAAACATCGTCGGCGGGAATGACCTCACCTTTGACGAGGTCCGCCTTGCCGCAAACCTCATTCACAGTGTCGTCGACTACTCCGCGAACATCATCTTCGGCGCATGTATCGACGAAAATATCCGCGACGAAGTGGAAGTGACGGTCATCGCGACGGGATTCCCTTCCTCGGGCATCCATCCCGAACTTCAGAAGGGGGCGAGAATTTCCCGCCAGCCTGCCTACAACCTCAACCAGGTCTCCAATCAGCAGCAGACGACTTCGCGCAGTCCCTTTGCGCCGCAGCCGCCCCGCCAGAATCCGCCTGTTGATCCCTATGGGCAGCCGCCCCGCCAGAATCCGCCCGCAGACTACCGTCCGGACGGACAGTATCGCCAGAATCCGCCCGCGGATCCTTACGCGCAGCCGAGGCAAAATCCCGCGGATCCCTATGGACAGCCGAGACAGAACCCGCCGACGCAGTACCGTCAGGACGGTCTTCCGCAGAACCCGCCCGCGGACCGCTACCGTCAGCCCGCGCAGCCGCAGAAGAATTTCTCGGATATGCCCCCCGCAAGCTCGGTGCAGCGTGGTGCGCCCCAGCAGGGCTACTATGACCCCCGCACGCAGGGCTATCCTCAACAGCAGGGGCAGGGCTACCAGCAGCCGCAGCAGGGATATCCGCAGGGTCAGAATTATCCCCGGCAGGCGCAATATCCTCAACAGCAGCCGCAGAATTATCCGCAGCAGCCTCAGCAGGGATATCCCCAGCAGCAGCCGCAGCAGGAGTACAACTATTCCCGGCAGGAGTCTGTGCCCGGATACGATCCCTATAAGAACAATCCTCCCGCTCCCCATGCGGAAGCAGAGGACGACGACGCCGACATCGACATGCCCGACCAGAAGCTTCCCGACTTCGTGAAGAAGCTTATCGGGAAGAAGAAATAAAAGGCAAAAAAATAAAAAATCCTCCGTAAAAAAAATTGACAGCGAAGCCGGTATTTGCTATAATAATAGAGAACTAAGTGCTTCGGCGAAGGAGGGTAGAGAGAATGTCCACGATCAGAGTCGGTGAAAATGAAAATTTGGAGAGCGCGCTTCGCCGTTTCAAGAGAAAGTGCTCCCGCGACGGGATCATCGGGGATCTTCGTAAAAAGGAATTTTACGAGAAGCCTTCCGTGAAAAAGAGAAAGAAATCCGAAGCAGCGAGAAAGAGAAGCAGAAACTAAGGAAATTCCGTAACGCTTTGTTACGGAATTTTTTTCTCAAGAATGTCGATTCGGGGCGAAAGCCGACGAAAAAAAGGAGGAGAAATGGAAAGAACGCTAAAGATGCTTGCAAAAGAGGCGAAGCAGCGCATGAAGAAGGGGTTCTGGAAGGAATGTGAAGCGAAACTGGACAACGAACGCAATCATGCCAAGCAGCAAGGGATCAACGAAAGCAAGATGGAGCGCTATTTCCAGCAGAAGGTCGTCACCGAGATCAGAGGCGACGACACCAAAGACGAGTTCTACCTCAAAGTCCGCGATCTTCTTCTCTGCGAGGGGGAAGTGTCCGACGCGATCGGAAGGCTCACCGACAAGGAATATTACGCGACCCTCAGCTATTCCGAAAAGCAGAGATACATGCTCGAACTCTCGGACAAGTACTTAAAGGCACTCGAGCGCTTCAAGCGGGAGTATGAGTTTGAGATAAAGGGAAGAGTATAACTCTATTTTCGAACGAAATCTTTCCTTCGGAAATATTTACGTTCGAGGAAACTTGCCTTTTTGCCTTGATTAAGTCACTCTCACGGTCGCTTTCACGACAATAAGCGCGAAGGGTCGCGCAAATTGAGGGCGCTGCCGCAAAAGCGTGGTTTTGCTCCGCGCAGTAAAATTTAGAAGGGCATGTAAAAAGCGATGTCATTCCGAGCGCAGTCGACGACGCGTCGTTTTATTGAGAATCCATACGCGGCGCACGAGCCTTAAGGCGAGTAATGGATCCCCTAAGCTATCGACGGGACGTTTTTGCAATCCCATGGTGCGAGCAGGGTTTCCCTGCGCTGCACGCCCCTGTTTGCGAGCCACCGCACGCTTATTGTCGTGAAAGCGAACGAGACGACCAAGCAATTCAAGGCAAAATGGTCTATTTCCTCGTCGAGAAAGATCGCGAAGCGAGCTTTTCGACGAAACCTACTCAAAAGAAATTATGGAAAACTTTTCATTAAACGAAGAACAGAAGCTGCCCGTCCGGGATACGGAGGGGGCGGTGCTCGTGCTTGCAGGCGCGGGGAGCGGAAAGACGCGCGTGCTCACGGCGCGCATTGCGCGGCTCGTGGGGGAGATGGGAGTCTCGCCCTCCGAAATTCTCGCGATCACCTTCACGAACAAGGCGGCAGGGGAGATGCGTGACCGTCTCTTTGCAATGACGGACGTCGGCGGCATGTGGGTGTGCACCATTCACTCCATGTGCGTGCGCATTTTACGGGCCTTTCCCGAGAAGAGGGGACTCCACGAGAACTTCTCCATCTATGGGGATCAGGAGCGCACGGCGGTCTTGAAGCAGTGCTTCAAGGACTGCGGTCTCGACGAGGACGAGCTCTTCAAGCAGATCAAATGGCATGTTGGCAACGCCAAGATGCTCGCCCTCTCCCCCGAGGAGTACGAGCGGCAGAACCCGCGGGAGCGGAATATCCGTCAGATCGCCGCGGTGTACCGACGCTATGACAACCGTCTTAAAGCCAACAACGCGCTGGACTTTGACGATCTTCTCATCGAGACGAGGGAACTTCTTTTAAACGATAAGGAGGCTCGCGAATTTTTCGCGGGCAAATTCCGCTATATCCATGTGGACGAGTTCCAGGACACCAACGCCGTGCAGTTCGAGATCATCAAACTCCTTGCAAGCATTCACGGCAATCTGTTTGTCGTGGGCGACGACGACCAGTCCATCTACGGCTGGCGGGGAGCGGAGATCGCCAACATTCTGCAGTTTGAAAAGAGCTTTCCCAAATCCAAGACCTATAAATTGGAACAAAATTACCGCTCGACGGGGGAAATTCTCTCCCTCGCGAACGCGAGCATCGGACACAACAGCCATAGAAAGCGTAAAACGCTGTGGACGGACAACCATGAAGGGGACCGTCCCGTCTACTACGAGGCGGAGGAGGAGGCGGGCGAAGCCCTCTATTGCGCCCGCACCGTCAACGAGTATCTTCAGAGGGGCTACAAGCTCTCCGATTTTGCGATCCTCATGCGCATCAACGCCCTGACCCGCTCCTTCGAGCAGGAATTTACCAAGTATCAGATCCCCTATAAAATTTTCGGGGGCTTCAAGTTCTACGAGCGGAAAGAGATCAAGGACACCCTCGCCTATCTTCGCATTGTCGCCAATCCGTTTGACGACGAGGCGGTCCTGCGCGTCATCAACGTCCCGCGGAGGGGGATCGGCGACAAGACGATCATAACTCTCCAGAGCTTTGCCGCCGAGGAGGGACTCACCCTCTTCGAGGCAGTCTCCCGCGCGGGAGAACTCTCCCTCACGGAGGGCGTCAAGCAAAAACTCAAGGGATTTTATCTGTTTATCCGCGATCTTGTCGTGAAGTCCCAGGAGGAGACGGCGGACAAGTTGACGGAGTTCCTTCTCAAGGAATCCGGCATGTACGAGATGTATTTGGACGGCACCGACGAGGGAATGGCAAAGCGGGCGAACTTGGACGAACTTTTGAACTCCGTGCAGGAGTACGTCCGCCTCAACCCCGAGGCGACTCTTTCCGACTATCTGCAGCAGATCACCCTCTATTCGGACACCGACGAGATGAAGGAGGGGGACTACGTCACGATCGCCACCATCCACGCGGCGAAGGGACTTGAGTTCCGCGGGGTCTTTCTCGTGGGATTGGAGGATCGTATCATGCCGACTTCCCGCGCGATGGATTCTCCCGATTCCCTCGAAGAGGAGCGCCGGCTCATGTACGTTGCGATCACGCGCGCCAAAGAGAAACTCTGGCTGACAAGAAGCAAGACCCGCTTTCTGTACGGGAGAAGGGAATATACGACCCGCTCCCAGTTCGTCGAGGAATTAAAAGAGGAACTCAATTTACCCTCCGCGCCCAAGGGGATCCCCGAACATCCAAGGACCTATGAGAGAAGCTATGGCGGATACGCCTACGGCGCACCAAGGCGCATTTCGAGCGCGAGGGAGTACGAGAGAGCAGAGTCCCGCGCCTATTCCGCGCCTTCTTCGCCTTCTCAGTCCTCTCAAAATAAGCCTGCCATGGGATTCGGAAACATCGGACTCAAGCGGGAGCCCGTCACGCAGAAGGATATGACGAAGTTCACCGTGGGAAAGAGAGTGCGGCACCCGCGCTTCGGGCTCGGCGTCATCACGGCGACGAGGGGCACAGAGCAGAATCTCATCGTCACGGTGAGATTCGAACAGGCGGGAAATAAGGATCTCGCGGCGGTGTTGGCTCCGCTGGAAATTTTGGAGGATTGATATGGATCGGATGCACGAACTTGTCGAAATTCTCAACAAATGGGCATATGAGTACTATGTTTTAGACGACCCGAGCGTCCCCGACCGCGAGTACGACAGATTGTACGACGAATTGCGCCTCTTGGAGCGGGAGAGCGGGATCGTTCTTGAAAACAGTCCCACGCGGCGGGTCGGCGGCGAGCCGATCAAGGCGTTCGAGCGCCACACGCACATTCAAAGGCTTTACTCCCTCGATAAGGCAGTCACCGAGGACGAGATGGAGGCATTCTTCACCCGTGCCGAAAAGACGGGCGCCGAAGAATACACCGTCGAATACAAGTTCGACGGGCTCACGGTCTGCCTCACCTATGAAGACGGCGCGTTCGTCCGCGCCACCACGCGCGGCAACGGCGTGGAGGGGGAGGACGTAACGGCGCAGGTCCTCACCGTCAAGAGTTTTCCCCTAAAGATCAGCTACCGCGGCACATTGGAAGTGCGGGGGGAGGCGGTCATCCGCCTGTCCGTCCTCGAAAAATACAACCGCGAACACCCCGACGAGCCGCTCAAGAACGCGCGGAACGCCGCGGCGGGGGCGATCCGAAACCTCGATCCCAAGGTGACCGCCCTCAGAAAACCCGAAATTCTGTTCTATGATATCAATTACATGAGCGAAGATATGGTCTCCTCACAGACGGAGGGCATGGAATTTCTGAAAAGAGAGGGTTTCAAGACCTTTCCCTACTTCAAAATCTGTCATTCGGGCGAGGAAGTTTTGTCCGCGATCGACGAGATCGAGATCGGAAGAAGAAACATCGACGTTTTGACGGATGGCGCCGTCGTCAAGATCAACGCGGAAGACGTCCGCGAGAAGATGGGCTATACCGACAAGTTCCCCCGCTGGGCGATCGCCTTCAAATTCGAAGCGGAGGAGGCGGAGACGAAGGTGAAAAGGGTCTTCTGGCAGATCGGACGGACGGGAAAACTCACCCCGCTCGCCGAAGTAGAGCCCGTCGACCTTGCAGGTGCGACAGTCAAAAGGGCGACTCTCAACAACTTCGGCGACCTCACCAAGAAGGGCGTGCGGGTCGGAGCGAAGGTGTTGATCCGAAGGTCCAACGAGGTCATTCCCGAAATTTTGGGCTGCGTGGACGGCTCGGAGGGGGAGAGCGTCGAAAAGCCGACCCTCTGTCCCGCCTGCGGCAGCAAGATCAAAGAAGTTGGGGCAAACCTCTTCTGTTCCAACGAAAATTGCCCGCCCCGCGTCATTCAGAAGCTCACCCACTATTGCAGTAAGAACGCGGCGGACATCGAGGGGCTCTCTCAATCCACCCTCGAACTGCTCTTTGCGGAGAAGAACGTCAAGAATTTTTCCGACCTCTATCGTCTGACAAAGGAGAGTTTTTCCGGCCTTGCAGGCTTTCAGGAGAAGAGGATAAATAATATTTTGAATGCAATCGAGAAGAGCAAGCAGATTCCGCTCGAAAATTATCTGTACGCGCTCGGCATCGGGGGGATCGGTCGGGTCGCTTCCCGCGATCTTGCAGCGTTTGGGAGCGTGGAAAATGTCTCTAAGCTCACCTTTGAGGAACTTGTCGCCATCGAAAACGTCGGCGAGATCACGGCACGCGCCATTTTGGACTACTTTGCCGACGAAAATAACCTGAAAGAGCTCAAAAGACTCGAAGAAGTCGGCGTCTCCCCCTATGCCAAGAAGAGGAGCGTCGGCGCATTTTCGGGAGAGACCGTCGTTTTGACGGGGACCCTTTCCTCGCTCTCCCGACCCGAGGCAAGTAAGCTCATCGAAGAGGCGGGCGGCGTGTGCGCGGGAAGCGTGAGCAATAAGACGACCCTCGTCATCGCCGGGGAAAAGGCGGGAAGCAAGCTCGACAAGGCGAAATCTTTGCACATTCCCATCATCGGCGAAGAAGAATTTTTGGCGCGTCTCAAGAAATAATCACACAAACGGCTTGAAAATTCGGAAAAGTTGTGCTATAATCATGTAGAATAGACGGAAATTTCTACGAGGGGGATACGGGAATGTACAGCATGACCGGCTTCGGCAGGGGAGAATACAGCGAGAACGGGCTCGACATCTGGGTGGAGCTCAAGTCGGTGAACAACCGCTTTTTGGACCTTTCGCTTAAAACGCCCCATCTTCTCTCTCCCTTTGAGGAGAAAATTCGCGAGACCCTTCGCACCCATCTCTCGCGCGGACACGTCGAAGCCTTCGTCGGATTTCTCGACAAGCGTGAAAAGGGTAAGCAGTTCTATGTGGATCATGCCGCAGCTTCCGCCTACTTCAACGCTTACACGGAGCTCAAGGAGAGATTTCCCGCCCTCTCGGACGATCTTACTTTGAGCGGACTTCTCCGTGCGCCCGATGTTCTGACGCAGGAGGAGGAGAAAACTCCCGACGAGGCGTTTGAAAAGGGCGTTGAAAAGGCCCTTCTTCTTGCCGTCGAAAATCTCAAGGCGATGAGAAAGAGGGAGGGGGAGCGTCTCAAAGAGGACATCCTCGTGCGCCTGAAGTGCATTGAGGAACTTCGGACGGAAATTTCCGCGCGGGCGCCCCTCGTTTCGGAGAACTATCAAAAGAAACTTCTCGATCGCATGAACGAATACTTGGAGGGCAAGGCGGACGAGAGCCGCATTCTGACGGAGGCCGCCCTCTTTGCCGACAAGTGCAACATCGACGAGGAACTCACGCGCCTCGAGAGCCATATCGCGCAATTTTATAAGATCTGCACAGAGGAGCTTGTCGGAAGAAAGCTTGATTTTCTGGTGCAGGAATTTAACAGGGAGTGCAATACGATCTGCAGCAAGTCGAACGACGTTCTCCTCACAAAGAGCGCCCTTGCGATGAAGAACGAGATCGAAAAGATTCGCGAGCAGATCCAGAACCTCGAATGAAAAATATTCTTTTGGTCGTCTCGGGCCCGTCGGGCGTGGGCAAGGGCACGCTCGTGGAGCGGCTGATGAGAAGCGGGCAGTTCGCCCTCTCCGTCTCCTGCACGACGAGAAAGCCGAGACCGGGTGAATCAGAAGGGAAGAGCTATTTCTTTCTCTCAAGAGAGGAGTTTGAAACGAAAATTTCCCGCGGCGAGTTTCTGGAGTACGACGAGCATTTCGGAAACTACTACGGAACTCCCCGAAGTTTCGTCGAGGAGACGCTGAAAAAAAGCTCCGTCCTTCTCGAGATCGACGTCGTGGGAGCTTTAAACGTCAAGAAAAATTATCCCTCTGCGGTGCTCGTCATGATCGCACCGCCCAGCGAAGAGGAACTTGAAAGAAGACTCAAGGGCCGCGGCACGGAAGAGGAGGATTCCCTCAAGGAGCGCATTGCCCGCGCAAAGTTCGAACTTGAAAAGGGCAATTTGTTCGACTATACTCTCGTCAACGCCGATCTGAAGGATGCCGAAAAAGGGCTTCTGGAGATCGTAAAGAAAGAAAAATCCATCGGATAAGGAGATAGCATATGGTAAACGAACCCTCGGTAGACGATTTGGTCAGAAAACTCGGCACGCCGGAAGAGCCGATCAGCCGCTATGAACTGTGCGTGGTCGCCGCAAAGCGCACCCGCCAGATCATCGAGCAGATGCAGTCCACGGGAACGACCGAACTTCCCGGCAAGCAGAAGGAGATCGTGCTCGCCTGCAAGGAGATCATGAGCGGACGCGTCAAGAGCGTAAAGGATTGAGGCGACGGGGGTTCAATTTCCGTCGCCTTAGGCGACGAACTCTGTCACCTTTAACGCTCAACTACCCCGCAAAAAAGGCGGGGTATTTTGCTTTTTTCCAAAGAGAATGAAGATTTGTGAGGTCATCGTCGACATCGCGCACAGCGATGTGGACAAAATTTTCGAATACATCTGCGAGGATACCGTAAAGGCGGGAATGCGCGTCACCGTTCCCTTCGGGAGACGGACGGAGACGGGCTTTGTCATGCGTGTCAAGTCGGAGAGCGTCTTCGAAAAGAGCAAACTCAAACAAATTTATCGCGTGGAAGAGGGGTCTCTTCCCGAGGAGTGCGTCTCCTTAAGCCAAAAAATTTCGGCAAGATACTTCTGCCCGCTCGCGCTCTCTTTGCGGCTCTTTCTGCCCGCCGAAATGCGCAGCGGAAAGGTGCATGAGAAGTTGATCACGATCGTCTCTCTTTCGGGAGACCCCGCTGAAATTCCCCCCCGCGCCCAAAAGCAGCGGGAACTTGCAGACTTTTTAAAAGAAAACGGGGAGACGCCCGCGCCCCTTCTCCGCGAACGCTTCGGGGGAGCCGTCAATGCCCTCAAAGAGAGGGGACTTCTCTCTTTTCAAGAAAAGAGCGTTCTTCGGGAGCCCTACAAGCGGGCAGAGGGAGAGGACGTCCGTCCCACCCTCACCGAGGCGCAGGAGAGGGCGCTGAGAGAGATCGAAAAAACAAAAAAGCAGGTCAGCCTTCTCTTCGGCGTGACGGGGAGCGGCAAGACGGAAATTTATCTTCGCCTCATCGAGGAGTCCCTCCAAAGAGGGAAAGGGGCGATCTTCCTCGTCCCCGAGATCTCTCTCACCCCGCAAATGTTAAGGAAACTTAGAGGAAGATTTGGAAACGATGTGGCGATCCTGCACAGCAGGCTCTCTGCGGGAGAGCGCTACGACGAGTGGATGCGCCTGAGAGAGGGGAGCGCAAAGATCGCCGTCGGCGCACGCTCCGCGGTCTTTGCACCCATCGAAGAGCTCGGGATCATCGTGATCGACGAGGAGCACGACGGAAGTTACCGCCAGGAGAGCGCCCCCCGCTATTCGACGGCGGAGATCGCAAAACTGAGAGCGCACTATCATAATTGTAAGATCGTGATGGGGAGTGCGACCCCCTCGGTGGAGAGCTTCCGCTCCGCGCTTGCGGGAGAATATCAGCTCGTGCGCCTTGATGAGCGCATCTTAAAGAGGCCCATGCCCGAAGTCAAGATCGTGGACATGCGCCTTGAGACCCGCCGCGGAAATCCTTCGCCCTTCTCAATGCACTTGAGGGAGAGTCTTCGGGAGTGCCTCAAGAAGGGGGACCAGGCGATTTTGTTCCTCAACCGCAGGGGATATTCGCAGAGCCTCATCTGCCGCGACTGCGGGTATGCCGCAAAGTGCGAGAACTGCGACGTCTCCCTCACCTATCACAGCGAGGAAAATTGTCTCAAATGCCACTACTGCGGGACGAAATATCATGTCCCAAGGGCCTGTCCCGAGTGCGGGGGACTTCACTTCGGCTATAAGGGGACGGGCACGCAGCGCGTCGAAAAGGAACTTCAGACGCTTTTCCCCTCTGCACGCATTCTGCGCCTCGACAACGACACCGCCTCCCAAAAGGAGGGACATTATAAAATTTTGAGCGCCTTTGCAAGGCGGGAGGGGGACATTCTCGTCGGCACGCAGATGGTCGCCAAGGGCCATGACTTTCCCCATGTCACCCTCGTCGGCATTCTCGACGCGGACATGAGCCTGCACTTCTCCGACTATCGGAGCGGGGAGAGGACCTTTCAGCTCGTGACGCAGGTCGGCGGCAGGAGCGGAAGGGCGGAGAGCCCCGGCACGGTCATCTTGCAGACCTACGAGCCCGAAAATTATATCCTGCGCTTTGCGGCAAACTACGACTTCGAGGGCTTTTATCAAAACGAAATTGCGATCCGGGAGAGCATGTCCTTTCCGCCCTTTTCGAAGATCGTGCGCGTCATGGCGGTCGGCGAGACGGAGGCGGAGACCATCGAAGCTTTGCGCGAGGTCTATGGAAAACTTTCTTTAATCTACGAAAAGAACAGAGAAAAATTTCTCTTTTTCAATCGGATGCGTGCGCCCGTGGGGCGCATTCAGAGAAAATACCGCTTTCAGGTGCTCATGCGCCTGTTGGATGGATCGGTTTTAAAAGATATTTACGAGGTCGCGACCTCGGCGAAATTCAAGAACGTCTTGATCTATGTGGAAGAAAATCCCGCGAATTTAAATTAGGAGAAAAGGTATGCTATTGGAAATTTTACAGGTGGGAAGTCCCGTCTTGCGGGAGACATGCAAGACGGTCACCCGCTTCGACCCGGCGCTTTGTGAGCTTCTCGACAACATGAAGGAGACCTTGAAAGAGGCGAAGGGGGCGGGACTTGCGGCTCCCCAGGTGGGCGTTCCCATTCGCGCCGTCGTCGTCGACGTCGAGGAGGGCTACTTCGAGTTCATCAACCCCAAATTCATCTGGAAGAAGGGGGAGCAGACGGGTCCCGAAGGGTGTCTCTCCGTCAAGGGAAAGGCGGGCACCGTCACCCGTCCCGACAAGGTCAAGATCATCTTTCAGGACAGGAACGGGGACAAGTATTCCCTCGTCGCCCGCGATTTCTTCGCCCGCGCCGTCTGCCATGAACTCGACCACTTGGACGGCATTCTCTATACCGATCTTTCCAAAGACGTGCACGACGCGGAGGATTAAATGAAGATTCTGTTTGCGGGAACTCCCGAATTTGCCCTCTGCCCCTTAAAAAAGCTCATGGAGCGGGGAGAGGTCGTCGCCGTCCTCACCCAGCCCGACAAAAAGCAGGGAAGGAAGGGCATTTTGACGCCGCCCCCCGTCAAAGTTGCGGCAGAGGGGCTCAAAGTCTTTCAATTTGAGGACTTGAGCGCGCACCGAGAGGAGCTCGAGGCGCTCAAAGCCGACCTCATGGTCACCTGCGCCTACGGGAAAATTTTGAGAGAGGATATCTTAAACCTCTTCCCCTTGGGCGTTTGGAACATCCACGCTTCCCTTCTTCCGCGCTACAGGGGAGCTGCGCCCATCGCCCGCGCCATCATGGAAGGGGAGAAGGAGACGGGAATTACGATCATGAAGACGGAGCTCGGCCTCGACACGGGCGACATTCTCTTTTCCCGAAAAATCCCCATCGCGGAGGACGATACGGCGGGCACGCTCGGCGAAAAACTCTCCCATCTTGCGGGGGAGATGATCGGCGAGGCGATCGACAGAATCGCGCGCGGCGAAATTTCCCTTCAAAGACAGGGGGAGGGCTTTGTCTGCAAAAAGGTTTCCCGCACCGAGGTGGATTTTACAAAGCCCGCAAAAGAAGTGAGCGGGCTCATTCGCGGGCTCTCTCCCGCCCCGCTCGCCTATGCGACCGTCGGGGGACAGACCTTAAATTTTTATTTAGCGAAAGAAGTTTCCGCAATGGAGGGGGAGTGCGGGGAAATTCTCTCCGCGTCGCCCAAAGAGGGGCTCGTTATCAAGTGCGGGAAGGGCGCCGTCGAAATTTTATCTTTGCAGCCCGCGGGCGGAAGGGTCATGTCCGCACGGGACTATCTCAACGGAAGAAAACTTTCCAAGGGGCAGAAGTTTGAAAAGCAATCCCTTCTATGACGCCTACCGCGTCTTGAACAAAATCTATGCGCAGGGCGCACACCTCAAAATTGCTTTGAGCGAGGTCGATCTGGAGCCTTCGAATCGCGCCCACACTGTAAAAACAGTTTACGGCGTGCTTGAAAACGACGGATATCTGTCCCTCGCGATCAAAACCTTTGCGCAAAAGAGTCCCAAACAGCCCGTGCGCATCTTGCTCAAAATATCGCTCTATCATCTGATATTTTTAAAGAAACCTCGCTACATGGTCACGGACACGGCGGTCGACCTTCTCAAACGCATGGGGAAGGGGGGTATGGGGGGATTCGTCAATGCCTTCCTTCGCTCCTTCGACGAAGAGAAGATCGTCCTTCCCGAAGGGGACGAAAAACTTGCGCTCCTTTCGAACTTTCCGCTCTTTGCGGTGAAGAAAATCAGGGCTCAATACGGTGAGCGGGCGGAGTCCATTCTGCTTGCAAGAAGCCGCGGCGTCAGCGTGCGCTTTTTAAGGGGAGAGGAGGAGTATCTCACCCTTCCGCATGAGAATACGCCCTTTGAAAAGGTCTTTCTCTTTCCCAATTTCACGAGGGACGAGAACTTTTTCAAGGGGAATTACACCTTTCAGTCGGTCGGGAGCGTCGCGATCTGCGGCTGTATCGACCCTTGTGACAAACTTCTCGACGCCTGCGCGGCTCCCGGCGGCAAGAGCGTGCTTTTGTCCGAAAAATGCCGGGAAGTGTACGCCGCGGAAGTTTATCCCCATCGCGCGGAGCTCATCGGAAGCTATGCAAAGCGCATGAACGTCCAAAATATTCAAATTTTCGAGGAAGATTCCTCGGTTTATAGGCCCGAATGGGAGAGCTTTTTCGACGGAGTTCTGTGCGATGTTCCCTGTACGGGACTTGGAACGGTTGCGGAGAATCCCGACCTTCCCTTGCGCAAAAAAGAGGAGGATTTTCCCGCGCTTTTAAAAATTCAACGGGCGATTTTAAGCAATTGTGCCCGCTATGTAAAACCGGGCGGAACTTTGTACTATTCGACTTGTTCGATTTTGGAAGAGGAGAACGACGGTGCGGCAGAGGATTTTTTAAAGGAAAATAAAGAATTTAGCGGTTTACCGCTCACTTCGCCCCTTCCCCATGAAAAGACGAAGTGCGGCATTCAATTCTTGCCGGATAGGGCGTTCGGCGCGGGATTTTTCGTCGCCAAAATGAGGAGAGTATGAAGGAAATTTTGCAAGATCTTACGCGCGAGGAAATTTTTTCTCTCGTCGAGAGAATGGGGGAAAAGAAGTTCCGCGCGGAACAAATTTATTTAGGGCTCATGCAGGGGAAGAAAATTTCCGCTCTTCCCGTGTCTTCCGCTTTCCGAGAAAAACTTCTCGAACGGTTTGAGGACGAGCCTGTGAAAGTCGTCGAGAAATTTTCTTCTTCAGACGGAGAGACAGAAAAATTTCTGTTCTCTCTTTCGGACGGAAACCTCATCGAAGGCGTCTTCATGCGCCACGACTACGGAAATTCGCAGTGCGTCTCCACGCAGGTCGGGTGCAGAATGGGCTGTAAATTCTGCGCCTCGACGTTAGGCGGACTCAAAAGAAATCTCACGGCGGGGGAAATTCTTGCTCAGGTTACGACGGTCAACCGCCTCGAAGGGGGAAATTTAAAGAACAGAGCCGTCAAAAATCTCGTCCTCATGGGGAGCGGCGAGCCCTTCGACAACTATGAAAATGTCGTCAAATTCTTGAAAAATGTCACCGCGGAGGGGGGGATCAACATCGGCGCGCGCAATATCAGCCTCTCGACCTGCGGGATCGTGCCCGAAATTTACAAATTCAAGGACGAGGGCATTCCTCTGACCCTTGCGATCTCTCTGCACGCCGTCACCGACGAGGAGCGCCGCCGCACCATGCCGATCGCCGCAAAATACTCGATTTCGGAAATTTTAAAGGCGTGTTCCGCCTACTTCGAGGCGACGGGAAGAAGATACATCTTCGAATACACCCTCATCACGGGGGAGAACAGCGACGAAGATCATGCCCGCGCCCTTGCAAAACTCCTGAAAGGCAGGCCCTGCCATGTCAATCTCATCAAACTCAACGAGGTGAAGGAGCGGACGCTCCTTTCCGCCTCCGACCAAGAGGCGCAACGGTTTTTAAAATTTTTAGAAGAAGAGGGCATCTCCGCGACCTTCCGCCGCAGCATGGGCTCCGACATCGGCGGCGCCTGCGGGCAGCTGAGGGCAAGGTTCCTCGGGGGAGAAAGACCGTGAAAAAAAATGCAAAGGCGATCAAAGTCATCGCGATCTCGTTCACCTGTATCCTTATGGCGCTTCTGATCTTTCCGTTCGTCCTCATCTTGGTGTTTATCCTCGCGCAGTACGAGGACGCCGTGACGGAGGACGGCATGAACATCGGATACAATAAATTGACCAAGAAGGCGTTCTGCTACGGCTGCGAGGCGGGGGAAAAGAGGGAGTTTACGATCCCCGATACCTTCGAGGGCATTCCCGTCACTATGCTCGGCGGATACATCGGAAGGGGGTTTCCCTGTCCCTTCTCCCTTTGGGTCGATGGGGGAGAGGACGTCTACGGCTGTCACGATGTCACCGTTCCGCAAGGAGACGAGTACGAGACGATCGTTCTGACCGTCCATATCGGCAAAAACCTCAAGGAACTGACCTACATTGACGACTGTTTTTGGGGGATCCGCGACCTCGATCCCGAGGGGGAGACGTTCGACGTTCTCTTTAAGGTCGTCTACTCCTTCACGGTAAACGAGGAGAACGAGACCTTCTACGCCGAAGACGGCAGACTGTACTATAAAACGAACCATCAACTTGCAGAGGAATTTTTCTATGAGTAGAGAAACTATGAACATGAAAATTGCGCCGTCCATTCTGTCGTGCGACTTTTCCGCGGCGGGGGAGGCGGTCGAAAAACTCGAAAAGAGCGGCGCCGACCTCGTGCACTGCGACGTCATGGACGGAAATTTCGTCCCGCCCATCACCTTCGGGGCACAGATGGTGAAAAATCTTCGCCCGCACACCCGTCTTCCCCTCGATTGTCATCTCATGGTCCTGCACCCCGAGACGCATATCGAGGACTTCGCCAAGGCGGGGGCGGACTATATCACCGTCCATGCGGAGGCGTGCGACGTTTTGAAGGTCATGAGAATGATCAAATCGCTCGGGGTCAAGGCGGGCGCAGTCGTCAACCCCGAGACCGCGATCGAAAAACTCTTCCCCGCCGCGGAAGAGGCGGACATGCTCCTCGTGATGAGCGTTCACCCCGGCTGGGGCGGACAAAAGTTTATCCCCGAGAGCCTTGAAAAGCTCGAAAAACTCAAAAATTTCTGTATTTCCCACGGCTTTACGCCCGACATCGAGATCGACGGCGGCGTGACCGAGGAGAACGTAAAGGAGATCAGAGAGGCGGGCGCAAACGTCATCGTGGCGGGCAGCGCCGTGTTCCGCTCCCCCGATATGAAAAAGACGATCGCGAGGCTGCGCGGATGAGAGCGGTCATTCTTCTAAACGGCGAGCCCTACCGCGGGAAGATCGACGTTAAAGACGCCTATGTCATCTGCTGCGACGGCGCCTACAATTGGGCGAAGGGGAGAGTCCGCATCGATGAAAACGTCGGCGACTTCGACTCCGTCGTGGGAACTCCCGACCCTCCGCCGAGCAAAATCTACCCTTCCGAAAAGGACATGACGGACGGGGAGATCGCCCTCGACCGCGCGGTCTCGCTCTCTCCCGAAGAAATTCTCATCTTCGGCGGCGGGGGAAGGCGGGAGGATCATTTTCTCGGAAACCTTCACCTTCTTTACAGAGCGGCGAAGGCGGGCGTTCGGGCGACGATGGTCAACAATGACTCCCAAATTTCCCTTCTCGGCGAGGGAGAATATCGCTTTGCCGCAAAAAGCGGACAGACGGTTTCCCTGTTGCCCTTCGGCGGGGACGCGCATATCATGGAAATGCGGGGGCTCAAGTATGCGGAGGAGGATCTTTGGCTGAAAACGGGCTCCACGCGCGGAATTTCCAATCTCGCGGAGGGGGAAGAATGCTCCTTCCGCGTGAAAGAAGGCTTTTTGCTTGTGATTTTTAATCGGGAGATAATATGATTATTTGCTTGAAACTGCCGAAGGTTTTGGGCTGCATCGTGCGGCTCTTCTATCGGAAATGAAATATATCGATTTGCACTGCGACGCGCTTTTGAGTCCGAAGCCATGCGTCAAAAGAGAGAACCTCGAAGAGGGGGACTGTCTAATGCAGGTCTTTGCGGCGTTCGTTTCGGGCGAGCGTCTCTTTGACAAGGCGAACGCCCTCTTCGAAAAGTTTGACGAACTTTCAAAAGGCGGCATTTCTCCCGTGCGGAAGTTTTCGGACATTCAATCCGAAAAAATCAACGCCCTTCTCTCGGTGGAGGAGGGCGGTGCGCTCGAGGGGAGCCTTGAAAAACTCGCATATTTCCATGCGCGGGGGGTGCGGCTCATCACCCTGACCTGGAATTTTGACAACGAGATCGGAAGTCCCAACTTCCGCGGCGATCCCAAGTTCCGCGAAAAGGAGAGGGGACTGACAGCCTTCGGAAGAGAAGTCGTCGCAAAAATGTGCGATCTTTCCATGGCGGTCGACGTCTCCCACGGGAGCGACAAGCTTGTCGAAGACGTCGCTTCTGTCTGTAAAGAGCGGGGGAAACCCTTTCTCGCGAGTCATTCGGGGGCAGAGGCGGTCCTTTCCCACGCGCGGAATTTAGAGGACAGGCAGATTCGCTTGATTGCGGACAGCGGCGGGGTGATCGGCCTTCCCTTCTGCATGGATTTTATCTCCTCCGACCGCACCCCCGAGGAGCAGAGAGAGGGACTTCTTCGACATGCGAGGCATCTTTTAAACGTCGGCGGCGAGGATATTTTGTGCCTCGGCAGCGACTTCGACGGCACAGAGGAAAATGCTTTTATAAAGGGTCCAAAGGACGTTCCGCGCCTTTTATCGCGCTTCGAAAAAGAATTTTCCCCGCGCGTTGCGGAAAAGATCGCGAAAGGAAACGCCCTTCGCTTCTTCAAAGATGTTTTGGAATAGAAAAACGGCTCGGCAGATTGCCGAACCGTCTTTTTTGTGCGGTTAAACGCGCTCGATCTTGTTGCTCTTCAAGCATCTTGCGCAGACATAGTCGGTCGTGACTTTTCCGTCCGCCTTGTAAGTGACCTTCTGCACATTGGCTTCAAACGTTCTCTTCGTCTTGCGGTTGGAATGGCTCACGTTGTTTCCCGAAGCGCGGCCCTTTCCGCATACGCTGCATACTCTCGACATATTATCACCTCCGATAGGGTTATTGCGAATCAAACTAAAGGTATCATAACATTTTTCATGAAAAAAAGCAATTAAAAAAGGGGCGGAAATTGTTTTTTTTTGGTCGGAATCAAAAAATTTTTCTAATAATGCTTGCCAAATGTGGAATAATAGGATAAAATAGGAAGTAGGAATCAAACGGGAAAAAAGAAATGTCTGTCAGCACGAGTAACGCATACGGAAAAATTTCAATTTCCGACCTGGCGATCGCAAAGATCGTACAACAAGCCGCGATGGAGAGCTATGGCATCGTGGATACCGTTGCGCGCCGCTTTACGGACACGCTTGCGGGGCTGTTCGGAAAAGAGGCGGGCGGCAAGGGCGTCAAAGTGACGACGAGCGGCAACCGCATCTATATCGATATCTATGTTCTGATAAAGTACGGCGTCTCCATCGAAGCAGTTGCGGAGTCGCTGAAGGAAGCCATCAAATACAAGGTCGAACGGTTCACGGGTATGTTTGTGGACACCGTAAACGTAAACGTTATGGGCTTAAAGCTGTGAGAGCGTTTGCGGAGAAAAGGAGTAGAAATCTCTCATGCAGAAAACGATAAACTGCGCGATGTTCCGGAAGATGGTTCTCGTGAGCGCAAAGATGCTCGAGAACAATCGCGCAAAGGTGGACGCGCTGAACGTCTTCCCCGTTCCGGACGGCGATACAGGGACGAATATGTCTCTCACCCTGCAATCCGCCGTCAAGGAGCTCAAAGGAACATCCTCCAATAATTTTATGGAAGTCTGCGACGTCGTCTCGAAGGGTGCGCTGCGCGGTGCGCGCGGCAATTCGGGCGTCATTCTCTCGCAGATCTTCCGCGGGATCTGTCTCATCTTGCGGCAGAGCAAGCCCGAGGTGGATACCCGCACCTTTGCCAAGGCGATGGAGTCGGGCACCAAGGTCGCCTACAACGCCGTCGCGATCCCGAAAGAGGGCACCATTCTGACCGTCGTCCGCATGATGAGCGAGTTTGCGATGAAGAACGCGGGCAAGTACCGCGACTTCGAGGAGTTTCTTCCCGCCATCATCGAAGAGGGGGACCGTGCGCTTGCAAAGACTCCCGAACTTCTCCCCGTCTTAAAGAAAGCGGGCGTCGTCGACTCGGGCGGCGTCGGGCTCATGACGATCATGCGCGGCTTCCAGGCCGCCCTCATGGGAGAGGAGATCGTCTCGGAGGTGCAGACGGAGGCGGCGAAGTCCCATGCCTCCCTCGACGCGGATTTCGGAGACAACTCCGACATCATCAACATGGACCTCGGCGAAATCCAGTTCGCCTACTGCACCGAATTTTTCGTCATCAACTTGAAGAAGAGCACGACCCTTGCCGACATCGACAAATTGCGTGAAAACCTCATGAGCATCGGCGACTCCGTCATCTGTATCGGAGACTTGGAGCTCATCAAAGTCCATGTCCACACGAATGCGCCCGGCGTCGCGCTCACCTATGCCCTCGCCCTCGGCGAATTGGACAGACCCAAGATCGAGAACATGCTCGAACAGAACAGGGCGCTCAAGGCTAAGATCGCCGCGGAGAAGAAGGAGCAGGGAATGCTCGCCATCTGCGCGGGAGAGGGGATCTCGGAAATTTTCAAGGACCTCTTCGTCGACCGCGTCATCGAGGGCGGGCAGACGATGAACCCCTCCGCCTCGGACATCGCGACGGCGGTGCAGAAGATCAACGCCGACAACGTCTTCGTCTTCCCCAACAACAAGAACATCATTCTCGCGGCGGAGCAGGCAAAGGCGCTCGTCGAGAACCGCACGATCCACGTCATTCCGACCAAGAACGTGCCGCAGGGCTTTGCCGCTGCGCTCGCCTTCTCTCCCGATGCAAGTCTCGAGGAGAACAAGACGAACATGATCCACGCGCTCGACAACGTCAAGGCGGGACAGGTCACCTACGCCGTCCGCACGACGAATGTCAACGGTTTCAACATCGAAGAGGGGGACATCATCGGCCTCGACGACAAGAAGATCCTCGCAAAGAGCAACAACATCGAAGAGACGGTTCTTGCCTTGTTGGATAAGCTCAAAGAGGACTCGCACGAGGTCATCACCCTCTACTACGGCGAGAACGTCACCGAGGAAGACGCTGCCGCGCTCGCGGAAAAGGTCTCCGCGGCATTCCCCGACTGCGACGTCGATTACCACAACGGCGGACAGCCCGTCTACTATTATATCTTGTCTTTGGAATGAGAAAAGGGCGGGCGAAATGCCCGCTCTATTTTGATTTCCTTACCCTAAGGGAACGCCTATGGATCTCAAATTGATACGCGGCATCGGCGAGAAGTACGCGAAGGACTTTCAAAAAGCGGGAGTGACGGACAGCAAACAGCTCGTCCGCTATTTTCCCCGCGGTTATCTGGATATGACGAACCGTCTATCGGTCAGAGATGTTCTCCACAATGATAGCGGTCTTTTTTTATGCCGTCTCGTCAAGGTGGACGCCATGCGCTTTGCGGGAAAACTCAAGTACTTCCGCGCCTGGCTCGAACAGGACGGCGTCACCTTCTCGGCGGTCTGGTTCAATATGCCCTATCTTGCCGCTCGATTGAAACCGGGAGAGTACCTCTTCTATGGCAGAGTGCAGAACAAGTACGGACATCAGATCTGCCTCGTCAATCCCTCCTTCGAATCGGTCTGGCGCAGCAAAAACCTGCGGGGAATGGTTCCTGTCTATCCGCTGAAAGGGGGACTCACCCAGCGGGTGGTGCGGGAGAGCATCCGCACGGCGCTCACATTGGAGCCGATCGGGACGGTCATTCCGAAGACGCTTTGCGAAAAATACAAGCTCTCCTCCCTCCGGGAGGCGTTTCTCGGCGTCCATCAGCCGCAGTCGCAGCGGGAGTTGAGCGAGTGCAGCAACCGCGTCGCGCTCGAGGAGTACTTTATCCTCATCAGCGCGTTCAAGCTCATCAAAGGGGACAAAAATCAGGTGCGCTCGCGGAAGTACACGGTGACCCGCCGCGAAGTTGCCGAATTTCAAAAGCGTTTCCGCTTCGAATTTACGGAGGGACAGCAGAACGCCGTCAAAGAAATCTACGACAATCTGACCTCTCCCCACTGCATGAACCGCCTGTTGCAGGGGGACGTCGGCAGCGGAAAGACGGCAGTCGCCTTGACGGGAATTTACATGGCAGTGAGGTCGGGATTCCAGGCGGTCTACCTCTCTCCGACCGAAGTTTTGGCGGCGCAGAACTATTCCGTCCTCAAAAATGTCTTTCCCGAATACCGGGTAGGGTATCTTTCGGGGGGCTGTACGGCAAAAGAGAAGCGGGAGATCAAGGAAAAACTCAAAAAGGGGGAGATCGACATCCTCTGCGGCACCCATGCGGTTTTGCAGGGGGACGTTCATTTCCGTGAACTTGCCTTCTGCGTCTGCGACGAACAGCACCGCTTTGGCGTCAGCCAGCGCAACGCGCTCAGTGAAAAGGGGGACTCTCCCGACGTTCTCGTCATGTCCGCGACGCCCATTCCGCGGACGCTCTCTCTCATTTTCTACGGCGACCTCGACATCACGACGATCCCCGACAAGCCCAAGGCGCGGCAGGAGATTTCCACTTCGATCATTCCCGCCTATAAGTATGAGGACATGCTTTCCTACATCGCCCGCGAGACGAAGAGCGGAAAGCAGGCTTACTTCGTCTGCCCCAAGATCGACGAGGCGGAGGGGGAGATCACCTCGGTGACCGAGCTCTTCGAGGAGTTGAAGGGGAGACTTCCGACTGTCCGCTTTGCCCTTCTCCACGGCAGAATGAAGGAGAAGGAAAAGGCGCAGATCATGGAGGACTTTAAGAGAAAAGTTTACGATTGCCTCGTCTCGACGACGGTCATCGAGGTCGGGATCGACGTTCCCGACGCCACCATCATGGTCATCTACAATGCGGAGCGGTTCGGGCTCTCCCAATTGCACCAGCTGCGCGGCAGAGTGGGGCGGGGGAGCGAGAAGAGCTATTGCTTTTTATTGACAGACAGCGACAGCGAGACGGCGCGGGAGCGGCTTGGGATTCTGAAGACGACTTCCGACGGCTTCGCCCTCGCGGAGAAGGATTTAGAGCTTCGCGGAAGCGGCGACTTCTTCGGGACCCGCCAGAGCGGCAGAATTTTAAAGGATATCGAAAATTTAAAGTACTCCACCGAGATGATCTTTCTCGCAAAGAAGCTCTCCGACGAGGCGTTCGCCCAAAAGCTGAACCTCGAGGAGATTAAAACTTCCGCCCTCGAAAAATTCGAGAGCTTGAAGGATGTGGTACTAAATTAAAGGTTTCGAAAAAACCTTTTTTAAATTTTCTGTTTTGCGTCAATCCGCTTTTGATTGTCGTTTCCGCATGACGAGCGTTTGCTACTTTTTTACGAATACAAAAAAGTAGCGCAAAAAAATTCCGGGACACTTGCGATGTGTCCCGGACCCCGCAACGCTTTTCGTAATATGGGCATTCTAATGACCAAGGGGATTCATACTCGCCTTACGGCTCGTGCGTCGCGCTTTGATAAGTAATAGAACGGCGCGTCGTCGACTGCGCTCGGAATGACATCGTTATCCGCTGTCATGTTGAGCGGAGCGAAGCGGAGTCGAAACATCTCGCCCTTAGTTCTAAATAAACTGCGCGTTGGGAAATCGCATTTTCCATAAGCGCACTCAATTTGCGCCCCACGGGACGCACATTGTTGTGAAAGCGACCGAGACGACCAAACTAATCAAGGCAGAAAAGTCCATTTCCTCGACAAAAATATTGCGCAGCAAGATTTTTGCCGAAACCTAAAACAAGTAAATGCGCGGCGAGTTGAACCCACCGCGCATTTTCTTCCTCATCAGACAGCCTCACCTTGTCCATCAAAATATTATCACAATTAAACTTGTTTGTCAAGTAAAAATACAAGAATAATTGTATATTATTTTTATGGAAACCAAATTTGCGGAAAATTTAAGGGCTTTCCGCATAGAGAATAAAATGTCGCAGGCTGCGCTCGCCAAAAAGATAGGGGTGACGCAGCAGTGTGTCAGCGAATGGGAGCAAAAAAAGACGGAGCCGACTCTCTCCTGCCTTTGGCTGCTCTCCGATCTCTTCTCTGTTTCCATCGATGAACTTTGCGGGAAGAAGGATTGGTAGAAAATTTTTCGAACGAAATCTTTCCTACGGAAATATTTACGTTCGAGGAAATGAGCTCTCGAGTTCCCACAGCCTGGTCGTCTCGTTCGTTTCAAACGACAATAAGCCGAAAGGGTTCGGCAACTTGAGTGCGCTTATGGAAAAGTGTGATTTTCCAACGCGCCTTTTATTTGGAATTTTACCGTCATTCAAAAGGCGCCCCGCGGCGATGGCCGCGGGGCGCAGGTTCAAAATAAATCATTTCAGCGTTCTTGCGCAGGCGATGGCGAGGGCGCCGGGGCCGATGTGGCAGGACACGCTCAGCGAGAGGGGATCGATGAAGGTGAGGGGGACGTTCGGGAACGCCGCGCGAATTTCTTCGGCAAAATGATTTGCCTCCTCCTCGATCGCCGTGTGCGCGATGAAGAGGGACATTTCGCCTCTGTCGCAAAACTCCTTGAACCTCGTCTCAAAGTCGTGCTTTATGGCCTCGATCATGACTTCCTTCGCCTTTTTCAGGGTGTTGACCTTCTTGAAGGCGTCGAGTTTTTCACCCTGGATCTGCAAGACGGGCTTGATCTTTAAAATGGTGCCGATGAGGGCAGCCGCGGGCGTGAGCCGTCCGCCCTTCTTGAGGTATTTCAAGGTGTCGAGGGAAATATAGATGGAGCTGTCGAACTTGCTCCCCATCAGCGCGTCTTTGATCTCCTCCGCGGAGAGCCCTCTGTCCCGAAGGGCGATCGCGTCGTAGACGCTCCGCTTCTGCGTGACGGAGATTCTTTGGTTGTCGACGACGAGCACTTTTCCCTCGTAGGACTTTGCAAGTCCCATCGCCGTGTGGCAGGACTCCGAGAGTCCGCTCGACATGGGAATGTGAATGATCTTGCAGTCTTCCTCTTTGAGAAGACTGTCCCAAAGATCTGTGACTGCGCCGACCGAGGGCTGCGAGGTCGAAACAGAGGCGTCGAGCGTGAGGTGTTTGTAAAATTCCTCCTGGCTCAGGTCGATGTCCTCGAAGAACTGTTTTCCGTCGATCAGAAAGGGCATCGGGAGCACGGAAATTCCCAGTTTTTCCGCTTCCCTCTGAGTGATGCCGCTGTTCGAATCGGTTACGATTTTTACGCGTTCCATAAACACTCTCCAAATATGAAATTTTACATTATTATAGCAAAGGCAAAACCAAAGGTCAAGGACTGAGAGCATTTTTTGTCAAAAAAACCTCAAAAAAGAAAATTTTCGGGGTAAACCGCCTGTCCCGCACATAAAATAGGGCATGAATGTTTTTTATCGGCACAGAGTGCTTCTCGGCGCGGCGGCGCTCACGCTGACCGTGATTTTGACGCTTGTCTTCTGCTTCTTCGCGCTCTCCCGCACGGCGGCCTCCGCCCAGCGGCTGACCATCGTCCTCGACGCGGGACACGGCGGCATCGACGGCGGGGTGCTCGGCGTCAATTCCAAGAAAAAGGAGAGCGAGTTCAACCTCGAGATCACCTTTTTGTTGCAGCAAAGGTTCGAAGAGGCGGGATTCAACGTCATTCTGACGCGAAAGACGGAGGCGGGACTCTACGGCGCGGCGACCCCCGGCTACAAAAAGCGCGACATGCAAAAGCGCGCAGAGATCATCAACGAGAGCGACCCCGCCGTCGTCATCTCCATCCACCAGAATTTTTTCACGCAAAAGAGCCGCCGGGGCGGTCAGGTCTTCTACCGCGCGAACTCGGAGAGCAGCCGTGCGCTTGCAGAAAATATTCAAAGCAAATTGAACAATATGCCCGAGTGCGTCAAGAAATCGCAGGCGCTCGTCGGGGACTACTTCATTCTCAACTGCAACCGCTATCCCGCCGTCATCGTCGAGTGCGGATTTTTGTCCAATGCCGAGGACGAAAAGCTCCTTTTGAGCGACGAATACCGGGGAAAGCTCGTTCAGGCGATCTTTTCGGGCGCGATCGGATTTTTGTCCTCTTCCGTTTGAAAAAGGGCTAAATTCTCGTTGACTTTCCTTGAAAATGGTGCTATAATCAAAAGGATATGAACGAGTACTGCCACAGACGGGAATTTCAGATCCGCTACACGGATTTTGACGCGTATGATCGCATCAGACTCTCGACGCTGCTCTCTTTGGCGCAGGAGTCGGCGTGTTCGAGTGCGGACGAGCTGCAGTTCGGCTACGATGATTTAAAGCCGAAAGGGCTCGCTTTTATCACCGTTCACACCGTGGGCGAGCTCTATGCCCCCGTAAAAATCGGGGATACGATTACCGTGGAGACCTGGCCGCTGCCGCCCCGTCACGTCATCTTCGAGCGGGACTATGCGATGAAAAATCAGAGGGGAGAGCGTGTATGCGACATGGCTTCCCGCTGGTGCCTTGTTGATTTGAAGAGCTTTTCGCTTCTCACGCCCGACTATCTTGGCGAGGCGAACGAGAAGTGCCCCTACAATCCGAGAAAGATCTTTCCCTCGGTGAATTGGCAGATCAAAAAACTCGATCAAGAAAAGCAGCTTGTGTTCAAGACGTCGGTCGGCTTCTCCCGTCTCGACCATTATTTCCATTTGAACAATACCTACTACGCCGATCTCTTCACCGATTGTTTTTCTCTTCAAGAGCTCGACCGTCCCATCAAGAATTTTCAAATTGCATATATCAATCAAGCAAAGGAAGGCGCGGAGCTTTCCTTTTTCAAAAAGACGGAAGGGGAATCGACTGTCTGCGAAGCGTGGTGCGGAGCAGAGGCGATTTCCCGTTTTTTCTTAAAATTCGGGAGTCGAGACCCCGAAAAAACGTGATTTGCATAGTATTATGTCTGACATACTATCTGAAAAATATGAAAAAATACAGGGCTAAGGGATGAAAATGAAAAAAAAGGCTTATCTCACGCTGGAAGACGGAAGGGTGTTCGAGGGCATATCCTTCGGCGCGGAGCGCGAAACCATCGGCGAACTCGTCTTTACGACGGGCATGACCGGCTACCTCGAGACGCTCACCGATCCGAGCTACTATGGACAGATCGTCACGCAGACCTTTCCGCTCATCGGAAACTACGGGGTGACGCCCGACAAGGAGGGGGACAGGAGCCATGTCTTCGGCTATGTCGTGCGGGAGCGCTGTGAGGCTCCCTCGAACTTCCGCTCGGAGGGAACCATTGAGGATTTTTTAAAGAAAAGTAATATTCCCGCGATCTACGGCGTGGACACGCGGGAGCTTACGAAGATCGTCCGCGAACACGGCGTCATGAATGCGGCGATCTCCTTCCGCCCCTTCACCGATTTCGACGCGCTGAAAAGATATCGGGTGAGCGGGGCACTGCAGGCTGTCACCTGTAAGAATGTTCACATTCTCAATGAGGGCGGGGAGTACTTTGTCGTCCTCTATGACTACGGCGCAAAGGAGAACATTGTGCGGGAACTTGTCCGCCGCGGCTGCAAGGTCGCGGTCGTGCCCGCGGAGTATCCTGCGGAACAGGCGCTTGCCCTTCATCCCGACGGCATCATGCTGACGAACGGTCCCGGAGATCCCGCAGACGATGAAGCGGAGATCAAAATCATCAGAGAACTTGCGGGCAAAAAGCCGATCTTCGGCATCTGCCTCGGGCATCAGCTCTTCGCCCTCGCGATGGGCGGAAAGACGCGAAAGATGAAGTACGGACACCGCGGCGCCAACCAGCCCGTCAAGGAGCTTGCAAGCGGAAAGGTGTTCGTCACGAGCCAGAACCACGGCTATGAAGTGCTGTCGGAGACGGTCTCTTGCGGAAGAGAGACCTTCGTCAACGCCAACGACGGGACCTGCGAGGGGATGAGCTATCCCGACCTCGATGCGGAGACCGTACAGTTCCATCCCGAAGCCTGCGGCGGTCCGCACGACGCAAACTACCTCTTCGACGGGTTTCTTTCACGCATGAAAAAGGAGAAACAAAATGCCCAAGAAAAGTGAGATCAAAAAGGTATTGGTGATCGGCTCCGGTCCCATCGTGATCGGACAAGCCGCCGAGTTCGACTATGCGGGCGCACAGGCGTGCCGCGTTCTGAAGGACGCGGGGGTCAACGTCGTGCTCTGCAACAGCAATCCCGCCACCATCATGACGGACAGAATGCTCGCAGATGAAATTTATTTGGAACCTCTGACGGAGGATTCCTTAAAGCGGGTGATCATCAAGGAGAGGCCCGATTCCCTTCTCGCCTCCTTGGGCGGACAGACGGGCCTTACCATGGGCTGTACGCTCGCAAAGAGCGGATTTTTGGACGAGTGGGGGGTCAAACTCATCGGCGCCAACCTCGACGCCATCGACCGTGCCGAGGACCGGGAACTCTTCAAGGAGACGATGAAGAAGATCGGTCAGCCCGTCGTTCCCTCGGACATTGCATATCATGTAGAGGACTGCGTCAAGATCGCAGAGAGCCTCGGCTATCCCGTCATCGTGCGTCCCGCCTTTACCTTGGGCGGCGCGGGAGGGGGTGTCGCGCGGACGGAGGAGGAGCTTCGTCTCATCGCCCACAACGGGCTCATGCTCTCCCCGATCACGCAGGTCCTCATCGAAAAATACATCGGCGGATGGAAGGAGATCGAGTTCGAAGTGATCAGGGACAGCGCGGGGAACGTTATCACCGTCTGTTCCATGGAGAACTTCGACCCCGTCGGCATTCACACGGGGGATTCCATCGTCATCGCGCCCGCCGTGACGCTCTCGGACAAGGAGTATCAGATGCTCCGCACCGCCTCCATCAACATCATTTCGGAGCTCGGCATCGAGGGGGGATGCAACTGCCAGTTTGCTTTGAATCCCGACAGTTTCGAGTACGCCGTCATCGAAGTCAATCCGCGCGTGTCGCGCTCCTCCGCGCTTGCGAGCAAGGCGACGGGCTATCCCATCGCAAAGGTCGCGACCAAGATCGCGCTCGGCTATACCCTCGACGAGATCAGAAACGACGTCACGGGCAAGACCTACGCCTGCCTCGAGCCCGCGCTCGACTATGTCGTCGTCAAACTCCCCAAGTGGCCCTTCGATAAATTCTTGTATGCGAAGCGGGACTTGGGCTCGCGCATGAAGGCGACGGGCGAGGTCATGGCGATCGGCTCCTCCTTCGAGCAGGCGATCATGAAGGCGGTCCGCGGCGCGGAAATTTCTCTGTCCACCCTCAACGCGCCCAAATTCTCCAAGCTCACCAAAGAGGAGCTCTATCAAGAACTTGAAAAGATGACGGACGAGCGGCTCTTTGTCGTCTTCGCCGCTCTTCATGCGGGGATCACGCCCGACGAGATTTTCCACATCACGAAGATCGACCGCTGGTTTTTAAATAAGCTCAAAAATTTGGTGGATTTCGAGCAGAGTATCAAGGGAAAGAAGCTCACCCGCGCGGAGTATCTTGCGGCGAAGAAGCTCGGCTACACCGACTTTGCCCTCGAGATGCTCACGGGGAACAAAGTCACCCATCGCAGGGCATGTTTCAAGATGGTCGACACCTGCGCCGCCGAGTTCTCGGCGCAGACGCCCTATTTCTATTCGACCTACGACCCCTTGGAGCACGACGAGGCGGTCTCCTTCGTGAAAAAATCGCAGAAAAAGAGGGTCATCGTCATCGGCTCCGGTCCCATCCGCATCGGACAGGGCATCGAGTTCGACTATTCCTCCGTCCACTGCGTGTGGACCCTCAAATCCCTCGGTTATGAGGTCATCATCATCAACAACAATCCCGAGACGGTCTCCACCGACTTCGATACGGCGGACAGGCTGTACTTCGAGTCCTTGACTCCCGAGGACGTGCAGAACGTCATCGACGTGGAGAAGCCCTACGGCGTCGTCATCACCTTCGGCGGGCAGACCGCGATCAAGCTCTGCGGGTACCTTGCCAAGAAGGGAGTCCGCATTTTGGGAACGAGCGCGGACAGCGTCGACATCGCCGAGGACAGGGAGCGGTTCGACGAACTTTTGGAGCAGTATCACATCGCCCGTCCCAAGGGGCTCACGGTCATGACCAAGGAACAGGCCTTCGAGGCCGCCGAAAAGCTCGGCTATCCCGTCCTTCTGCGGCCCTCCTATGTCATCGGCGGGCAGAACATGACGATCGCCTTCACCGAGAACGACATCTCCCGCTATATGGACGTGATTTTGTCGCAGCACATTGAAAATCCAGTCCTCTGCGACAAGTATCTGATGGGCACGGAGCTCGAAGTCGACGCCATTTCGGACGGCGTGGACGTTCTGATCCCCGGCATCATGCAGCATGTGGAGCGGGCGGGCGTCCACTCGGGGGACTCCATCGCAGTATACCCGCCTTATCACTTGAGCGACGCGATGAAGGAGCGCATCGTCGAAGTCTCGACGCAGCTCGCGCTCGAGCTCAAGACGAAGGGGCTCATCAACATTCAATATCTCATTTATCACAATGAATTGTACGTCATTGAGGTAAATCCCCGCGCTTCGCGGACGATCCCCTACATTTCCAAGGTCACGGGGGTGCCGATGGTGGAGCTTGCGACCAGGATCATGGCGGGCGCAAAGCTCAAGAGACTCGGCTACGGCACGGGGCTGTATCCCGATTCTCCCTATGTCGCCGTCAAGGTGCCCGTCTTCAGCTTCGAAAAGCTCAACGACGTCAACTCCCAACTCGGCCCCGAGATGAAGTCGACGGGGGAGGTCCTCGGCATCGGCAAGACGATCGAGGAGGCCCTCTTCAAGGGACTTGTCTCGGCGGGATTCAAGATGTGCCATCCGACCAAACAGCACCCCGTCGGCGTGTATTTCACCGTCAACGACCAGGATAAGTTCGAGATCGTCTCGATCGCGAAGAAGTTCTCCGACCTCGGCTGCAATCTGTATGCGACGGCGGGCACCGCGAAGGTGATCTCCGCGCTCGGCATCGACGTCACGGTCGTCGAGCGGCTCAAGGCGACCAAGCAGGTCTCCGAGCTCATGGACCAAGGCAAGATCGACTACATCATCTACACGGGAAAGACGGACGTCGACTCCATCAACGACTATATCGAATTGCATCATCATGCGGTGCTGCTCGGCGTGACCGTTTTGACTTCTCTCGATACGGCAAACGCCCTCTGCGACATCATCGCGAGCAAATTCACCCAGTACAACACCGAGCTCGTGGACATCAACCGTCTCCGCAAGCATAAATTGCAGCTCTCCTTCGTCAAGATGCAGTCCTGCGGGAACGACTATATCCTGTTTGAGGACGGAAACGGGGAGATCACCTGCCCCGAGTCCCTCGCGGTCAACTTTGCAAACCGTCATTATGGGATCGGCGGGGACGGGATCGTCCTCATCGAGAAGTCCGAACAGGCGGACGCGCGGATGCGCATCTTCGACCACGACGGCATGGAGAGCGACATGGTCGGAAACGCCGTGCGCTGCGTCGCAAAGTACCTCTATGAGACGGGAAGAGTCAAGAAGGAGGCGATGAAGATCGAGACGATCGGCGGCATTCGCGAGGTGCGCGTCTATCGGTTCGGCGGCGCGGTCGCATCCGCGAGCGCGGACCTCGGTGCGCCCGTTCTCGGCTTTGAGAAACTTCCCAAGGGGGACAGAAACTTCGATCTTCCCATCACGATCGACGAAGTCACCTACCTCGTCACCCCCGTCCGCGTCGGAACGCCCCACTGCGTCATGTTCTGCGACAGGGTGGAGGACGTCGACGTCGAGGAGCTCGGCACCAAGATCGGTTCGAGCAAATACTTCCCGCACGAGGCGAGCGTCGTCTTCATTCGTCTTGTCAACGAGGCGACGATCAAGATGCGCGCCTTCGAGCGGGGCACGGGGGAGACCTATGCCTGCGGAACGGGCGCGGCGGCGGCAGTCGTCGCTTGCGTCGAGAAGGGGCTCTGCAAACGGGACGTCGACGTCACCGTCAAAGTCAAGGGGGGCGACCTCATCGTGCGCTACACCTCGGACGGCAGAGTTATCCTCGAGGGCGCCGTGCAGAAGGTCTATGAAGGCAGAGTGGAATTTTAATGATCTATCTTGACAATGCGGCAACGACTGCGCCCGTGAAAGAAGCGCTTGAGCGGGCGGAGAAGTTCTATGCCGAAAACTATTTCAATCCCTCCGCGCAGTACGCGGAGGCGGTGAATGTTCGAAGAGAGATCGAGCGGGCGCGGGAATTTTTCACGGAGTTATTTCCCGAGTTCTCGCTCCTCTTCACCTCGGGGGGCACCGAGGCGGACAATCAGGCGATCTTCTCCTTTGCGCGGCGCGGAAACGCCGTCACAACGATGGGGGAGCACCCCGCCGTGGAGAATTGTTTTAAAAAATGTAAGGATTTCGGCGTGGAGCCGAGATTTGCAAGGGTGGAAAAGGACGGAAGCGTGACGGAAGAGGAGCTTCTCTCCCTGGTGGATGAGAAGACTTCCCTCGTCTCCGTCGTCCATGTCAACAGCGAGACGGGGGCGGTCAACGACATCAATGCTCTCGCCAAGGCGGTCAAGCGCAAAAATCCGCGCTGCAAATTTCACAGCGACGGCGTTCAGGCGTTCGGAAAGATCCCGGTTCGGCTCGGAAAGGAGATCGACCTCTATTCCGTCAGCGCCCACAAGATCGGCGGGATCAAGGGGACGGGGGCGCTGCTCTTTCGCAAGGGGACCCTTCCGCAAAGCTACCTGTTCGGCGGCGGACAGGAGGGGAATCTCAGGAGCGGCACCGAGAATGTACTCGGAATTTTGTGCTTTTTCTATGCGGCGCAGGAGCTGAAGGATCTGAAAGTGCGCGCGGAGAAGTTTTTAAAACTTCGGGAATTGCTCTTTTCCTCCCTCGACCCGGAAATTTTCACCCGCATTTCGACGGAAGCGGGCTCGCCGTATATTTTGACGGTCTCGGCGCGGGGCATGAGGGGGGAAGTTTTACAGAGAATGCTTGATTTAAACGGCGTCATCGTCGGAACGGGGAGCGCGTGTTCCTCAAAGCACCCCCACAGCCGCATTTTAAAGGCGTGCGGGTATCCCGAGGACGTACTTGACGGCGTCCTTCGCATGAGCTTTTTCCCCGAGATCACGGAGAAGGAAATTTTGACCGCGGCAGACGCATTGAATGCGTGCGCACGGGAGTGGAAGGAGAAACTCTGATGGAGAGAGTCATCATCATTCGATATTCTGAAATTCATCTGAAGGGAAAGAACCGCGGCTTCTTCGAGCGAATTTTTATGGTCAATTTGGAGCGTGCGATGCGCGGCATTCGCCATGAACTGCACCGCACGAGCGGCAGATATCTGCTTGCAGGCTATCCCGAGGAGTTGGAAGAGGAAATTATGTCCCGCCTTAAACGGGTGTTCGGCATTCATTCCTATTCGCGGGGGCTGGTCGTCGGAAATTCTCTCGACGAAATTTATGCGGCGGCAAAGCTGTTTGCACCACAAGACGGCACTTTCAAGGTGGACACCCATCGCGCCGATAAAAAATACCCCATGACGAGCATGGAGCTGAGCGCTGCGATCGGGGGAAGACTGCTGCACGATTTTCCCTCTTTGAAAGTGGACGTTCACACCCCCGAACACACAGTGTATCTCGATATCCGCGAAAACGGCACCGCGCTCGTCTTCGGCTCCTACGAAAAGGGGGCGGGCGGAATGCCCGTCGGAACTTCCGGGAAGGGGCTCCTTCTCATTTCGGGGGGGATCGACTCTCCCGTCGCGGGCTACATGATGGCAAAGCGCGGCATGGGCGTAAAACTTTTGCACTTCCACAGCTACCCTTACACCAACGACGGCGCGAAGGAAAAGGTCAAGACGTTGAGCAAAATTCTGTCGGGATACTCCCTCTCGGAGAGCCTCATCACGGTCAACGTCGCCCACATTCAGGAAGAAATTCATAAGACCTGCGCAAAGGAACTCAATGTAACGCTTTTAAGGAGATTCATGTTCCGCATCGCCGAGATCGTCGCAAAGGAAACGTGCGCAAACTGCCTCATAACGGGGGAGAGTTTGGGACAGGTCGCAAGCCAGACGATCGAGGGGATCACCTCGTCGAATGCGGTCGTAACCCTTCCCGTCCTTCGTCCGCTCATCGGATTCGACAAGGATGAGATCATCGAGCTCTCCAAAAAGATCGGCTCCTACGAGACGTCCATTCAGCCGTTTGAGGACTGCTGCACGGTCTTTCTGCCCGACTTTCCCGCGATCAAGCCGAACCTTCGCTTTGTGGAAGAAGAGGAGAATAAGCTCCCTGTAAAGGAATTGATCGAAGAAGCATTGAAATCCAAAGAGGAGTTCAAATTGTAAGTTTCCCACCAATCGTCGGGAAGTTCCTCTTTGCTTTCGACAAAGACGGAGGGGAGTGTGATGCTCTCGCCCTCGATCCCCTGATAGAAGGGGGTGATCGTATAGGTGTAGCGCTTTCCGCCCTGCACGGAGTTATCTACGATGTTTTTTCGGTAACTTCCCCTGTAAATGACGGAAATTTGACCTTCACTTTCTCTTTTTACCTCGTAATCATAGTAATATGTCTGACATAGTATTATCTCAACCGCTCCATTTTTCACAGAAATGAGCGGTTTTTGTATTTTCGGCGCATGGAACTTGGTGCTCGTGCCCTCGGGGATCGCCGACTTTTTGAAGAGCTCATGCAGGGCAAGATAGTCGGGCGCGGTCGGGTCCATGACGAGCAGCCGATGATTTTCCTCATATTCCTCGCGGTCTAAGGCGACGGTGACGACATTCTCCGAAGCGGGAAATTCCTCGGGCGAATGCTCTTTATAGAGCGCCTTTAAAATGCGGAGCGTCTCATTTGCCGCCGCACCCCCGCCTGTCTCTTGAATGGGGGAATTGTCCCTGTTTCCCAGCCAGACGGCGACGACGTCCTCATAGGTGTAGGCGATCGTGTAAGCGTCGGTGTTTCCGCGATCGTTTCCCGCCGTGCCCGTCTTGGCGCACACCGAAAAGGGGAGACTTTTGAGCTTTCTCGCCGTTCCCTCCTTTGCTGCGGTCTTGAGCATGTCGTTGATGAGAACGCAGGTCTCTTCCGAAAAAACTTTGTTTTCGCCCTCTCCGTTTTTGGTGGCAGAGAGCGTCCTTCTGTCATAGAGAAGTTCGCCCGCCTTGTTTTCCACTTTCGCGATCGTCGAAGAGGAGGAGAATGCTCCCTCCCTTGCAAAGACCGAATAGGCGTCCGCGAGGGCGGGAAGGGAGAACCCTTCTTTCATGCCGCCGAGGGCGAGGGCGAGCGTCTTGTCCTCTTCCGGAATCGAAAGTCCCATCTTTTCGAGATATTTTGCCGCCTTGTCGATCCCGAGAGAATTTAAAACTTTCACGGCGGGCACATTGACGCTCCGCGAGAGGGCGTAGCGTGCGCTCATGTAGCCCTCGTAGTTTCCCGAGTAATTTTTGGGGGAGTAGTCCGAGAAGGAAATTTTCTCGTCGAGAATGGGAGTCGCGGGGGAGAGCAGGTCTTCCTCGATCGCGGGCGCGTAGACTGCGAGCGGCTTGATGGTGGAGGCGGGCAGCCGCTTGGGGATCCCGCAGGTCGAATGGATCGCCTTGATGGAGTTGTCCGCATTTCCCCGCACAAGGCGAATGACGTCGCTTGTCGTCTCCTCCCGTTCGAGCGTTTCCTGCAAATTTTTGTCGAGATAGGTGTAGACGCGCAGCGAATCGCCCGATCGAAAGTCGGGGAAAATTTCGGAGAGCTCCTCAAAGACGTAGGTCAGATAAAAGCTCCTCTTTTTCGAGAGGGTCGGCTCCGTGGGAAGGGGGACTTGTTTTGCCGTTTTGTACTCTTCCTCGGAGAGAATTTGCTGCTCCTTCATGAGCTTCAAGACAAAATTTCTGCGGGAGAGGCATTTTTCGGGATCCTGGAAGGGGGAATAGCGGTTGGGGGATTTGACGAGGGCGGCGAGCGTCGCGCTCTCCGCGGGAAGAAGTTCTCTTGCACTGTGTCCGAAGTAGAAGTTTGCCGCATTTTCAATGCCGAAGGCGCTGTGCCCGAAGTAGATCGTGTTGAGATAGAGCTCTAAAATTTCGTCCTTTGAGAGCGTCTTCTCCATCTGACGGGTGAGTTTCATTTCCTTGAGCTTCCGCGTGAGGGTCTTTTCGTTGGAGAGATGGGTGTTTTTGATGAGCTGCTGGGAGATGGTCGAGGCTCCCTCGCGGAAGGAGAAACTCTTCAGGTTGATGAGGGCTGCCTTTGCAATGCGCTTATAGTCGAGACCGTTGTGCTCGTAAAACCGTTTGTCCTCGACGGCGACAAAGGCGAGGGGAGCGGACTTGGGGAGTTCGTCGAAGGGGACGATCTCTCCCGCGCTCTCCTTTTCGACGGGATCGCCGTGGCGATCGAAAATTTCGACGGTGGTTTGGTTCAATGTGAGCTTGCTCAAATCGAGCTTGACGCCCGCCGTCACCGAACAGTAAAAGATGACAGCCCCAATCAAGATCAAAAGCGGCACGCCGAGCGCGATCAAAAGAATTTTGATAGATTTTTTCATCAAAAACAGTATTTTCCTTGAAAAAGAAATTATCCCGCAGGAAATGTTCGGGAGAGTGAAGAAAAATACAACAATCTAACGATCGGGGGGATCCATTACTCGCTTACGGCTCGTGCGCCGCGCTTGGAAAAACAATAGAATGGCGCGTCGTCGACTTCGTGGCTACGCCACTCCGCTCAGGATGACAGGGGAAAACGAAAAAGTAACCCGTGATTTTTGTTGAAATTTTTGGTTGGATATGTTATAATAGGGAAAATAGAGCGGCGTAGGGAAGCGCAATACTTCTTGTATAATGACCGGGGGGATTCTTCGATTCCGCTTCGCTCCACTCAGAATGACAGAAGGATGCTTTTCGTAGAAATCGGGAGAAATATATGACTTTTCAAGAAATGATCGAAGAGAGCTCGAAGATCGTCTTTTTCGGCGGGGCGGGGGTCTCGACGGAGAGCGGCATTCCCGACTTTCGTTCGGAGGACGGGCTCTATCGGCAAAAATACGATGTTCCGCCCGAGACCATTCTCTCGAGCGACTACTTTTTCTCGCATACCGAGGAATTTTATAAATTTTATCGGGACAAGATGCTCCCGCTTTGGGCGCAGCCCAACGCCGCGCACAAAAAGCTCGCCGAGTGGGAGAGAGAGGGGAAACTCCTTGCGATCGTCACCCAGAACATCGACGGACTCCACCAAAAGGCGGGGAGCAAGCGAGTCTATGAGCTGCACGGCAGCATTCACAGAAATCACTGCCTCAAATGCGGAAAATTCTTCTCGGCGGAGGAAATTGCGAAAAGTTCCGGAGTTCCCAAGTGTCCCTGCGGGGGACTTATCAAGCCCGACGTCGTCCTCTACGGTGAGCCGCTCGACGAGGACACCGTCCGCGGCGCGATCGACGCGATCAGACATGCGGACATGCTCATCGTTGCGGGGACTTCTCTCTCCGTCTATCCCGCGGCGGGATTCATCGACTACTTCCGCGGCAGATATTCCGTCCTCATCAACCGCGACGCGACACCCTACGACGACCGCTGCGACCTCGTCCTGCATGAAAAAGTGGGAAAAGTACTGTCTTGAATTTCGACGAAAATCTTCCTTCGGAATATTTATCGTCGAGGAAATGAGCTTTCGAGTTCCCATAGCCCGGTTCGGCGGTAGCGCCCGCCTCACCACGCCTCGCCACCAGCTCGGCTGTCGCGTTGCACTCACAGCCCACCGGGCTGTTGAGCAGGAATGCAACGCTCCACTCTCATTCGTTTCAAACGACAAGAAGCGTGCGGTGGCTCGCAAACAGGGGCGTGCAGCGCAGGGAAACCCTGCTCGCACCGATGGATTTAGAACAAAGGGCGAGATGTTTCGACTTCACTTCGTTCCGCTCAACATGACAACGCTTTTTGATCTGTCATCCTGAGCGAAGTCGACGACGCGTCGTTCTATTGAGAATCCATACGCGGCGCACGAGCCGTAGGCGAAGTAAAGTGAGCGCAGCGAACGGGAATCCCCTAAGCAAGCAGAAATCAGTCCTTTGTTTTAAAAAATAATGTGTGCGAGCAAAACCACGCTTTTGCGCTGCAGTACTCAATAGGCGCCCCACAGGACGCACATTGTTGTGAAAGCGAACGAGACGACCAAAAAAATCAAGGCAAACAAGCTCATTTCCTCGAACGAAAGATTCCGTAGGAAGATTTCGTTCGAAATATTAAAGGGATTATTTATGAACTATCACATCGTCACATACGGCTGTCAGATGAATCTGCATGAGTCGGAGAAGATCGCGGGCGTTTTGAAGGGGCTCGGCTACGAAAAGGAAGTTCCCCTCGAAGAGGCGGACATCATCGTCTTCAACACCTGCTGTATCCGCGAAAACGCCGAAAATCACGCCTTCGGAAACATCGGCGCACTCAAAAAGCTCAAGCGGGAGAAGAAGTATCTTCTCATCGCCGTCGGCGGCTGTATGACGCAGGAGGCGGGAAAAGCGGAAATCCTCAAAAAGAAGTTTCCCTTCATCGATATCATCTTCGGCACCCACAATTTGGGGGAGCTCTCCTCTCTCATCGAACAGAGGAGAAGAGTCAAAAAATTCCTGCTCTCCGTGCATGATGAGCGGGGAGAGACGGAGGACGGGATAAGTCCCGTTCGGACAAGCTATCCCAACGCCTGGGTGAACATCACCTACGGCTGCAACAACTTCTGCACCTACTGCATTGTGCCCTATGTTCGGGGCAGGGAGCGTTCGAGAAGCGCCAAAGATATTTTGCGCGAAGTTGAGGGACTCTTAGAAGAGGGCTATAAGGAAATTACGCTTCTCGGGCAGAACGTCAACTCCTTCAACAGCGACGGAAGGGGGGAAATGAGCTTTCCCGAGCTTCTCTCCGCCTGCGCTTCCTTCGGGGGAAAGTATCGGGTGCGGTTCATGACCTCTCATCCCAAGGACTTCACGCGGGAGCTTGCCTCCGTCATGGCAAAAAGAGAGAACGTCTGCAACCTTCTGCACCTTCCCGCGCAGTCGGGAAACAATCGTATTCTCTCCCTCATGAACAGGCGCTACACCCGCGAAAAATATCTGGAAGAGATCGCCATGCTGCGGGAGATGATCCCCGGCTGCGATGTGACGAGCGACCTCATCGTGGGCTTTCCCACGGAGACGGAGGAGGAGTTTCAAGACACCCTCTCCCTCGTCGAAGAGGCGGACTTTTCCTCGGCGTTCACCTTCATCTATTCCCCCCGCACGGGGACCAAGGCCGCCGCAATGGAGGGAAAGATCGACGAGGAGACCGCAAAGGACCGCATCATGCGCCTCGTGGAGAAGGTCAACGAGAACACGCGGAAAAAGAGCGCGCGCTTCGTCGGAAAGAGGACGGAAATTCTCTGCGAGGACTTCGATGAGAAGAAAAAACTCTACCTCGGCAGGAACGAGGAGGGCAGAATGGGCTATTTTGCAAGCGATAAGAATTTGATCGGCGAGTTCGTCACGCTCAGGATTGGGCAAGCGAACGGCGTCTCTCTTTACGGCACGGAGGAGAACAGGCTATGACAAGCATGATGAAATATTGGAGAACGGTCAAGGACGAGTATCCCGACTGTATCGTCTTCTTTCGGCTGGGGGACTTTTATGAGATGTTCTTCGAGGATGCGGAAAAGGCGTCGAAAATTCTCGATCTGACCCTCACGGGCAGGGACTGCGGCGAGGAGGAGCGTGCGCCCATGTGCGGTATACCCTACCATGCGGTAGACGGGTATCTTGCAAAACTCGTCGAGGCGGGCTGCAAGGTCGCCATCTGCGAACAGCTCACCGACCCCAAGAAGGGACCCGTGGAGCGGGGGGTCGTGCGCGTCGTCTCGGCGGGGACCGTCATCGAGAGCGATCTTCTGGATTCGAAGAAAAACAACTTCATCGCCTGCTGCTGCGAGTGTGAGGGGAAGTTTGCCTACGCCTATGCCGACATCACGACGGGGGAGTTCTGCGTCTCGGAAGTCGAGAGCGCGGAGAAACTTCTCTCCGAACTTTATAATCTCTCCGTCTCGGAGATCGTCTGCAACAGCGAAATTCTGATGACCTTCGGGAAATTTCCGCAGAAGGAGAGTCTTCCGCCCTTCACCTGCTATCTTCCGTGGGCGTTCGAGAGCGCCCATGCCGAAAAAATGCTGCGCGAACAGCTGAACGTCTCGGGCATGGAGGCGTTGGGACTCGAAGACCGTCCCGTCTGCGTCCGTGCGGCGGGTGCGCTCCTCGAATATCTGACCGAGACGCAGAAGCGCTCCATCAAAAACATCAATAAACTCACCCTCTTCACGGCGGGCGAGTATATGGTCCTCGATCCCATCGCGGTCAAAAATTTGGACATTTTGCGCAACAACGCGGACGGCAAGAAGTACGGCTCTCTTTTGTGGCTCCTCGACAAGACGAAGACGGGCATGGGCGCAAGGCTCTTAAGTTCCATGATCTTAAAACCTCTCTTGGATCGGGCAAAGATCGAAGAGCGGCTCGATGCGGTGCAGGAGCTCTTCGATGCCTCGGTCATTCGCATGGGGATCGCCGAATCCCTCTCGGGAATGCACGACGTCGAACGGCTGACGGGAAAGATCGGCAACGGCAACCTTCAGCCGCGGGACTGCGTCGCCCTTTCAAAGTCGCTCTCATTGATTCCCGGCCTTAAGATGAAGCTCTCCGGCTTTACTTCTCCGCTTTTGAAGGAGATCTTGAACGATCTTGTCGATCCCAAAGAAATTTGTGAGCTCCTCGACAGCGCGTTTTCGGACAACGCGGGACTTCTGCGCGAGGGGAACTTTATCAAGGCGGGCTTCAACAAGCGGCTCGACGAATTGCGCGAGAAGGGCAAGAACTCCAAGGAGCTCGTCTCCCGGCTCGAGGCGCGGGAGCGGGAGAAGACGGGGATCAAGTCCCTCAAGGTGGGATTCAACCGCGTCTTCGGCTACTATATCGAGGTCTCGAATGCCTTCCGCGATCTTGTTCCCTACAGCTATATCCGCAAACAGACGATCTCAAACGGCGAGCGATACTTCACCGAGGAGCTCAAAGTCCTCGAGAGCGACATTCTCGGCAGTTCCGAAAAGGCGGACGCCATCGAACAGCAGCTCTTTTCGGAGATCTTCGAAATGCTCGAGAAGAATATCCCCATTCTGCAAAAAATTTCCGAGGCGATCGCGCGGCTCGACTGTTTTCTCGCCCTCGCCACGATCGCAAAGGAGAAAAAATACTTTAGACCAATCATCGTCGAAGAGGGAGCCCTCTCCGTCAAAGAGGGGAGACATCCCGTCGTGGAGGAGATTTCCCGCGAGCGGTTTGTCCCCAACGACTGCTCTTTAGACGGGGGAGAGAACAGGACGCTCATCATCACGGGTCCCAACATGGCGGGTAAGAGCACCTATTTAAGGCAGAATGCCCTCATCGTGCTCATGGCGCATTTGGGCAGTTTCGTCCCCGCAAAGGAGGCGACCGTACCCCTCTGCGATCGCATCTTTACGCGCATCGGCGCGAGCGACAACATCATTTCGGACAAGAGTACCTTCATGGTCGAGATGACGGAAGTTGCAAACATTTTAAGAAACGCGACGAAGAGAAGTCTTCTCATCTTGGACGAAGTCGGGCGCGGAACGAGTACCTATGACGGGCTCTCCATCGCCTGGTCTGTCATCGAACACCTCAATGAGAATGTACGCGCGAAGACGCTGTTCGCCACCCATTATCATGAACTCACCCAGCTCGAGGGAAAGCTCCCGGGCGTCAAAAATTACAAGATCAGCGTGCGCGAAGTGGGGGGCTCCGTCGTCTTTTTGCGGAAGATCGTCCGCGGGGGAGCCTCCCGCTCCTTCGGCGTGGAAGTTGCCGCCCTTGCAGGGGTTCCCGAAGAGGTCATTTCCCGCGCCAAAGTTCTCCTCAAACAGCTCGAAAAGAACGAGATCACCCGCAAAAATCTTCCCGAAGAGGAGGAAGAAGAGTCCGATGAGGGACTCATTCGGGAATTGAGGGAACTCAATCCCGACCTTCTCTCGCCCATGCAGGCTCTGACCATTCTCTCGGAGTGGAAGGAGAAGTATCTATGATCAATATTCTTTCGCCCGAGGTCTTCAATCGGATCGCGGCGGGAGAGGTCGTCGACCGGCCCTATTCCGTCGCCAAGGAGCTCATCGAAAATGCCCTCGACGCGGGCGCGACGGAGATCACCGTCGAGACAACGGCGGGGGGAAAGTTTTTGCGCGTCACCGACAACGGCTGCGGGATCGAGAAGAGTGACCTCAAAAAGGCCTTTCTTCCCCATGCGACGAGCAAGCTCTCCTCGGCGGAGGACTTGGAGCGCATCGCGACCCTCGGCTTCCGCGGCGAGGCGGTCGCCTCCATCGCCTCCGTCTCCCGCATGAAGATCGTATCGAGAAGAAGAGGGGAGGAGTGCTTCTCTCTCTCCTGCGATGGGGGAGTTTTGGGGGAGATTCTGCCCTCGGCGGGTGCGGACGGCACGCAGGTGACCGTCGAAGAGCTCTTCTTCAACACCCCCGCAAGACGAAAATTCCTCAAATCGGAATCGCAGGAGGAGGCGGACGTCACCAACGTCGTCATTCGCTGTGCGCTCATGAAGCCGCAGGTCTCCTTTACCTATCTTCTCAACGGAAAGTTGCGTCTCAAGACCCTCGGCGACGGGCTCAAGAGCGCGATCGCGATCATCTACGGCGCGTCCGCCCTTGAAAATTGTTATGAGCTCGACGCGACAAAGAACGGCTTGCACCTCACGGGCTTTCTCGGAAATACCAATTTCTACAAGTCGAACAGGACCTACCAGTCCCTGTTTGTCAACGGGCGTTATGTTGTCAACCAGACGGTTTCGCTCGCCATTTTAAACGCCTACTCCCGCTACCTCATGAAGCGGCAGTATCCCTTTTATATTCTCTCCCTCTCCCTTCCGCCCGAGATCGTGGACGTCAACGTCCATCCCAACAAGGCAGACGTCCGCTTTGCGGACAATCAGGTCGTCTATGGGAGCGTCTATTCTGTTGTCTCCTCTGTGCTCGACGGAAGTTCCAAGGCGCTTGAATTTCTGGCGGAACTTCCCGCATTGAAGGAAGAGCCCGCGCCGAAAGAAGCAGAAATCGTTCAAAATACGCCCTCTCCCCAAATGAGCTACCGCGAGGCGAGGGAAGAACTTCATTTCGTCGTCTCGGAAGTGGGAAAAAATCTTCCCTTCGAGCAGCGCCGCACGCAGAGCGCCTATACCTTGGCCTCGAGCGAATACGAAGCCCCCGAAGAGGACGTCTTCGCGGAGAATCAGCGTCTTCTGCGCCAAGCTCCTCGGCAGGACAGGGTCGATCCGCACCTTCTCGTCTACAAGGGGGAGCTCTTTCACACCTATCTCATCTATGAAATGGGGGACGCTGCCTACTTCGTCGACCAACATGCCGCGCATGAGCGGCTGCTCTACGACAAGTTGAAGGCGCGGGCGGATCAAAGGGAAATTGCGGCGCAGTCGCTGCTTTTGCCCTATATTCTGAATGTAAATCCGCAGGAATTTGTCTTTTTGCAGAAAAATCTTCAAAATTTCCGGGAGCTCGGCTTCGAAATCGAGGAATTTGGCGGCAGCAGCTTTAAAATTTCCTCCCATCCCGCGGAGCTGACGGGGATCGACCTCAAAGCATTTTTCTCCGAGGTGCTCTCCTCTTTGGAGACGCTCCGGGCGATCAAACTCAGCGAAATTTTCAAGGACAGACTCGCAATGATGGCTTGCAAGGCGGCAGTCAAGGGCGGCGAGCAGCTTTCGGACGGGGAAGTTCGCGCCCTCCTCGAGGGCATGGACGGGGACATGGGCATCAAGTGCCCGCACGGCAGACCCGCCTGCGTCAAGATGAAAAAATCGGAGCTTGAGAAGCTCTTCAAGCGCATCGTATGAAAATTCTCGTCATCTGCGGGCCCACCGCCTCGGGGAAGACCGCCCTCTCTGTCGAGTGCGCAAAACTTTTAAATGGAGAAATTATCTCCGTCGACGCCCTTCTTGTTTATAAAGGATTGAATATCGGGACGGCAAAGCCAACGTTAAAAGAGCGCGGGGGAGTCGTCCACCACATGATCGACGTCGTTGAACCCACCCAAAATTTCTCCGTCGGTGACTACGAAAAGATGGCGCTTCCCATCTTAGAGGACATTTTGTCGCGCGGGAAGACGCCGATCCTTTGCGGCGGAACAGGATTCTATCTGAATGCGCTGCTCTATCGCAATTCCTACGGAAATACCCCCAAGGACGAAAATATCCGCGCCCGCCTCGAGGCGCTCTCCCGCGAAAAGGGGCAGCAATTTCTCTATGAAAAGCTGAAGGAAGTGGACCCCGAGAGCGCGGAAAAATTGCACCCCAACGACGAAAAACGGGTCATTCGTGCGCTCGAAATTTTTGAAGCAACGGGCAAAAAGAAGTCCGAACAGCACGATTTGCCCATTCCCCGCTATCCCTTCTCCGCCTTTGCCTTTTCCTTCCCGCGAGAGGAGCTCTATGTGCGGATCGACCGCCGCGTGGACGAGATGATAGAGGCGGGACTCGTCGAAGAGGTGAGGGGGCTTCTTGCAAGCGGCGTGAAGGAAACTGCGCAGTGTATGCAGGGGATTGGGTACAAAGAAGTCATCGAATCTTTGAAAAACGGCGATTTGCATAGTACTATGTCAGACATAATCAAGAAAAATACCCGCAATTATGCCAAAAGACAGCTGACTTTTTTCAAAAAGACGCAGAATTTGCATTGGATCACGCCCAAGGACGTCAAACCTGCGGCGCGGGAGGTCATAGAGATTTATGGACAAAATTGAGGAATTTATCGCGGAGCAAGAGGGAAAACTCAAAGAAAATTTTGCGCGGATCGACGAGATCGCACTCTTCAACCAAGAGAAAGTTCTTCGCGCGTTCAAGGAGGAGCGGGTCGCGCTGCGTCATTTCAACGGCTCTACCGGCTACGGCTACGGGGACGAGGGGAGAGAGACCCTCGCACGCATCTATGCGCGGACCTTCGGCGCGGAGCGCGCCATCGTCTCGCCCTCGATTCTCTCTGGAACGCACGCGTTGACGGTCGCACTGTTCGGGATCTTACGTCCCGGGGACAAAATTTTATTTCTGACGGGGGAGCCCTACGATACCCTCCGCGGCGTCGTTTGGGGAAAGGGCAACGGCTCTCTTTTGGATTTCGGAATTACGGCGGAAATTCTTCCGCTCTTGCCCGACGGAAAACCCGATCTGAAAAAGGCGGAAAACCTTCTCAAAGGGCAAAAGTATGCGATGGTCTACATGCAGCGCTCGCGCGGATATGAACTTCGCGACGCCTTCTCCGTCGAGGAAATCCAAAAGATGTGTTTTTTCTGCCGCGGTTGCGGGTTTGAGGGGTGTCTCTTCGTGGACAACTGCTACGGCGAATTTGTAGAAATAAAAGAGCCGACCGAAGTCGGCGCGGACATGATCGTCGGCTCTCTCATCAAGAACCCCGGGGGCGGTCTTGCGCCCACGGGCGGCTATCTTGCGGGAAAAGAAAGGTATATCGCTCTTTGCGAGAACCGTCTCACCGCGCCCTCCGTCGGCGGGGAGATCGGCTCCTATGCCTACGGCTATCAACCATATTATCAGGGATTTTTCCTCGCGCCGCACGTCGTCGCGCAGGCGCTGAAAGGGGGACTTCTCATCGGCGGCTGCATGGACGCGCTCGGCTACGAGAATTTTCCAAAACTCGATGTAATTCCCGCGGACATCACGCGTGCGATTACATTCAAAACGGAAAAGCAGCTCACCGATTTCATTCAATCGGTGCAGGAGTGCTCCCCGGTGGACTCCTTTGTCCGCCTCGAGGCATGGGATATGCCCGGCTACGACTGCAAGGTCATCATGGCGGCAGGCACCTTCGTCGCGGGGGCGAGCATCGAATTGAGCGCGGATGCCCCGATCCGCGAGCCGTACACCGCCTATTTTCAGGGGGGACTCACCTATGAGCACTGCAAACTTGCCTGTCGGGAGATCCTCAAAAAGCTTCTCTGATTGAAAACACCCGACCCGAGCGGAAAATTTTTCCGTTTCGGGCCTTTTTTTGCCTTCAAACGCTTGACAGCTTTCTTTGAAAGTGCTATTATAATGATATCAAAATGATATCACTTTTTGGAGGGAAACATGGAACAAAATAACAACGTTCTTTCGTTTGATCATTCCGTGGACGAAAGAAGCGCACGCGAAAAGAACGGATGGGCGATGCTCTTTGTCGTGATCTTGATCTTTGCGGCTGCTGCCGCCTCGATTCCGCTTTTATGGGCAATTCATTCTGCGTTTGTCGCGCTCACTGTGGTGTTGATTATTGCGGGTGTTTTGATGATCCCCGGCTTCAAGCTGCTTCAGCCCAACGAGGCATATGTCCTGACCCTTTTCGGGAAATATTACGGGACGATCAAGCGCGACGGATTCTATTGGGTGAATCCCTTCTGCTCGGCGGTCAACCCCGCGCGGGGAACGGTCGGGATCGCCAGAAAGCTCTCTTTGAAGGCAATGACCCTCAACAACGACCGCCAGAAGGTCAACGATGAGGAGGGCAATCCCATCGAAATTTCCGTTGTCGTCATCTGGAGGATCACAAATACGGCGCGTGCCGTCTTCAATGTCAACAACTACGCCGCTTATCTTTCGACACAGTGTGACGCGGCGATCCGTCAGGTCGCACGGCAGTATCCTTACGACGTTTCCTCGAGCGGGGATGAAAAATCTCTCCGCGGCAGTGCACAGGAGATCGCAGACGTCCTCAAAGGGGAGATCCAGATGCGTGCGGACATGGCGGGCATCGAAATTTTGGAGGCTCGCATTTCCCACCTTGCCTATGCGCCCGAGATCGCCGCGGCAATGCTCCAACGCCAGCAGGCGTCCGCGATCATTGCGGCACGGCAGAAGATCGTCGAGGGGGCCGTCTCCATGGTGCAGATGGCGCTCAATCGCCTTTCCGAGGACAACATCGTCGAACTCGACGACGAGCGCAAGGCGCAGATGGTCTCCAATCTTCTTGTCGTTCTCTGCGGCAACAGAGACGCGCAGCCGGTGGTGGGGACGGGCAGCATTTACTGATTTTTTAAGATCATACATTAAAAATTACCCTTTTGCGAGGTACTATGTCAGACATAAACGGGTTAAAAGAGATCGTCCGAGCGGAAAATCTCAAGAAAACCTTCTCGATTTCACGAAAACAGCGCAGGATCGAAAAGACCGATCTCACGCGCAAGGTCGCCGTAAACGGACTCTCTTTTTCCGCTTACGGCGGCGAAATATACGGCTTGCTCGGGCCCAACGGCGCGGGCAAGACGACGACTCTTCGAATGCTCTCGACTCTCATCAAACCGGATGAGGGGGATGCGTTCGTAATGGGACACTCCGTCTGCAAAGAGGCCGCGCGGGTGCGCGACTGCATGGGGTTCATGACGGGGGAGCTCAAATTAGAGGGATTCTTTACTCCCGACTATCTCTTCGATTTCTTCGGTGCGATGCACGGCGTGGACAAAGCTACGCTCGCAGCGAGAAAGAAGGAGCTTTTTACGCGGTTCGGGATCGACAGGTTTGCAGAAGTGCGCGTTGCCGACCTCTCCACGGGCATGGCGCAAAAAATTTCCCTCGTCGTCTCCATCGTGCACGACCCCGAAGTCGTCATCTTCGACGAGCCGACCAACGGCTTGGATGTACTCACGGCGAAAGTCGTCACTGACTTCTTGCTTGAACTCAAGGCGATGGGGAAGAGTATTCTTCTCTCCACGCACATCTTTTCGCTCGTTGAAAAGCTCTGCGATCGCGCGGGGATCATCATCGACGGGAGAATGATCGCCGAGGGGACGCTTGAAGACCTCTGCGGGGACCTCTCTCTCGAAGAGAAATTTTTTGAAATCTATCACGGGATCAAGGGGGACGTGTTATGAAACTTGCTGCGCTCATGCGGAAGGAATTTCACCGCTTTTTCCACGATCCGCGGCTGATCATGACCCTCCTCATGCCGGGACTCTTCATCTTTTTGCTCTACAGCGTGCTCGGAGAGGTCATTCACGAGACGGAGCCCGCAAAATATGACTACAAAGTCTATCTTTCGGGGCAGTCGCAGATCGTCTCGATCCTCGAAAATACCGTGATCGGGACGGGCTCGAGCATTGAATTTCTCGAGGTTTCCTCTTCGGAAGAGGCGATCGATGCGGTCGAAAAGGGAGAGGCGAACGCCTATCTCATCTTTTCGGAGAATTTCGACGCCTCGTTCGACGCGGGAGCAACGGTGGACATCTATTATACCTCGAGCGACGTCGATGAGGGCACCGGGGAATCCTTTTACGCCCTCGCAAACTCCGTTCTTCAGACCTGCGGAATGAGATTTTCGATCGTGCCGCACAGCTTCCTCACCCAGGAGAGCTTGGGCAAGATGATCATGAAGAGCGTGCTTCCCATGCTCGTCGTCACCTTTATCTTCTCGGCGTGCATGAGCGTGACACTCGAATCGGTCGCCGGGGAGAAGGAGCGGGGGACGCTCACGACCATTCTCGCGACTTCGGTCAGACGGTCGGATATCGCGCTCGGCAAGATTCTGCCCCTCTGCTGCATTGCATCTCTGGGAGCTGCTTCGAGCTTTCTCGGCATCGCATTCTCGCTGCCGAAAATGATGGGGATCAGCTTCTCCGTCTTCTTCCAAAGCTATGGCTTTGTCAGCTATCTGCTGCTCTTCCTCTCGATTATGGGGCTTGTGCCCCTGATCGTCTCGATGATCTCCACCGTCTCGGCGTTCTCGCGGAGCGTCAAGGAGGCGTCGGCGTTTACGAGCGTCGTCATGATCCTCATGATGGTGCTCTCCCTCATCACGTCCTTTGTCTCCAACGTGGGGGACTGGGCGGTAGTCGTGCCCGTGTTCAACAGCGTGTTTGTGATGGAAGAGATCCTCGCGGGTGGTGCGCCGGTTCTGTTGACGCTCGCGGCGTTCGGACTGAATCTCGTCTATTCCGCGCTGCTCGTACTGCTCATATCAAGGATGCTGTCGAGTGAAAAGATCATGTTCGGAAAATAATTTTAAGGAGGGCTCATGAAGGATAACGAAAAGAAACAAGTACCATTGCGCCTCTCGCCGACGCTGTTTTCCGAACTCTCCCGCTGGGCGGAAGAGGACTTCCGCTCGCTCAACGGGCAGATCGAATTTTTGCTCACCGAGTCCGTCAGACGACGAAAGGGCACAAAGGAAGAGCGGAAACACGGAGATTCGAACGGCGAAAATTGATTTTTTGCTATTTTGCGAAGTATTATGTCAGACATAACATATGGATATTGAGGATAAATTATGGATTGGAGCTTGTATTTGCCGCTCGGCTTCGGCGGCGTGCTGTTTGTCATCGCGCTCATAAATTGTATCTATCTGAATTTGATGAAGAAGCGCTTCACCTGGCTGTACCGCGGAAAACTTCTCGTCGCGGAAGTGAAGATCAGAAGCGCCAAACTCTATCTGGACGGAAATTTAGTCGACGAGTTTTCGGGGACGAATGTCCGCCGCTGTATGCTCAGGGCGCCCTTCGAGGGGGAGGAAGTTTTGATCCGTATCCGCTTCGGGTTCTCGCCCAAGGCGGAGGCGCTTGCGGGGGGAAAGCCCATCGAACGGGTGGTCGCATAACAAAAAATCAAAAGGAGGGGAATATGAAACCTATCTTGGAATGTAGAAAACTGTGTTTCCGCTACGGCTCCATGATCGCGCTCTGCGACGTGGATCTTTCCGTGGAGCCGGGCGGGATCGTGGGGCTCTTGGGCCCCAACGGGAGCGGGAAGACGACGCTCATAAAGCTCGCTATGGGAATGCTTCAGCCCGAACGGGGGGAGATCCTCATCGACGGGGAGAGGCCCTCACCGAAGACGAAGGCTGTGACTGCCTATCTTCCCGACGCGAATTACCTCTGCAAGTGGATGCGCGTCGAGGAGCAAGTCAAGTATTTTGCGGACTTCTTCGAAGATTTCGATCGGAATCGGGCGGAATCCATGCTCTCGCGGCTCGGCGTCAGCCCGAATCAGAAGATCAAGACCCTTTCGAAGGGCAATCAGGAAAAACTCGGGCTCATCTGCACGATGTCGAGGAATGCGAAGCTCTTTATCTTGGATGAACCGATCGCGGGCGTGGATCCCGCGGCGCGGGATTTTATTCTCGACACGATCATGCTCAACAAACCCGAGGGGGCGACCATCTTTCTGTGCACCCACCTGATCAGCGACATCGAGCGCACCCTCTCTCACTTCATCTTTTTGGAGAGAGGCTGCGTCGTCAGGAGCGGCAACGTCGACGAGACGCGCGTCAAAGAGGGAAAGAGCATCGATGCGCTCTTCCGGGAGGTATTCAAATGGTAGGAAAACTCATGAAACACGAGTTCATCGCACTCTTTCGCACGCTCGCCTTCTTTGCGGGTGCCATTCTGCTGCTTGCGATCCTCACCCGCATCACCTTTGCGATCGCCGCGGAGAGTCCGCTCTTCGTGCTGCTCTATATTCTCTTTCTGTTTTGCGCAATCATTTTGAGCGCTGTGCCCGTCGTCGTCAGCGCCGAACGGTTCTATAAGTCGATGTTTACGGGGGAGGGGTATCTGACTTTCTCGCTGCCCGTGACTGCCGCGCAGCTCATCTGGGCGAAACTTCTCTCCGCACTCATCGTCTCCGCCGCTTGCGCGGTCGTCTCCTTGGTGAGTTTTCTCATTGCAACTCCTCTGCTGGAGTTTGGGATCATGGGACTTCTTCAAGATGCCTTTCCCGCACTCTATGAGCTGCTCATTGCAGACCCGCTCGTGACGTTCGAGTTTATCTTGTACGGCATTCTCACGATCCCGTCGGGGTTCTTCTATTTCTATCTCATTCTCTCGATCGGACAGCTCTTCACGAATAAGAGAAAGCTTGTCACGGTCTTGCTCTTCTTCGGCGTCTCCTTTGTGCTGTCCTATGCTTACGTCGCGGTCATGTCCTTCGTGCAGGTCAACAATGTGCACGCCGTCATGTGGACGCTCATTGGGATCTATGCGGCGTTCGATGTGGGAAGTTTCTTTGCGATCCGCCATATCTTGACGCACAGAGTCAATCTTGTCATGGGGTAAATTATGACGTTCGAAGAGTACATGAGATCGGACGACGGAAAATTCCGCGTCGATCAATTCAAAAGGCGCAAAAAGATCGCGGCAGCTTTGGCGATCGTCTCCATCGTTCTGATGGTGATCTGTCTGATCGTCGAGGTCGCCTCGGAACTCGAGCCGGAGGGGTCGGAAAACCCCGTCTATGACATCATTTTCTATGTCTCTTTGGGAGTCGGGGTATTTTCCCTCATCTTCCTCTTCTCCCTTCAGCTCCTTGCGCAAAATATGATCCAAAAGTCCGCAAAGCTGCTAAGGAAGGCAGTCATGCTCTTCTGGCAGGAACATCCCATTCCTTGGGAGAATTTTCTCAAAGGGGAAGAGATGATCGTAACCGTCGATCATGTCTATTCCTACGGCGAAAACGGCAAAGTTCTCTTTTTGAAAGAGCTCAAACTCTCCCGCGGAGACCCCGCGTTCGAGGGATTCTCATCGATCATCGAGATGGAGGGCTGGAAGGACCTTTTGGAGGGCTGGATCGACGCCTTCCTGCTCTCCTCCCTGCTCCCTTTCTTGGAACACTGTAAGGAGCGCGGACAGGAAATTTCTCTCCTTCGCCTCAACTTCGCCTGTGAGGGAAAACTCGTGCTGAACAAGAAAAACAAAGACGATTTGTACATTTCCAAGGGGAAGGTGACTGCTCAGGCAAAGTCGATCTTCCGCGTTGCGGAAATTCTGCGGGAAAAGGAAACGCCCGCGGAGAATGTTTGATGGACAAAGTTTATCTTGCAATCGATTTAAAATCCTTTTATGCCTCCGTCGAATGCGTCGAACGGGGGCTTGACCCTTTAAAGGTCAATCTTGTCGTCGCGGACGAGTCGCGCACCGAAAAGACGATCTGCCTCGCCGTCTCTCCCGCCCTCAAGGCGTATGGGATCCCCGGAAGACCCCGCCTCTTCGAGGTTCTGGAGAAGGTCAAGGAGATCAATTCCGCTCGCCGCCGCCGTGCGCCCGGGGGAAAATTTTCGGGAAAGTCCTATATTTTTGAAAAGTTGGAGAAGGACCCTTCGCTCGAGCTCGATTTCATCGCTGCGCCGCCGAGAATGGCGTTCTACCTTGAATATTCCTCCAAGATCGTGGACATCTACCGTCAGTTTGTCGCGCCCGAGGACATGCATATCTATTCGATCGACGAAGTCTTCTTTGACGTCACCGCATATCTCAACCTCTATAAAATTTCCCCGAAAGAGCTTGCCATGAAGATCATACTCGAGGTCTTCCAAAAGACGGGGATCACGGCGACGGCGGGGATCGGTCCCAACCTCTATCTTGCAAAGGTGGCGATGGATATCGTCGCAAAACATGTGCCCGCCGACGAAAACGGCGTACGCATTGCAGAACTTGACGAATTTTCCTATCGAAAGACCCTCTGGGCGCATGAGCCGATCACCGACTTCTGGCGGGTGGGGAAGGGGTATCAGAAGCGTCTTCTCTCCCGCGGCATGACGACCATGGGGGACGTCGCCCGCTGTTCTTTGAGAAACGAAGATCTGCTCTATTCCCTCTTCGGGGTGAATGCGGAACTTCTCATCGACCACGCCTGGGGGTGGGAGCCCTGCACGATCGCAGAGATCAAGGCATACCGCCCGCGGGAGACTTCGCTCGCCTCGGGACAGGTCCTCTCCGAGCCGTACTCCTTTGAAAAAGGGCTGCTTGTCTTAAAAGAAATGGCGACTTCGCTCGCCCTCGACCTCGAAAAGAAGGGACTTATGACCGATCAGATCGTCCTCACGGTGGGATATGACCGAGAAAATCTCAAGGACCCCGCAAGAAGAAAAAAATACACGGGAGAGGTCGTCTTCGACCGATACGGCAGGGAGATTCCCAAACATGCGCACGGCACCGCACATGTGGGGGAGTACACTTCGCTCTCTGCAAAACTCACAAAAGCCGCAGCCGAGCTCTACAAAAAAATCGTCTCTCCCGATCTGACCGTGAGAAGACTCAACCTCACCTATTGCAGGCTGCGCGGCGAAAATGCGCCGAGGCAGCTCGACATCTTTACCTCTCTCTCCCCCAAGGAGAGCGCCAAGGAGCAAAAGGAGCAGGCGCTTCAGGAGACGGTTCTCAAAATTCAAGAGAAGTTCGGAAAAAACTCTCTTGTCAAGGGGCTCGACCTCGAGGAGGGGGCGACGGCGATCGAGCGGAACAATACGATCGGGGGGCATAAAAAATAATGGAAAAGAATTACGACGACATCTTAAATCTTCCGCACTATGAGCCGAAGAATCATCCCCGAATGCCCCGCGCCGAGCGGGCGGCGCAGTTTGCGCCCTTTGCCGCGCTGAAAGGATTTGACGAAATGATCGAAGAGGGGGCGGAGGAAGGGGAAAAGGAGGAAAATTGACCGCGAGCGTTTGACTTCTCTTCTCGGCTGTGGTAAAATCGTGTCAAAAGGAGGGGAAAAATATGGCGATCATCGAAGCATGTGTGGATTCCTATCGTTCGGCGGCGGCCGCGGTACGGGGCGGCGCGGACCGGCTCGAACTGTGCGGACAGCTCTCAATCGGAGGCGTCACCCCCTCGATCGCCCTCTTCGAACAGGTGAGGAGGGATTTTCCCATCCCCATTCGCGTGCTCATTCGGCCCCGCGGCGGGGATTTTCTCTATGGAAAAAAGGAGCGCGAGCAGATTTTGCGGGAGATCGAGCTCTTTGACAGCTACGGGGCGGACGGAATCGTCGTCGGCGCCCTGACGGAGGACGGCGACCTCGACGGGGAGTTTTTATTGCAGGTCTGTGAGCGCGCGGGAGGGGGACAGATGACGCTCCACCGTGCCTTCGACAAGTGCCGAGACCCCTTTGAAGCGCTCAAAGCAGCGAAGTCGCTCGGCTTTGACACCATTCTGACCTCGGGACAGCGTCCCACCGCCCGCGAGGGGGCGGGACTTTTAAAGGAACTCGTCCTTCGGGCGGGGGAAGAGCTCGACATCATGGCGGGCGGAGGAATCGGACGGAGCAATATTGTGTATCTGCATGAAACGTGCGGGATCAACGTCTTTCACGCCTCCTGCAAGAGACCGATCAAGAGCAAGATGAAATTCTTGCGCGAAGAAGTCAACATGGGCTTTGCGAATGTCCGCGAGGACACTCTCTTTTTCACCGACGAGGGGGAATTTTCCGAATGTTCTAAAATCGTACATGGGTTTTAATTTCGACGAAAATCTTGCTGCGCAATATTTATCGTCGAGGAAATTGACTTTTGCGCCTTCACATGCCACGTCCTCGCGGTCGCCTTGTTTAACAAGAAGCCGAGGCTCGGCTAATTGAGTCGTGCAGCGCAGGGAAACCCTGCTCGCACCGAGGGATTTTAGAACAAAAAGCGAGATTCTTCGACGACGGCACCCTGCGGGTGCCTGCTCAGAATGACATGTTATTCCACTTGTCATCCTGAGCGGAGCGGCTTAAGCCGCGAAGTCGAATGGATCCCCTCGGTCGATAGAATGTTGTAAAGCGATTTTAAAAACGTCCCGTCGCTTGCTAAGGGGATTCATACTTCGCCTACGGCTCGTGCGCCGCGCTTGGAAAAACAATAGAATGGGCGCGTCGTCGACTACGCTCGGAATGACATCGCTTTTTACCACTGTCAAGTATAGAAAAGAAAAACCACCTATGACTTCAACACTCATCACAAAGACAACAGAAGAATTTGCGGGCTGCAAATCCAAGGTCGGAGAGGGACTTTTCTTGGAAATTTCCTCTCAAATCGAAGCGCAGAGGGGGGAACTTCAATTCCTTCTCAAGTGGCTCTATGCAAACAGTCCCGCAGCCGATTGGGGAAGGTACGACTTTTCCCTCTTTTTGAAGTTCGCAGAGCACGGGCTCTATTTGCGGGAACATTCTCCCTTTGCCAAAGATTTGCCCGAGCGGGTCTTTTTGTCCTATGTTCTGCACCCGCGCGTCAACGACGAGGCGCTCTCCGACTGCCGCGAACTCTTTTTCTCCCTTTTAGAGGAGAGACTCGAGGGACTTTCCTTGGAAAATGCCGCCCTCGCCGTCAACGAGTTCTGCGCCGAGCACGTCTCCTATCACGGCAGCGACGAGAGGACGCGCTCCGCGCTCTCCGCATATCTCTCCGCAACGGGAAGATGCGGGGAGGAGTCCGTCTTTGCGGTCAATGCGCTTCGGGCGGTCGGGATCCCCGCAAGACAGGTCTATGCGCCCCTCTGGTCGCATTGCGACGACAATCATGCCTGGGTGGAAGTGCTCTTTTCGGACGGCTGGCACTTCATGGGGGCATGTGAGCCCGAGGAAATTGTCGACTGCGGCTGGTTCAATAACGCCGCGCCGCGGGCGATGTTCGCCTATGCCCGCTGCTTCGGAACGCCGCCCGAGGGGGATGTCCTCTTTTCGGAGCCGCCTCTTTCTTACCTTAACGTTCTGCCGCGCTATGCGGCCGTCAAAAAATTTACCGTTTCCGTGCGAGAGGGGGAAAAGCCCGTCGAAAATGCCAACGTGCGGTTTGAAATTTTGAACTACGGCAGATTTCTGCCCGTCGCAAACTGTAAGACGGACGAGCGGGGGGAAGTCTCCCTCTTCTGCGGCATTGGAAGTTTGCACCTGTGTGTGAGCAAGGGGGATCGTTCCCAAAGACTTTTGATCGATACCGCCGAAAGGAATGTTGTCGATGTCGATCTCTCCGCAAAAGAGCAGGACGCAGAGGGAAAGTTCCTCTTCCTCGCGCCCGAAGGGGGGAGCTGCGGGAAAATTCCGACCGCGGAGCAGAGAAAGATCGCAAATGAGAAAAAACTTCGCGCCGAACAGCTGCGCCGAGAAAAAGTTTTGCCCGACGTTCGTCGGCAATTTGAAAATGAAGGGGAGCTTCAAGAGCTTCTTAGCGTGATTTCCCAAAAGGACTTACAGGATATTCACCCCGAAGTCCTGCGCGAGGCGCTTAAAATGGGAAGGGAATATCAAAACAACTTCCCGCGGGAAATCTATTTTTCCGCTCTTTTAAATCCCCGCGTTGAAAACGAGCCGCTTCTTCCCGACCGCAAAAAAATTTACGAGTTCTTTCCGGAAACCGAGCGCGAGGCATTTCGGAAAGATCCCCAAAAGGTCTTAAAGAGGGCGTTTGAGGGAGAAATTTCACCTGCAACTCTCACGCGGACCTTTCCCTCGCCGCTTGCGATTTTAAGGGGACAAGCAGCCGATGTTCGCTCGAGAAATATTCTCTGCGTGCAGATTTTTCGGGCGATCGGCGTTCCTTCGCGCCTCATGGGGGACAGAGTTCAAATATTTCGGGACGGAGACTTTGTCGATCTGTTCGAAAGACCGAACGCGACCCTTCTTTTGGAGTCGGACGGGGAGGCGTTCACCCTCTCCGAAATTTTCCCCGAAGGGGAGAGGGAAGTTTTTCCCATTTCCGAAATACGGGAGAAAGACAAAATCACGCTCACGCTTCCCGCGGGAGAATACCGTCTTTTGACGCAGAACCGTCTTCCGAGCGGAAATATCCGCGCCGTCTCGAGGCGGTTTCCCCTCTCCGAGGGGGAGAAAAAGCGTTTGAAACTCGAGGGATACCCCGCGACGCTTGCCGATTACACGGTGGATATCCCCTTGGGGGAACTTTCCAAAGAGGACGGCGTGTATGTACTCTTAAGCCCGGGCGAGGAGCCGACGGAGCACTTTTTTGCGGAGTCGGAAGAAGTTTCTCTGGACCTTAAGCCCATCATTTTGCTGCAAAAGGGAAGAGAACCGTCCGCGGCGATCAAAAACCGATTTCAAATCGGGACCTTTGAGGAGGAATGGGCGGAGCGTATGGCGAGAAGAACGTATGTCGAACCGGGCAAGTTTCCGCTCGTCTTTATCATCAAGGGGGGGCGGGCACGCTTCGTCTCCGCGGGCTATCGGGTGGGCTGCGTCTCGCTCGTACAAAAGATCGGAAAGCTACTCTTTCAAGAGGATCTCGAAAAGAACAGAGGAGAAAATACATGAAATTTTTGGTTTTTTCGGACTATCAAAAATTGAGCGAAGCCGCCGCAGAGCAATTTTCAAAGCAGCTGCGCCAAAAACCCGACAGCCTCCTGGGACTTGCGACAGGCTCTTCGCCCGAGGGAATGTATCGGGAACTTGCAAAGCGCAAAGTTGACTTTTCAAGGGCGGAGACCGTCAATCTCGACGAATATGTCTCTCTGCCCGCGACGCATTCGCAGAGCTACGCCTATTTTATGCGGGACAAGCTCTTTGACCTAGTCAACATCGACCAAAAGAGGACGCACATTCCCTGCGGCACGGCGAAGGACCTCAAAGAGGAATGCCTGCGCTACGACGAACTGTTGAAGAAGCTCGGGCACATCGATCTGCAGATCTTGGGGATCGGGCACAACGGGCACATCGGATTCAACGAACCGCAGGATCATTTTGAGAAAAATACACATGTCGTCGATTTAAAGCAGAGCACGATCGAGGCGAACGCCCGCTTCTTCTCCTCTTTGGGTGAAGTGCCGCGGCAGGCGATCACCATGGGGTTATATCCCATCATGACGGCGAAGAAAATTTTTCTGCTCGCAAGCGGAGAGGGCAAGGCGAAGATCCTAAAAGAGGCGTTCTTCGGACCCATCACGCCCTTTGTCCCCGCCTCTATCTTGCAGCTGCACCCCGACGTCACCCTCTTTGCGGACGAAGAAGCGTTCCGCCTGTGCAAGATATGAAGATTGAGAACGCCAATCTCTTTCTCGAGGGGAAATTTGTCTGCGGCGATCTCGAGTTCGGAGAGAAAATCACCAAGATCACGAGAAGAGAGGGGAAGGGAAAGCATTATCTCATTCCCGGCCTTGTCGACATTCACACCCACGGCCGCATGGGCGCCGATTTTTCGGACGGGACGGAAGAGACCCTCGAAACCCTCTCCCGCGCCTATGCTGCGTGCGGGGTGACGAGCTTTTTAGCTACCACCATGTCTCTGCCGAAGGAAAATCTTTTCGGTGCCATGCGCTCCGCACGGAATTTTCAAAGGAAAGGCGGCGCAAAATGCTGCGGGATCCATCTCGAGGGGCCCTTTCTCTCTGCCGAAAAGAGGGGGGCGCACCGCGAAGAGTACTTATGCGACCCCGATCTTGCACTTTTTGATGATTTGCAGGAGGAGAGCGGGGGAAAGATCAAGATCGTCACCGTCGCTCCCGAGAAAGGGGGGGCGGAACAGTTTGTCCGAGAAGTCTCGAAAAATTGCGTTGTCTCTCTCGGACACACGGCGGCGGACTTTACAACCTGTCTTTCCGCCTTCGAATGGGGGGCGAGCCATGTGACGCACCTCTTCAATGCAATGCCGCCCTTTCTGCACCGCGCCCCCGGGCTCATCGGCGCGGCGATCGAGGCGGGCGTCTCCGTCGAGCTCATCTGCGACGGCTTTCATGTGCACCCCGCGGCAGTCAAGGGCGCTTTTTCGATGTTCGGGGAAAGAATCAATCTCATCTCGGATTCCATTCGTTGCAGTGGGCTCAAAGAGGGGGAGTATACCCTCGGGGGAAGCCCCGTCCTTCTCAAGGAGGGCAAGATAACTTTGAAGGACGGCACCCTTGCGGGCTCTTGTATCTCTCTTCTCGAGGGAATGCAGCGGGCGATCAAATTCGGAATTTCCAAGGAGAAAGCGGTCTTTGCCGCGACCAAAGCCCCCGCCCTTTCGGTAGGCCTCGACGCCGGGGAGCTGAAAGTCGGCAACCCCGCCGACCTTGTGCTCTTAAATGAAGACTTTTCTTTAAAAGAAGTGTATATAGAGGGCGTTTTGTCGCTTGTTTAGGGGATGTTTCGACTCCACTTCGTTCCGCTCAACATGACAGTTGTAAGAACCGATGTCACCCTGAGCGTAGTCGAAGGCGCGTAGTTCTATTGAGAATCCATACGCGCCTCACGAGCCTTTAGGCGAGTAAGGGTCTCGTCCTTTGTTCTAAATAAACTGCGCGGAGCAGAATCGCCATTCTGCGCTATCGCCGAGCCCAACATTCAAGGCAAACAAGAAAATTCCTCGTCGAGAAAGATCGCAAAGCGAGCTTTTCGACGAAATAATATTAGGAGAAATATATGCAAATCGGAATCAAAGGAAAACTCGAACGGATCGTCACGGAGGAAATGACGGCGGAACATCTCTCGAGCGGGCTGCTGCCCGTCTTCGCAACGCCCTGCTTGATCCAATTCATGGAGGAGACCTCCCGCCGCTCCGTCGAGCCCTATCTCAAAGAGGGGGAGAGCACGGTGGGGACTGCCGTCAACATCCGCCATCTCGCCTCGACCTTTGTCGGCTGCAAGGTGACCTGCGAGAGCGAACTTGTCGAAGTTGACAGAAGACGGCTCGTCTTCACCGTCAAAGTCTACGACGAAAAGGAGCTTCTCGGCGAGGGCACCCACGAGCGCTTTGTCATCGACAACCAAAAATTTCTTTCGAAACTTGAGGAAAAGAGAAAAAACCTGTAAGTTTCGAACGAAATCTTTCGACGAAAATCTTCCTTCGGAATATTTATCGTCGAGGAAATAGGCTCTCGAGTTCCCACCGCTTGGTCGTCTCGTTCGTTTCAAACAACAATGTGCGTCCCGTGGGGCGCAAATTGAGTCGTGCAGCGCAGGGAAACCCTGCTCGCACCTTGGGATTTAAGGAACGTCCCGTCGATATCGCATTTTATTTAACGTGTCATTCCGAGCGTAGTCGAGGAATCCCCTCGGCCTTCCTCGAACGAAAGATTTCGCAGGAAGATTTTTGCCGAAACTTAACAAATTGCGCCGCGCTAAAAGTAGCGCGGCGCATCTTTTCCTCAAACGGCGGGAAGGGCGTTAGTTGTTGTTGCAGCCGCAGCCGCAGCCGTTGCCGAGAATGCTGCAGAGAGAACCGTTCTTGAGCATACAATATCCCAACGCGATCAAAAAGGGCACGGCACAGCCCGTAAACACGCTTGAATTGAATACATTCCCATTCGAACCGAGAAGAAGCAGGATGATCAGGATCCAAAGACCATTGCCCTGTAAAAAGCTATTCATAATTTCCTCCTTTTTTCATCGGCTGCGGGTATGTAGAATTTTTTCTCCGCCGCCGATTCTAATTTATCCTATGTATTTCCGCCCGAAAAAAGTTCCCGCAAAATCCGTTCATTTCCTTGCCAAAAAAATTTTCTTTTGCTATAATGAAACTGTCGTTCGTCGGCTGAAAAAATACATTTGATTTTATTCGCCCCATGGAACGGCAAATCTATTTTTGTTCACGGATATTCCGAAACGGAAATCCGATGGAGGTGTCTTATGAAACTCAAGGGCTTCTTTACGGCAAAGAATCTTGCCTACCTCGGCGTACTGCTTGCGCTCGTCATCGTCCTGCAAGTGTTCGCATCCGCGATCCCCGTGGGCGGGGGAGCGACGTTGAACTTCTCGCTCGTTCCCATCGTCCTCGGCGCGATCCTCTTGGGACCTTGGGGGGGCCTTGTATTGGGCTTTACCTGCGGGGTCGTCGTCCTCATCCAGGTCATCGTCCTGTCGGGAAATCCCTTCTACCTTGCGATCTGGACGTACAGCCCCGTTGTCACCGTCTTCACCTGTATCTTGAAGACGACCGCCGCGGGATTCGTCTCCGGTCTCCTGTATCAGATCATTCAGAAGAAACAGAAGCTCGTCGCCGTCTTCGTCGCGTCCGCCATCGTGCCCATCGTCAATACGGGACTGTTCATCTTGGGGTGCCTGTGCATGACGGGAACGATCGCCGACTTTGCCGTCTCTTCGGGCGCGGAGGGGATGAACATTCTGGTCTTTATCCTCGTCGGGCTCGTCTCCTTTAACTTCTTTATCGAGTTTGCCATCAACCTCGTGCTCTCGCCCGCCATCCATCGCGTTGTCATCGTCGTGGAGAAGCAGATCATGGGGAAAAAGCACAATACTCCCGCGGAAAATGCGGGGCTTATAGAGGGAAATACAGAGGAAAAACCCTCGGAGACATAAAGTATGATCATTTGCATCGATGTCGGCAATACTAATATCAAGTACGGAATTTTCGACGGGGATACCCTCCGTCTCTCCTTCCGCGTGGCGACGGACTTAAAGCGGACCTCCGACGAGTACGGCACGCAGTTGCTTGCGATGCTCTCCGTCAAGGGGATCTCCGTCACGGATATCAGGGGGGGAATCTTCTCCTCCGTCGTCCCGTCCCTCGATTTCACGGTGGAACATATGCTCGATTCCTATCTCGGGATCAAGCCGTTGCAGATCGCGCCGGGGCTCAAGACGGGCCTCAAAATGCGCGCGGAGAACGCGAAGGAAGTCGGCGCGGACAGGATCGTCAACAACGTCTCCGCCTTCAAGAAGTACGGCTGCGGAAAACATTTAATTATCGTCGACTTCGGCACGGCGACGACTTTCAATATCCTCAACAGAGAGGGGGAGTTCATCGGCGGGGTCATCGCGCCGGGGATCAAGGGCTCTCTCGACAGCTTGGTGAGCGCCGCGGCGAAGCTCCCGCGCGTCGAGATCGAGGCGCCCAAGAGCGTCATCGCGACGAGCACGGTCACGAACATTCAAGCGGGGATCGTCTTCGGGTTTGCGGGGCTCGTCGAATACATCGTCAAAAAGATCAAGCGCGAGCTTGGGACCGAAGAAGTCGTCACGATCGCAACGGGCGGCTTTTCCGAAGTCATGGCGCGGGAGACGAAGTGCATTGACGTCATCGATAAAATGTTGACCTTGAACGGTCTCAAAATTCTATATGATCTGAATACGGAGGTGAGTGTAAAATGAGGAAGGTCGGAGTTGCTTTGCTCGGGCTGGGCGTCGTAGGCGGAGGCACCTACAAGACCATCACCGAACACAGAGAATTTTATCAGAAGACGCAGAACCTCGATCTTGTGGTCGAGAGCGTCCTCGAGTGCGACGAGGAGAAGATCAAGGCGCTCGGCGTGGAAGAGGAGAAGGTCGCTTCCAACATCGCCGAAGTCGTCATGAATCCCGACGTCAACATCGTCGTGGAGTGTATCGGCGGCACGGAGGCGGCGCGGGAGTATGTGCTTGCCGCGCTCCGTGCGGGAAAGACGGTCGTCACTTCCAATAAATTGCTCTATGCAAAGCATTCCGAAGAGCTCGAGCGCGTCGCAAAGCGTTACAACGCGGGGCTCCACCTCGAGGCGAGCTGCATGGGCGGCGTTCCCGTCGTGCGGACGCTCATGAGCGGGCTTCAGGCGAACGTCATCACGTCCTTCGTCGGCATCGTCAACGGCACGACGAACTACATTCTCTCGGAACTCAGCGAACAGCGGGGGACCTTTGAGGAAATTCTCGAAAAAGTCCACAAGATCGGCATTGCCGAGGCGGACGAGGAGTACGACCTCGAGGGCTATGACGCCGTCTATAAGCTCTCCATTCTCGCCTCGCTCTCCTTCCAGACCAAAATTCCCGTCGAAAAGATCTACCGCGAGGGCATTACGCGCATCACGGAGGAGGACTTCCGCTGCGCAAAGGACCTCGGCTACTGCATTAAACTGCTCGCGATCGGAAAACGTCGTGAGGACAGCGTGGAAGTCCGCGTGCATCCCGCGCTCGTTCCCAAGGAACACCCGCTCGCGGGCGTCAACGGGAGCTATAATGCGATGTTTTTGACGGGCGACTCGGTGGGAGACGTTCTCTTGAGCGGAAGGGGCGCGGGGGCGCTGCCTTCGGGGAGCGCCATCGTCTCGGACGTGCTGTTCGCCGCCAACCATTACGAGGATATCTCCACGGCGTTCAAACACCCCGAGATCGCAAACAAGAACGTCAAAGTCATTACGGATTTTTCGAGCAAGTACTTCCTGCGCTTTCAAATCGAAGGAACGACCTCGAAGGTTTTGTCCCTCTTCACGCAGAAGGGAGTTGCCATCCAAAAATTCATTCATCGCGAGAGCGAGGGAGAACTTCTTGTCATCACGCACGAGACGAAGGAGTCTGTGATCAAGTCTGTCATCGCCAAAATCGAGGAACGGCAGCTTGCCAAGACGGAGAGTTTGCTCCGCGTCATTTAAACTTATGAAACAAGGCGTCATTCTGATCAATGCCTACAGCAATCACCCGGGCGAAATGCACCGGGTGAAACGCTTGAAAGAGGCTTTTTTGCCGCTCGGCGTCACGATAACTGTCATTCCGAACGGACCGAACCTTCGGGAAATCGAGGGGGACTTCTGCATTTTCCTCGACAAGGACCGCTATGCGGCACAAACGCTCGAGAAAAAGATGCGCCTTTTTGACCGCGCCGAGGCGATCGAGGTGTGCGACGACAAATATTTGACCTATCTTTCCCTCGAGGGGGTCGTCCCCATGCCGAAGACTGTTCCGTCGCTCCTCTGTTATACGCCCGACAGCCCGCTCTCCGAGGAACTTTTGGATAGCGTCAAAAAGCTCGGATTTCCCGTCGTCGTCAAGGAGAGTTTCGGCTCGCTCGGAAGGCAGGTCTATCTTGCAAAGGACGAAGGGGAGCTTGTCTCTCTCTCGAGAGAACTTCGTCTAAAGCCCCACCTGTATCAGGAATTTATTCGGGAAAGTGCGGGAAGGGACCTCCGCGTCATCGTCGTGGGCGGCAAGGCGATCGCCGCGATGGAGCGCTCCTCGAAGAGCGATTTCCGCTCGAACGCAGAACTCGGCGGCGTCTGTAGAGCCTACCCCTTGGGGGAAGAGGAGCGGAAACTGTGCGAAAAGACGGCTGAACATCTCAAGCTCGACTACTGCGGGATCGACCTTCTTTGGGGAAGAGAGGGAATGCTCCTCTGCGAAGTCAATTCGAACGCATTCTTCCAAAAGTTCGAAGAAGTCACAAAGACCGATGTCGCAGGAGAATATGCGAGACACATTTATAAAGAGATGTATTAAATTTCGAACGAAATCTTTCCTTCGGAAATATTTGCGTTCGAGGAAATTTACTTTCGAGTTCCCATAACTTGGTCCTCTCGTTCGTTTCAAACGACAACAAGCGTGCGGTGGCTCGCAAACAGGGTCGTGCAGCGCAAAAGCGTGGTTTTGCTCGCACACATTATTTTAGTTTTTCCTCTGTCATTCTGAGCAGGCACCCCGCGGCTATCGCCGCGGGGTGCCGTCGTCGAAGAATCTCGTCCTTTATCTTAGGGGGATCCATTCGACTCCGTGGCTACACGCCACTCCGCTCAGGATGACAGGTACCCCATGTCATTCCGAGTGGAGCGAAGCGGAATCGAGGGATCCCCTCGGTCGATAGAGGAGTCGAATATGCAAAAAATGGCTTTTTGCATAGTACTATGTCAGACATAATATAGGTTTTTGTTCAAAAGAATACAACAAAAAGCGAATCGGAGAAGTTTTTCCGATTCGCTTTGCGTTGAAGGCACGAGCCCATTTCCTCGACGATAAATATTGCGCAGCAAGATTTTCGTCGAAATTAAACAATCAGGTTTACAAGCCGTCCTTGGACGACGATGCACTTTTTGACTTCCTTTCCGTCGAGTTTTTCCTTTACCGAGTCAAGTCCCAAGACAAAGTCTTGAATCTCTTCCTGCTTGAAAGAGGAGGGGATCATGACGCGGGAGATGATCTTGCTGTTGATCTGAAGGGCGTACTCCGTCTCGTCGAGGACGAGTTTTTCGGGATTTTCCACGGGGTAGCTTCTCTCGAAGATGAAGCCCTTTTCGCCGATTTGCTCCCAGAGTTCCTCGCAGAAGTGGGGAGCGCAGGGGGCGAGAAGTAGCAAAAAGTCCTTGACGGTCGCCTTTAAGAGCGTCGTGTTCTTGACGTCGAGCGCGTCATACTTTGTGATGGCGTTCAGAAGTTCCATCATTCGCGCGACGGCGGTGTTGAAGGAGAAGTTCTGCATGTCCCGCGTGATCTTTTGAATGGCGAAGTTCCGCGCATAGTCGAGCGCCTTTTCCTCCGTCGAGTAGGGGGCATTCTTCTCCGAATAGGTCATGATCTTGAGGATGGTCTTCTCGATTTTATCCAGGAATTTGGAGATCGCCTTGATCCCGTCGTCGTTCCAGGGGCCGCCCTCCGTGTAGGAGAAGCCGAACATGAGATAGAGGCGGAAGGCGTCGGAGCCGTACTCCTCGATGTACTCATCGGGGGAGACGATATTTCCATGTGATTTGGACATTCTGTTCCCGTCGGGGCCCATGATGACGCCCTGATGAATGAGCCGCTTGAAGGGCTCGCCGAAGTTGAGATAGCCCATATCCCTGAGCGCCTTTGTGATGAAGCGGGCGTATAAAAGGTGCATACAGGCGTGCTCCGCGCCGCCCACATAGGTGTCGACGGGGAGAAGTTTCTTGACTTTTTCGACGTCGAAGGGCTCCTTGTCGTTGTCGGGGTCCGCATAGCGCAGGAAATACCAGCTCGAGCAGACAAAGGTGTCCAACGTGTCGGGATCCCGCCGCGCTTCGCCGCCGCACTGCGGGCAGGTCGTGTTCATGAACTCCTCGCATTTTTCGAGGGGGGACTTTCCGTCGGGACGGAACTCGACCTCATAGGGGAGGGCGACGGGAAGATTTTTTTCGGGAACGGGGACGATGCCGCAATTGGGGCAATGGACGACGGGAATGGGCGCCCCCCAATAGCGCTGACGGGAGACGAGCCAGTCGCGCAGACGGTAGTTGACCTTTTTGCCGCCCTTGCCGAGCTTCGCGATCTCATTTGCGACCTTCTCCCGCGCCTCTTCGCCGTAGAGCCCGTCGAATCCGAGGGAGCCGACCATGATCCCGTCCTCGCAGAAGGGAAGCTTTGTGGGCCCGCTCCTGCTCTCGATGACCTGCACGATGGGAAGATCATACTTTGTCGCAAACTCAAAGTCTCTCTCGTCGTGCGCGGGAACTGCCATCACCGCGCCCGTGCCGTAGGAATAGAGGACGTAGTCGGCAAGATAGATGGGAATTTTCTTCCCGCTCAAGGGATTCGTGCAATAGGCGCCCGTAAACACGCCCGTCTTCTCGCGGGTCGTCGAGAGGCGGTCGATCTCGTTCGCCTTGGAGGTCTCCGCGATGTAGGCGTTGACGGCGTCCCGCTGCTCGTCCGTCGTGATCTTCTGCGCGAGGGGATGTTCGGGCGCGAGCACCACATAGGTCACCCCGAACACGGTGTCGCAGCGGGTGGTGTAGACGCGAATTTTATCCCCCGTGTCGCACTCGAACTCGATCTCGCAGCCCGTGGACTTTCCGATCCAGTTCTTCTGCATGGTCTTCGTCTTTTCGGGCCAATCGAGCCCGTCGAGCCCGCTCAAGAGCTCTTCGGCGTACTCGGTGATCTTGAAGAACCACTGCGTCAAGTTTTTGCGGACAACCGTTGTTCCGCAGCGTTCGCAGGCGCCCTCGACGACCTGTTCGTTGGCAAGCACGGTGTTGCAGGAGGGGCACCAGTTGACGGGAGCCTCCTTTCGGTAGGCGAGACCCTTCTTGTAGAGCTGTAAAAAGAGCCACTGCGTCCACTTGTAGTACTTTTCCTCGCAGGTCTTGACTTCGGCGTTCCAATCAAACATGGCGCCCATCGCGCGGAGCTGTTTTTCCATCGTCTCGATGTTCGTCTTTGTGGAATCCTTGGGATGGACGCCCGTCTTGATGGCATAGTTCTCGGCGGGGAGTCCGAAAGCGTCAAAGCCCATGGGCTGAAAGACGTTGTAGCCCTTCATCCGCTTGAAACGGGCATAGGAATCGGCGGGGCCGTAGTTGTACCAGTGCCCCACATGAAGCTTTGCGCCCGAAGGATAGGAGAACATCTCGAGGACGTACTCCTTCGGCTTGTCGCTCTTCGGATTGAAATTATGAAATTTCGCCTTTTCCCATTTCAGCTGCCACTTTTTTTCGACGGCCTTTCTGTCCATGCTTTTTCCTCGCTCATATCTAAGGGATAATACCACTATTTTACTCTCTTTGCTCTTTTAAGTCAAGCAAATGTATCCAAATTTCGAAAAGCAAAAAGAAAAGCGGAAGCTAACTTGCTTCCGCTGTCCTTTTGCGGCTTTTTTGCCGCATCCGCCCCGGTTGATTGATAGATTCGGCGGTATCAGACATTCACAGTATGCTGCTTTTTCGCAAAATTACGCTTATTTTTGAGAAATCCCGCGAGCGTGAACCCGATGAAGGCGACAAGATCGACCGCAACGACCGTCGAGCCGACGGGAGTCGCCAGCCAGATGGAGAGCAGAATCCCCGAGACCGCGCAGCAGACGGAGACGATCGCGGAACAGAGGATGACGCTCTTGAAGGAGCGGAAGAGCCGCATGGCGCAGAGCGCGGGGAAGATGACGAGCGCGGAGATGAGCAGGGACCCCACGAGGTTCATCGCCAGCACGATGACGAGGGCGATGACGACCGCGATCAATAGACTATAAAGCTCCGTCTTCACGCCCGTCGCCTTGGAGAAGGTCTCGTCGAAGGTGATCGCGAAAATCTTGTTGTAGAAGACGAGAAAGAGGGCGATGACAAGCACGGAGAGCCCGATACACAGCCACAGGTCGGCCTGCGTGAGGCTCAAGATCGCCGTGGAGCCGAAGAGGGTCGCGCAGACGTCGCCCGTCAGGTTGCTCGAGCCCGAGAAATTGTAGATGAGATAGCCGAGCGCGAGCGCGGAGACGGAAATAAGCGCAAGAGAGGCGTCTCCGTTGAGCTTTTTGCTGCGTCTGCCCGTGTGCAGGAGCAGGATCGCGGCGACGATCGTCACGGGAAGGACGATATACATCTCGTTCGTGAGCCCCGCGACGGTGGCGACCGCCATCGCGCCGAAGGCGACGTGGGAGAGCCCGTCCCCGATGAAGGAGAACCGCTTTAAAACGAGCGTCACGCCGAGAAGGGAGGAGCAGAGCGCGATGAGCACGCCGACGATCAGCGCGAACCATATAAAGTCATGCTGAAAGAAGGAAGCAAAATCCGAAAAACTCATGACGGCTAACATGCTGCACCTCCCGTAAACTGTGCTCCCGTCTCGCTTTGAAGGTATTCCTCCGTCGTGCCGAAGAAGGCGCTCCCGTGCAGCACATGCAGAATGTGCGTCGCGTAGCTCAAGACGGCGTGAATGTCGTGCGAGACCATGAGGATCGTGATCTTGTCCTCTTGATTGAGCTCCTTGATGAGTTCGTACATCTCGGCGGTCACCTTGGGGTCGAGTCCCGCGACGGGCTCATCGAGAAGGAGCAGATTTTCCGTCGCACAGATCGCGCGGGTCAAGAGCACTCTCTGCTGCTGTCCGCCCGAAAGCTCCCGATAGCACCTCTTTGCAAACTGTAAGACGCCGAGCCGCTCCATCTTCTCCGCCGCGAGTTTCTTTTCGCTCTTCGAGTAGAAGGGGCGCATTCCCATCTTTGCAAGAAAGCCCGAGAGGACGATCTCCTCGACCGTCGCGGGGAAGTCCCTCTGGACGGGAGTCTGCTGGGGAAGATAGCCGATGCCGGTCGCGTTCTTTCCCTTGACAAGTTCCCCCGAGAGGGGAGACTGCAGGCCGAGCAGCGTCTTGACGAGGGTGGACTTTCCGCTGCCGTTTTCGCCGACGATGCAGAGATAGTCTCCCTCGTTCACCGTAAATGAAATGTGTTCCGCGACGGGATGTCCCTCATAGCCGAGGGAGAGGTCGCGGCAAGTGATGAGTTCCATTTTAACTCCTTTAATTCCTTTGACCGAGAGCGGTCTTCAAGGTCTCGAGGTTTTCTTGCATGAGGGAAATATAGTCGACTCCCTCGTCGATCTGCTTTCTCGTGACCGATTGAATGGAATTGATCTCGAGGATCTGTTGATTTTTCTGTTCCGTCTGATTGACGATCTGATTTGCGATCTTCTTGTCGGAATTTTCAAGGACTAAGACGTAAGGCACGCTGTGCTCGTCGATCGCCTTTGCGAGGTTGATGATGGTCGCAAAGCTCGCCTCCGTCTCCGCAGAGCAGCCGCTGAAGGCGGCAAAGTAGTCAAGGTCATAGTCCTCGACGAGATAGCGGAAGGGGAACCTGTCCCCGAACACGAGGACTTTCCGTTCAGCATTTTGAATTGCGGCAGAGTACTCCGTCTCGAGGGAGGAAATTTTCTCCGTGTAGGCGTGCATGTTGTTCTCATAGAGCACGTCGTTGGCGGGATCGACCGTCTGAAGCGCCTTTGCGATGGCGCGGACAAGCTTGTCCGCCCGCTTTAAGGAGAGCCAGACGTGCTCGTCCGTTCCCTCTTCCTCCTCATGGTCGTGGTCCTCCTCTGCGCCCGGAACATCCTCCTCGTCGAGGGAGTCGACCTCGTCGAGAAGTTTGACGATCTTTCGGTTCGGATTGTCGGAATCCGATAGAATATCCTCCACCCAGCGGTCGGACTCTCCGCCCACATAGATGAGAAGGTCCGCGCCCATGATCTTGACCTTGTCCGAGGCGGTCGCCTGATAGTTGTGAAGGTCGACCCCCGAATCCTGCAAAAGTTCGATGTTGACAGCATCGTTTCCCGCCGTCAGATTCTTCGTCCAGTCGTATTGGGGGAAGATCGTGCAGACGATGTCGAGCGTCCCGTCGTCGCCCGTCTCTCCGCAGCCCGAAAAGGCGATGGGGACAAGGAGCGCAGAGACTAACAGCCCGACCGAAATAAGTTTTCTCATGAGATCTGCCTCCTCTTCTTCTTTAATTGAAGGAAGCGCACCGTCGCATACACCCCGCAACCGAGCATGAGAAGGGAGAGAATGAGACACCAGACCATGTCGGATCTTATAGAGCACGCGGGATTGCCGCCGCAGTAGGTCGAGAGAATGTTCCCGTTCTTCATGGAGAGCGCAATCGACAGAAGCACGATGTTCAGAATAAAAGAGAGCGCTGCAAAGACCGTCGAAAGGAGGGAGAAGGAATAGTTCTGCTTCTTGACCGCAAAGAGAATGCCAAGCAAAGACAAAATCAGAGTCAAGCCAAGAAGGATCACCGAAAACAGGGTCATGATCGCCGCGGGAGAGCAGTAATCCTTCGCATACATGTAGAAGGGGACTGCGATATCATCGTAGCTTGCCGAAGTGAAGTTCCCCGTAAAGAGGGCCTGCAAAAAGGCGATCCCGCCCACGGAGACCTCTCTGCCGCCGTCCTCGGTCATCGCCGTGTTGTGCACATAGACGACGTCCGTAAGAAGGGTCAAAAGAAGTGTAATGAGGGAAAGCAGCGCGATCGCGCCGAAGAGGATCAGAAAGAGCTTCAAAAGTCCCTTTTTCTCCTGTAAATAGGCGCGCATCTTCTCCTCTCTCGCCTTTTTGTCGCGGAGAACTTCCGCGGAATTATTGTTCGTATCGTTTTTCATTTCGTTTTCTCCTTATTTGGTGACGTAATAGTTGAGGCTGCTCCCGTCGATCTCCTCGAGGGAGGAGACCGCAAAGCGGTAGAAGTAGATTTGTTCGATCTTGTCCGTCTTTTCGCCGTTCTGATAGGAATAGACGTTCACATAGCTCTTTTCGGCGTCGACGAGCCCGCCCGAGATGTGGATCCAGGCCTTGTCCGAGGTGTCCTCGCTCTGGTTCTTTGCGGCGGGGATATTGCCGTCGTAGTCGAGAATGAAGCCGATGATCGTGTCGTTCCCGCAGGTGCAGCCGTAGCCCGAGGAGCACTTTCTCACCCCGCAGGTGAAGTGCTCGCCCGTTTGAACGTCGTCGATCTCATACACAAAGCAGTCGAGCGAAATGGACTTCCCCAAATACTGCTCGGGATAGTAGAGCATGTTGCTCATCACGCGGAAGAAGGTCGCCTCGTTGAGGTCGTAGTTCTCCGCGCCGCAGCCCGAGAGGGGAAGAAGCACAAAAATCATTGCCAAAGTCGGGATAAAATATCCCCAAAAGCGTTTCATAATGTATGCCTCCATTCATTATATTTAATTTAATGATTAGAAAAGAGGCGGGGAATCCACGCAAAAAGAACCTTTCGGAGCGAAAGGCGCGAAAATATCCCCGCGGGAGGCAAATTAACTTGTCAGTTTATCTTTTAAGGAAACAGGGGAATGTGCCCCGAAGCGAATATTTTCGGAGCGTCTTGAGCGGGTGACTTTTTGAACAGGCGCAAAGATACGCGTGTTCCTTTCGGCAGAGGGGCAGGCGGCGGGCGTCGTGAGGCGTTCCGAGCAGTCCTGCATCTGACGGCAGATCGCACAGTCGGTCTCGCCGATGTGCTCGTGCTCTGCCTGCGTGCCGAGGAAGGTCACCGAACAAATGAGCATGAAGAGAAGGAAGAGCGCAAGGGAAACCGAAAAAATTCGTTTTTGCATCGAAATTCCTCCTCAACATTATTTTAAACGGAATCATTATACACCGAAAAATAAATTCTGTCAAGATTTTCAAAAAAAATTTTCTTGAAAAACGGTATTGCGATTTTGGGAACGTCCCGTCGCGCTTTACCGATGTCATGTTGAGCAGCCGCGCCGCCTGCGAAATGCAGGCGGCGCGGCGTCGTCGAAACATCCCCTTGGTCGATAGACAGATGTATATGTCCCGGCGATAACTCAAGGAGATCCTTACTTCGCCTTCGGCTCGTGCGCCGCGCTTAGAAAAACAATAGAATGGCGCGTCGTCGACTGCGCTCAGGGTGACAGAAAAGACATGTGTTCAAAAACCCCCGAGTCGATGGAATGCTTGGGAATTTTTGCACGGGTAAATAAATCGCAGATGTTCGCATACAATAAGTTTGTGAACGAGATCATCGTGTCGGAACGGCTCGGAAGGAGCGGCTTCATTACCTATATTTATAATTCGCTCTCGGAGCCGCTTCTAAAGACGGGCGGAAGGGGAGAACTGCTTCTGTCCGAGGAGCGGGCGGTCCTCAGGATCGTCCTATCCAAGGAGAAGGAGGAGATCACGGAGCTCACAAGGGAGCTCGTCGCAGAGGTCCTCGGGATCGGCTACAAATTCGCCTTCCTTCAGAAAAAACTCTCTGTCTGTCTTCCGAGAAGGGAGAAAAAGCACCTCTCCTCCGCATTGATCGCCGCCGACTTCGAGTCGGATAAGGTGTTCATCAAGCGAAGGCTACAGGGTGCGAAGGAGTACACCCTCGACGGATTCTACCACTTCCGCTTGGGGGGACTGAGGGAGAAGTGGGCGAAGATCATCAACTACATTCCCGAGAGTTTTTCGACAACCGACCTCAAGCGGTTCTGCGAGTTCCTCGTCGGCGAGAGCCGGAGGAAAATTTACGTCAAGGGGAAGTATGTCTTCGGCGAGAACTTCATGCCCTTGAGAAGGAGCAGACTGACGGGGGAGGAGGACACGGAGACGGAGATCATGCTCTCCGACGCGGGCTTTGTCTACTGCCTCGGCAAGGTAGAACAGCCCTTAGAGGACTTCCTACAAAAATACTATGCCGAGCGTGCCGTCTTTTCTTGACGGGCCTCTTCCTCTGAACGTCGCAATACTGTGTCGAACTTGCGCGCTCCTTGGTCACGTACGTCTTTGTACGCTCCCTTCGTCGCTTACGCGTTCTCCTTGTCTTGCTCGTTCATAGAAAGAGGCGACTTGCATTTTCTGAAATCCCTCGAGTTTTCCTCGCGCTCCTCGACCTGCTTGCTTATAAAAAGAGGCGACTTGCCTCCTGTAATGAGATGCGCCGCTTATAAAAAGAGACCCAATAATTTTTTTAAAATAGCTTGACAAACCGGTTTGAATCGGCTATAATGACCCAAAAGACAAGTAGCTCCCCGATGATCTTTTCAGAGAGCGGACCCTCAGGCTGAAAGGTCCGCATGATCGCGGGGAAGACGAAACCGCTTTTTGTTTCAATTTAATCTTTCAAACGAGCGGCCGAGGGTATCCTTCGGCAATTAAGGTGGAACCGCGCAGAAATTTGCGTCCTTAAAATCTCCTTCTTCGGAAGGATTTTTTGGGGATTTTTTATTTTTGTAAGAAATGCAAAAGGAGACAGAAACTATGAAAATTCGACTCAAAAACGGGGACGAGCTGAATGTGGAAGAGGGCGCAAGCTGCATGACGGCGGCGAAGGCGATCTCCGAGGGACTTGCCCGCGCGGCAGTCGCAGCGAAAGTCAACGGCACCCTCGTCGACCTCTCTCATCAACTCTCGGAGGGGGACGATCTCGAGATCGTCACTCTCAAGGACAGAGAGGGACTCAACGTCTACCGCCATACCTGCGCACACATTCTCGCGCAGGCGATCAAGAGCATCTTCCCGACCTGCAAACTCGCGATCGGTCCCGTCATTGAAAACGGATTCTACTACGACGTCGATTTCAAGACGCCCATCACTCCCGAGGACTTCGAGAAGATCGAGACGGAGATGAAGCGGATCATCAAGAGCAATTTGCCCATTCAGCGCTTTACCCTTCCCCGCGACGAGGCGATCGCCCTCATGAAGGAGTACGGCGAGACCTACAAGGTGGAACTCATCCGCGACCTTCCCGAGGACACGGTGCTCTCCTTCTATAAACAGGGGAATTTTACCGATCTTTGCAGAGGCCCGCACCTTCCCTCGACGGGAAAGATCAAGGCGTTCAAGATCGTCTCCCTCGCGGGCGCATACTGGCGGGGCGACGAAAAGCGGAAGATGCTCACCCGCATCTATGCGACCGCCTTTGAGAAGAAGGAGGAGATGGACGCCTATTTTACGATGCTCGAGGAGGCAAAGAAGCGGGATCACTTAAAGCTCGGCAAGGACCTCAAGCTTTTTGCCCTGCTCGGAGAGGGCAAGGGATTTCCCTTCTTCCTTCCGAACGGCATGGTCATCAAGAACCAACTCACCGAGTACTGGCGGCAGCTCCACAGACGGGAGGGCTATGTCGAAGTGCAGACGCCCATCATCATGAACCGCATTCTCTGGGAAAATTCGGGGCATTGGGATCACTACAAGGACAACATGTACACGACCAAGATCGACGGGGAGGACTACGCCGTCAAGCCCATGAACTGTCCCGGCAGTATGCTCGTGTACAAGCTCTGGCCCAAGAGCTATAAGGACCTTCCCATCCGCATGGGAGAGCTCGGCATCGTCCACCGCCACGAAAAGAGCGGACAATTGCACGGACTCATGCGCGTTCGCTGCTTCACACAGGACGACGCGCACATCTTCATGCTCCCCGAGCAGGTCACGAGCGAGATCAAGGGAGTCGTCCGCCTCATCGACGAGGTGTACTCTCTCTTCGGATTCCAATATCATGTGGAACTTTCCACCAAGCCCGAAAACAGCATGGGCACCGACGAGGAGTGGGAGGCGGCGACCTCCGCCCTCAAGGAAGCGCTCGAAGAGATGAAACTTCCCTATATCATCAACGAGGGAGACGGCGCCTTCTACGGACCCAAGATCGACTTCCATCTGCGCGATTCCATCGGCAGGACCTGGCAGTGCGGGACCATTCAGCTCGACTTCCAGATGCCCCAGCGCTTCGACCTTGAATATGTCGGCGAGGACGGGCAGAAGCACCGTCCCATCATGATCCACCGCGTCGCGTTCGGCTCCATCGAGCGGTTCATCGGCATTCTCATCGAGCATTTTGCGGGGAAATTCCCCGTCTGGCTCGCCCCCGTGCAGGTCAAGGTGCTGCCCATCACCGACCGCGCGGCGGGGTATGCGCAGCAGCTCGTCTCCGAGATGAACGCCATGGGCCTTCGCGCCGAGGCGGACCTTCGCAAGGAGAAGATCGGCAGAAAAATTCTCGACGCAGAGAATGAAAAGGTGCCCTATAAGCTCATCATAGGGGATAAAGAGATGGAAGAGAACGCCGTCTCCGTCCGCCGCCGCGGCGAGGGGGACATCGGCGTCATGCAAAAGGAGAAGTTCTTCGAGCTCGTCAAGAGCGACAACGACAGCAAAAAAATATTCTGACCCGGCATTCCGCCGAAAAAAATGAGGAGGTGCGATCGATGAAAAAAACAGTCCTTTTAAGCCTTCTGTTTGTCCTTCTGATCGGATGTCTCGCGGGAGCAGTTGCCTGCAAACCCGAGGAAGACGACGAGGGGAAGAAGGAGCCCTTTCTGCACGCCCACTATTCCGAAAATTATCTGATCGACAACACGAGCCACTGGAAGATCTGCGTGCTCTGTTCGGAAGAGTTCGACAAAGAGGAGCATACTTCGAACCGATGGGAGGCAGACGAAGAATCCCATTGGAAGCTCTGCAAGGTCTGTAAAAAGACCTATGCGCAGGGAGAGCATTCCTACCTTGACGGCTTCTGCGTCTGCGGACAGAAGGAGCCGGAGAAGCATGTGCATTCCTCCGACGTCTGGCTGAGAGACCTCACTTCGCACTGGAAGATCTGCGACGAGTGCAAGGAAGTCTTTGCGATCGCCGACCACGGCGAAGTCTGCGAATGCGGCATCGTCACCAAGGCGACGGAGGGGCTCATCTTCGATATTGATCCCGAGACGCAGGAGTATATTGTCAAGGGGGGGCTCGACCGCAACGTCGAGGAGCTCTTTGTTCCTTCCTATTATCAGGAAAAGCCTGTCACAACGGTGGGCGAGCGGGCGTTCGAACACTGGGACAGCCTCAAAAAGGCGACCTTCGGGCTCAACATGAGCGCATTTTCGGACGGCGCATTCTCGGAGTGCGTCAACCTCGGGGAAGTCGTCCTGCAGTCGGACATTCTCTCCGTGGGAGAGAAAGCATTTTACAACTGCCACAGTCTTCCCGCCTTGAAGGTGGGGGAGAACCTTCATTCCATCGGCGCGTCCGCCTTTGAAAATTGCGTCCTTCTCGAAGACCTTCGAACGACGGAAAAACTTACTTCCCTCGGCGCGTCCGCCTTCTCGGGCTGCGAAAAGATTCAAGAGGTCTGCATTTCCTCTCTCTCCGCCATCGAAAATTCCGTCTTTAACGGCTGCAAGAGCCTGCAAAGGGCGGCGATCCCCGAGACTGTGACCCGCATCGGCGACTACGCCTTCCTCGGCTGCGCCATCGAAGAGATCGCCCTTCCTCCCGAACTCAAAGAGATCGGAAGGCAGGCGTTTGAGGGCTGTACGAAAATTTCTCAGGTCGTCCTGCCCGAAACTCTCACTCAGATCGGCGAAAACGCCTTTCACAACACCGCCTACTACGACAATCAGGACAATTGGGACGCAAACGTCCTCTACAACGGGAAATATCTTCTCAAGGTAAGGCCCACCTTCGAAGGGGAGCTGGAGATCAGACCGGGGACGGAGCTGATCGCAGGCGGCGCCATGCTCGTGTGCATGTCGCTCACCAAGGTCATCTTTCCCGAGAGCGTCGCCTATATCGGAGATTCCGCATTCGGCGGCTGCAACGGACTCACCGAGGTCACTCTCCCCGACAGTTTGACCGAGCTCGGCAAGAGCGCCTTCCACGACTGCGAGGAGCTGCTCTACGTTGGGATCGGGAACAGCCTCCGCGAGATCGGCATGTTTGCCTTCTCCCGCTGTAAAAAGCTCGAAAAAGTGTCCTTCGGCGCAAGCGTCGCCGTCATCCGCGAGCAGGCATTCCTCGACTGTACCGCCCTCAAAAACGTCAGCTTTCCCGCTACCTTAAGTTTTATCGGGAAAAAGGCGTTTTTGGGAAGCGGACTCGAGTACGCCGTCTTCCAGAACAAGCGCTGGAGCGTGACCGCAAACAGGCATTCCTCGGCGACAAACATCGACGTCTCCGATTCCTCCCGCGCCGCAGACTTCCTCACCGACAGCTACCTCTACGCCGACAGCGAGTGGGAGAGAAGAGACTGAGAAGGTTTCGAACGAAATCTTCCCTTCGGGAATATTTACGTTCGAGGAAATAGGCTTTTCTGCCTTGATTAAATAACTCTCACGGTCGCTTTCACGACAATAAGCCGAAGGGGTTCGGCAAATGGGGTGCCGCTCCGGCAAGGGAACCTTGCCTCGCGCAAGTATTTTTAGAACAAAGGGCATTGCGCCGTCCGATAAGCGGACGGCGCATTCATGTTTTTTGCTTTTCAGGTGTTTAATTCACTTGATTTTTCTTTTCCGCTGTGTTAAAATGATTTTGAATGGTGTTTTAAGGCGAAAAGACCCGAAAAGAGCCTGCGGGAGCGGCGTGGGTTCGACTTCCTTCACCTTTTTTGGGAGAAACTTCCGTGAAAAAGTATTTTGTGAAAATTTTGCCGATTTTTCTACTCTGCGCCCTGTTCGTCGCGGCGTTTGTGATCGGCATTTTTTACTACAACTTCATTTCTCAGCGGATCTATGAGGACAGCACCAACCACCTCAGGGAAATCTACGGACAAGTCAACCGCAGTTTCGCAAACTACATCGAGCGCAATTGGAACATTCTCGACGACTGGTCGGACTTCCTCTCCCTCGAAGGGGACAACGAAGATACCGTCAATTCCTTCGTTGCCGAAAAGAAGCAGGACTGGGGCTTTTCGGAGTTTTACTTTCTCTCAAAAGACAAGAGTGCCATCACCGTAGCGGGGGAGCCGAGAGAGTTTCTGCTCGACGGGAGATGGGACAGCCTCCTCCAGGGCGAAAAGGTCATGGCGGGCGAGACCCTCGAGACGGGGCAGGAGATCACCGTCTTTGCGGCTCCCGTGGAAAACAGGACCTTCTCGGGCTTTTCCTATGACGGGATCGCCATCAGCTACACGAACGCCGACCTTGCGAAAACGCTGAACGCCGACGCCTATTCGGGAGAGGCGAAATGCTTCGTCATCCACAGCGACGGCACCGTCCTCTTCTCCACGCGGGAGGGGGGAAGCGCCTTTGCAAACTATCTGACCTATCTTCGGAATGCGGCGACCGATTACAGGGATTCCGACCTCAACGATCTCATAGAGGACCTTCAGAACAACCGTTCGGGACTTTTGCAGTGCAAGATCGGCGTCGACAAGGTCACCCACTGTATTTTATATCTTCCCGTCGGCTATCAGGACTACTTTCTCATCAGCTCGGTGCCGCAGAGCGCGGTCAGCGCGGGATTTTTGACCGTCCAGAAGACGACGATGTACGTCTTTATTACGATCTTTCTTCTGATCGGCGTCGCCGTCGTCACCATCGTCATCATTCAAAGCTACAAGCGCTCCAAAAAGGACAGGGCGGAGCTTCAGTACCGTGAACTCATGTTCGACGTGCTCTCGGGCACCGTCGACGACATCTTCATCATGCTCGACGCTCTCAATCAGAAGGTCGACTACATCAGCCCCAATGTGGAGCGGCTCCTCGGCATTCCGAACGAGCTCGCCCGCAGCAGCATCCGCGAGCTTGCAAAGTGCGCCGTCAACTACAACATCGTCGTTCCCAAGGAGGAACTCGGCGCGATCCCCCTCAACGGGAATCGGTATTGGGAGTGCGAATACATGCACCAGAGCACGGGCGAGCGGCGCTGGTACAGGGTCACGATCTATCACATGTGCATTCGCGGCGTGGACAAATACATCATCGTCATGTCGGATCGAACCGTCGAGCAGCAGATGAACAAACAGCTCAAGGAGGCCCTCGACGCCGCCAAGAGCGCGAACGAGGCGAAGAGCAACTTCCTCTCGAACATGTCGCACGACATTCGCACCCCGATGAACGCGATCGTCGGATTCTCCGTCCTGCTCGAAAAGGACGCGGACAAGGAGGAGAAGGTCCGCGAATACACGAGAAAGATCATGGCGTCCGGGCATCATCTTCTCAGCCTCATCAACGACGTGCTCGACATGAGCAAGATCGAGAGCGGAAAGACCTCTTTAAACGTCGACCGCTTCTCTCTTCCCGAACTTTTAGAGGAGCTCAGCTTTATCATCATGCCGCAGGCGAAGGCGAAGACGCAGGATTTCACCATCCATGTGCACGGTTCGCCGCCCGAAATGATGCTCGGCGACAAGCTGCGCCTCAACCAGATTCTCATCAATCTTCTCTCCAACGCCGTCAAATACACGCCGAATGAGGGAAAGATCGAGTTCTCCGTCGAGGAGATCCCCCAAAGCGCCCCCAACTTCGTCAAGCTGCGCTTTGTCGTCAAGGACAACGGCATCGGCATGAGCGAGGAATACCAAAAGATCATCTTCGCGCCCTTCAGCCGCGAGATCAACTCCGTCACCAACAAGATCCAGGGCACGGGGCTCGGCATGGCGATCACCAAGAATTTAGTCGATCTGATGGGCGGCATCATCGGTGTGGAGAGCGCCCCCGGAAAGGGGAGCACCTTCACGGTGGAGATGTCCTTCGCGCTCCCCGAACCCGAGGAAGAGGAGAGCTGGTATCGCCACAAGATCACGCATATGCTCGTCGCCGACGACGAGGAGGACATCTGCCTCAATGTCCGCGAGATGATGCGGGATACGGGCGTGGACGTCTCTTGCGTCGGCAGCGGCGAAGCGGCGGTGGAGGCCGCCTTCCATGCACATCAGAACAGAGAGGACTTTGACGTCATCCTCCTCGACTGGAAGATGCCCGGAATGGACGGCGTGGAGACGGCGCGGGAAATTCGCCGCAAAATCGGCGAACATGTCCCCATTCTCGTCCTCACCTCCTACGATTGGAGCGAGATCGAGACGGAGGCGCGCGAGGCGGGCATCAACGCCTTCATGCCCAAGCCCTTCTTCACCTCCACCTTCTTTTCGACGATCAAGCCCTTCTTCGAGGAGGTCGAAAAGGAGCTTGCCCTGCCCGAAGCGGACAGCTCTCTCAAAGACAAGCTCTTCCTCGTCGCCGAGGACAACGAACTCAACGCCGAAATTCTCACGGAGATGCTGCACATGGACGGCGCGGAGTGCGAGGTCGCCGTCAACGGTAAAGAGGCGGTGGAGATGTTCGAAAAGGCGGACCCCGACCGCTACGACATGATCCTCATGGACGTTCAGATGCCCGAGATGAACGGCTACGAGGCGACGCGGGCGATCCGCGCCTCCGCCCATCCGAGAGCGAAGAGCATTCCCATCGTCGCAATGACGGCGAATACCTTCGCGGAGGACGTCAAGAATGCCCTCGATTCGGGAATGGACGGACACCTCGCAAAACCCATCGACATGGCGGCAGTTCGGGAGACCGTCGCCCGCCTCTTGAACGGAAAAACGGAGAGAAAGCAATGAAAAAGCTTACCTGTATCGTGATGAGTATCTTTCTTGCCGCGATTTTGCTCACCTCCTGCGGGGGAGGGGAGAGCCCCTTTGACAAGAATAAGACGCTCTCTGTCCTCGGCAAGAAGAGCGACATGGAGAAGAGCTACATGGTCAAGCTCTTCGACCTCTACGAGGAGGAGACGGGGAACACCCTCGACCTCGTCAAGGTGGAGGACTCCCTCTTCGAGACGATCGCGACCGACTACTTTTCGAAGGGCTATGTGCCCGACATCTTCCTGCATTTCCACAACGCGGACCTCAATCGGTTCGACATTCAAGAGAACTTCCGTTTTCTGAACGGCGAGAGCTGGGCGGACGACCTCACGGACAGTGCGAGGGCATATTGCACGGATGGGTCGGGAAATCTGCTCGGTCTTCCCTTCTGGGAGAGCTCCGTCTCGGGCTGTTATTACAACAAGACGCTGCTCGAGAGCCTCGGCTTCAAGCCCGCGGCGACGCAGGCGGAGTTCGACACCCTCTGCGAGAGTTTGAAGGAGCTCGGCTATACGCCCATCTGCTGGCCCGCAAAGGGATGTTCCTGGATGTATCAGTTCGGGCTCGACCCCGTCTTTGCCGATCATCCCGAGACGCTCGAGAAGCTCAACGCGGGGGAAATCGACTACAAGGACATTCCCGAATTTGAAAAAATGGTGACATGGGTCAAGGAATCTGCCGAAAAGGGCTGGTTCGGGGAGGATTTTCTCGACGTCGGCTGGGATGAGATCGGCGGAAAAATGAGCAGCGGCGAGGCGGCAATGACCTTCATCTGGGATACCTGGTTCTATACCGATTTCAAGGCGGGAAAGTACGGCGTCGAGGACTTCGGCGTCATGCCGATCTTCGTGAACACGGTGGAGGGGGGCACCTTCGAAGGGGGCAACCTCAACATGATGATGGTGAACAAAAACAGCGCAAAATGTGAGGATGCCCTCGATTTTCTCGCGTTCTGCGCCGACCCGAAGGTCTACAACGAGTGCTTCGAGGGGATCGCAACTTTGAGCTGTTTCAAGGGAATGACGACGAATATCGAGTCCCAAATGGTAAAGGACGCGCGGGCGTCCATCGCGAAAAAGGAGCGCGTCTCCACGGCTGCAACCCGCGTCGTCGGCTACAGCGCGGACGACATGGCCTCTGCCTTTTCCGAACTCTTCCAAAAGAAGAAGAGCGTCAAGGAACTCATCGACGAGATGGATTCCCTCCGCCACGCTGAAATTGAGAAGTATTTTCAAAAATAAATTAGGTTTCGTCGAAAAGCTCGCTACGCGATCTTTCTCGTCGAGGAAATGAGCTCTCGAGTTCTCAAAGCCCCGTCGTCAAAGTCGTTTCTCTCCGGCAAGGGAACCTTGCCTCGCGCAGTAATTTTAGAACAAAGGGCAATGCGCCGTCCGCTTATCGGACGGCGCACTTTCTGTCATTCCGAGCGAAGAATGTTATATGAGGCTTGACAAATCGGAATCTATGTAGTATAATACAGAAAAACGCACGGTGTGCGTGAGGAGGTCTGTCATGAAAAGGGGAATGATGGTTTTGTCCTGTCTACTCTCCGCGGGATTTTTGTTTCTGTCTGCGCCCGTCAAAATCGGGACGTCCGCGGAGAATTTTTCTTATCAAGAGACCGATACTTTGGAAAAGCTCCGCAAAGTCCCCGCCGAGGAGATCGCGAAGTGGTCGGAGTACGACAGCGGAAAGTACGGCATCGTCACCTCGGTCAAGAACCAATCGCCGACTTCCCTCTGCTGGTCGTATGCGGCGCTCGCCGCGATCGAGACCTCCCTTCTTCGCGAGGGCATCGGCACGAAGGACGCTCTTGACCTCGACGAGGAGGAAGCTGCGAAGGCTGCGTGCGGAAAATTCCTCGACCCGCTCTCTCTTGCAGACGGCAACGACTCGTCTCCCTCGAAAACTTCCTGGGATAAGGGCGGATATGTCGACTTCATCTCCCGCCTCGGCACCCATTGGCAGGGAGTCATGCCCTCGGGCAGCGTCCAAAAGACCCCGCAGCGGCAATATTCCGACTTTGTCCTCGAAAACGCTGTAAAATGCAACAACGATGTCGCGGAAATCAAATCCCTCGTCGCCCAATACGGCGGCGTCGCCTTCGAGTATCAGGAGGGCTATACCGACTATCACGTCGCAAGGGGACCCGTCGGGCACGTCAGCGAGATCGTCGGCTGGAACGACGGGATCGCGAAAGAAAATTTCAAAGATGTGAACGGAAATGTGCTCGTGAACGGGGACGGCGCTTGGCTCGTCAAAAACAGCTGGGGGGTCGAGCGGAACAATGCGGGCTACCTCTGGCTCTCCTATGAGTCGGAAATCCAAAACGTCACCGCCTTTGACTTCGCCCAAAGAGAGGACGATAAGCTCCTCTACAACTATGCGGGCAACGAGACCTCCCGCTGGTATTGGAGAAGCACGACTGCCCGCCCGCAGACGAAGATCGCCTACACCTTCGACCCGAAGGGGGGACCGAGCGAGACCCTCGACTCCGTCATGGTCGGCGTGGAGGGAAAGGACGTAACTTTGACCGTCGAGGTCTATTCGGATACTTCCAAATCGCAGCCCGACACCAAGGAGAAGTTCGAGACGCACTCTCTCAATCAGTCCGTCTGCACTTTCAAGCTCGAAAACCCCGTAAATTTGATTCCGGGCAAGAAGTTCTGCGTGGTCGTCACCGTGGAGAAAGGCGGTTTCTTGGTCGATTTCAACGGCAACACGGGAAACGCCGAGTGCTACACCGAAAACGGCAGCAGTTGGGGAAAGATCACCCTGAACGAAGGGCAGCTCCCCGTCGTGCATCCCATCACGCACGTCGTCCCCGAAGACAGAGCGCAAGACTACTCCGAAGACCTTTTCCAAAAGATTTCCGCCTTTGACTCGGCTTTCAAGAAGATGGCGGGGAAGGGCATGGTCGCCGAAAACTTTGAAAATCTTCGCGAGGCGAAAGAGGCGCTCGATTCGCTCACCGAGGCAGACCGAAAAGCCCTCTGGCTGACCGACTCTCTGAGAGTCGACCGCTGCCAGAATGACATTGACCGCTGGGAGAGGCTCATCGAGGGGCTCGACGGCGCGATTCAAATCGGCAAAGGAATGATGTAAGGGGGGGAAAGGACATGAAAAAATTTGCAAATCTTTTCTTATCGCTTCTCATGATCTTCAGCCTGTTCTGCTTTGCCGCCTGCGGAAAGGAAGAGGGCAAACAGCCCGACAACCCAGAACCCGGCGTCGAACAAGAGAAGCCCAACGACGAGCAGAAGCCGCAGGAAAATCCAAAGCCCGATGATGAAAATCCCGATCCGGGTGATGAAAATCCCGACGACGAGCAAAAGCCGCAGGAAAATCCAAAGCCCGATGAGGAAAATCCTGATCCCGATGATGAAGATCCCGACGACGAGCAAAAGCCGAACGACCGGGAAGATCCTAAGCCCGACGATCAGGAACAGCCCAAGCCCGATGATCAGGAACAACCGAAACCCGATGATCAAGAGCAAAAGCCCGACGATCAAAAACCGAGCGAGGACACTTCCGCGGACGACAACCTGTGTTTAGGTCCCGATCTTGAGATGATGCTCAACATGATGTACGGCGCCGCGGTGAATGACTTTGCAAAGGGCATGGCAAAGCTTTCGGACGCGGGCGAAGTCCAAAAGACGATCTCGATCACGAGCGGCAACCTTGTCGTCTATACCCTCGAGGAGACCTATACCAAGGGGGAAGGGGAGTACACCTGTAAACAGAAAGAAAAGCGGCTCAACGGTTTGGATTCGGACACCCCGTACACGGAGACGGAGAACACTTCGACCTCAACGACTGCGGGCAGCTATGCAAAGGCGCTCGACTTTTCCCTGAAGGATTTCCGCGATATGCCGATCATCAGTTTCATGCAGGATGAGCTGACGGCATCCTTCAGTAAGAACATCGCAAAGCGCATCTTCGGGATCGAAGGGGACATTTCCACCGTCAATATCCACATGAAGCGCATGGGCGACAAGGTGACCCTCGCCGAGTTCTCCTTTTCCTATGGGGAGTATGATATCAAAATTACCATTTTGGGGAAATATTAAGAGGTTTCAAACGCTCTGTTTACAAGCGGAATCGCTTTACCATTTCCTCTCTGCCGGACGGGCGGTTTTTAAAAGCGGAATCGCTTAACCCTTGTCATGGACGCATGACAGGCGTTGTTACTTTTTTTACGAATACAAAAAAAGTAACCAAAAAAAATTCCGGGACACTTGCGTATGTGTCCCGGACCCCGCAACGCTCGGTATATATACTTGTCTGTGTTCTCCATCTCATGTTGAGCGGAACGAATAAAAAGTTCAGTATTCCGTTTGATTTTTCCTCTTTTGCTTTATAATTAAGGTGAAGAGTGTCGAATCCCGCGTCGGTTTTGGACGGCTGATTTCCGCCTATGCTGCGTCGACTCCCTTGGAAATACGTCACTGTATTCCCTGCGGTCGTCTCCTTGCCCAAACGAAAAATCCGCTCGTCCAAAACTGCTAAGCTACTTCCCGCGGTGCCATTTTCGAGGGATTTGTGCCGAGGAGGAGGAAGGTTTACCGGACGTAAATCGACGACGACGCAGGCGAAAAGCACCGAAAAGGGCTCGCGGGAGCGGCGTGGGATTCGACACTCTTCACCTTGGAGAGGAGGAAAACACTATGGATGCGAATCGGTTTACGCAAAAATCGTTGGCGGCTGTGGAAAATGCGCAGAATCTTGCTCTCGAGTATGGAAATGCGGAGCTCAATTGTCTGCACCTCTGCTATGCGCTTCTTGAAAAGGACGGGCTGAACGCCCGCATTTTAGCGCGTGCGGGAGTTGACGCAGAGGGACTCCGCCGTGCGGTCAAAGAGGAGATCGAGCGCATTCCGCGCGTTTCGGGCGGGGGACAGACCTATCCCTCCGCGGCGCTTCAGCGTGCCCTCACCGAGGCAGAGCGGCTTTCGAAGAACATGAAGGATGACTTTGTCTCCGTCGAGCACCTCTTTTTGTGTCTCTTCGACAACACCGAGGGGAATTTAAAGGAGCTCTTTCAAAAGTTCGGCTTGACCAAGGAAAAGTTCCTTCGCGGCATGAAGGAAGTCCGCGGCAATCAGAACGTAAAGAGCGACAATCCCGAGGATTCCTACGAGGCGCTCGAAAAGTACGGCGCGGACCTCACGAAGCGGGCGCGGGAGCACAAATTGGAGCCCGTCATCGGCAGGGATGAGGAGATCCGGAACGTCATCCGCATTCTCTCGCGCAAGACCAAGAACAACCCTGTTCTCATTGGGGAGCCGGGCGTCGGAAAGACGGCGATCGCGGAGGGGCTCGCCCAGCGGATCGTCAAGGGAGATGTGCCCGAGGGACTCAAAAACAAGACCCTCTTCTCCCTCGACATGGGCGCGCTCATTGCGGGCGCAAAGTACCGCGGCGAGTTCGAGGAGCGACTTAAGGCCGTCCTACAGGAAGTTACAAAGTCGGAAGGGAACATTCTGCTCTTCATCGATGAACTCCATACCGTCGTCGGCGCGGGCAAGAGCGAGGGCGCGATGGACGCGGGGAATCTCTTAAAGCCCCTTCTCGCGCGCGGGGAATTGCACTGTATCGGCGCGACGACCCTCGATGAATACCGCAAATATATCGAAAAAGACGCCGCCCTCGAGCGGAGATTCCAGCCCGTCATGGTCGGAGAGCCCTCTGTCGAGGACACAATTTCCATTCTGAGGGGGCTCAAGGAGCGGTTTGAAATTTTCCACGGCGTGCGCATTCACGACAACGCGCTCATCGCCGCGGCGACCCTTTCGAATCGCTATATCACCGACCGCTTCTTGCCGGACAAGGCGATCGACCTTGTCGACGAGGCGGCTGCCATGATCCGCACGGAGATCGACTCCATGCCCGCCGAGATGGACGCCCTGCACCGCAGGATCGTGCAGCTCGAGGTCGAGGAGAATGCCCTCTCCAAGGAGAAGGACAACCTCTCCAAAGAGCGGCTCGAGAGCTTGAAGAAGGAGCTCTTCGAGCTCAAGGAGAACTTCGCGCAGATGAGCGCAAAATTGGAGGAGGAGAAAGGGGTCATCCGCGCCGAGAAGGAGCGCAAGGCGAAGCTCGACACCCTCCGCGGAGAGCTCGAGAGCGCAAAGGCGCACGGCGACTACGAGACGGCGAGCCGCCTCGAGTACGGCGAAATTCCCGCCCTCGAAAAGCAGCTTACGGAGAAGAAGGAGGGAGCCTCCCTTCTCGAGGATGAAGTCACCGAAGAGCAGATCCATGAGATCATCTCCCGCTGGACGGGCATTCCCGTGACGCGGCTCAAGGAGGGGGAGAAGGAGAAACTTCTGCGCCTTCCCGAGGAGCTCCACCTCAGGGTCGTCGGGCAGGAAGAGGCAGTTTCCAAGGTCTCCGAAGCCATCATGCGCGCCCGCGCGGGCATTTCCGACCCCAACCGTCCGATCGGCTCCTTCTTATTTCTCGGGCCCACGGGCGTCGGCAAGACGGAGCTTTCCAAGGCGCTTGCAGAGAGCCTCTTCGACGACGAAAAGAACCTCGTGCGCATCGACATGAGCGAGTATATGGAGAAATTCTCCGTCTCGCGGCTCGTCGGCGCTCCTCCGGGATACGTCGGCTATGAGGAGGGCGGCACCCTCACCGAGGCAATTCGCCGCCGTCCCTATTCCATCGTGCTCTTCGACGAGATCGAAAAGGCGCACCCCGACGTCTTCAACATTCTCCTTCAGATTTTGGACGACGGCAGGATCACCGATTCGCAGGGAAGAACAGTCGATTTCAAGAACACCGTCATCATTCTGACCTCGAATTTGGGCTCTGCGGAGATCATGGAGGGCATCAGGGACGGAGAAATTTCCGAAGAGGCACGGGAGGAAGTGAACGAACTTCTCAAAAAGTCATTCCGCCCCGAGTTTTTGAACCGTCTCGACGAGATCATCATGTTCAAACCCCTCACGCGGGAGGAGATCGGCGGAGTTGTCCGAATTTTGCTCAAAAAGCTCGAAGAGCGGCTTGCGGCAAACAATTTAAAGCTCGAAGTGACGAACGCGGCAGCCGAGTACATCGCGGACTTCGGCTACGACAGCGTGTTCGGCGCACGTCCCTTAAAGCGGTTTTTACAGACCCATGCGGAGACGCCCATCGCGAAATATATTCTGAAAAACGATCCCGAAGCGGGGACGACCATTCTGCTCGACAGAGGAGAACAGGGACTCGTGCTTCGGGAAGAAAAAGGAGATCAAAATGATTGATTTTAACGCACTCGAAGAAGAACTCATTCCCAACATGCGCGGCGGGGAGGGCGTCGTGAAGGCGCGCCGCTTTTCGGACGGAGATGTCAAGCTCATGCGCCTCACCCTCGAAAAGGGCTGCTCCATCGGGCTCCACCGCCACGAAAATAACTGCGAGGCACTCTATGTGCTCTCGGGAAGAGCGAATTTTATGCTCGACGGAAGAGAGGAAGAAGTGGGGCCCGGCTGCTGCCACTACTGCCCCAAGGGAAGTCAGCATACCGTCAAAAATATTTATGACGAACCTTTAATTATGATAGCCGTAGTCGCATAAAAGGTTTCGAACGAAATCTTTCCTTCGGAAATATTTACGTTCGAGGAAATGAACTCTCGAGTTCCCAAAACTTGTCCTCTCGTTCGTTTCAAACGACAATGTGCGTCCTGTAGGGCGCAAACAGGGGGCGCTACCGCAGAATGGCGATTCTGCTCCGCGCAGTTTATTTAGAACAAGTGATTTCGCGTTTTTTCTCATTTTGCATAGTACTATGTCAGACATAATATGTGGTTTTATTCAAAAAAATGCGTCTTTTGCACTGTAAATGCCGGCGGGCTGGTCAATCAGCCATCGGGCGGCGCGGAGGGCGCCGAGGGCGAAGACCTTCTTATTTCTTGCGGAGTGGGAGAGGGTGAGGACCTCGTTTTCGTCCGCAAAGATCACGCTGTGTTCTCCCGCTAAGTTCCCCATTCGGAGGGATTCGACGGGGACGCCGCTTTTTCTCACTTCTTCGATCGTCTCTTTCAGCATTCGCGCGGTTCCCGAGGGGGAGTCGCGCTTTTTCTTTCCGTGCGCTTCTATGATCGCAACGTCCTTTTCGGGGAGCGCCTCCGCCGCGCGCTTTGCGAGGGCATTCAAAAGGCAGACCGCAGGCGAGAGGTTTGGGGCGATCATCACGGGAATCTTTTCGGCAGCCTCTTTCAAAAGTTCTTCCTCTTTTTCGTTTGTCCCCGTGGCGGCAAAGAGGAGGGGGAGCTCTCTTTTGACACAAAAACGGATTCTCTCCTCGAGTCCCTGTGGGGAGGAAAAGTCGAGAAAGACGTCCGCTTCTTCCGTGATCGAATTGACGTTCTCATAGACGGGAAAGGGGAGCTCTTTGGGACTTAGATCGACGCCGCAGACAATTTCGGCGGGAAATTGTTCGGCGGCGTCGATGACTTCCGCGCCCATCCTTCCCGCGCAGCCGCAGAGAATGAGTTTCATAGCAATTCCTCCGAGATCGCGAGGGCGCGAAGGAGCTTTCTTCTGCCTGCGGGAGAAAGCGGGGGAAGGGGCGGACGGGGGAGACCCGCCTCGAAGCCGAGAAGATTCAAGCCCTCCTTGACGGGAATGGGGTTGCTGTCCGAAAAGCACGCCTTCATGAGGGGGAAGAGCTTGTCGAACTGTCTGTTTGCGCGGGTCAGATTTCCGCAGAGCGCGGCGCGGACCATTGCGACCGTCTGTTTGGGCGCGAGGTTAGAGACCACCGAGATGACAGCCGTCCCGCCCGCCGCCAGAATGGGAATGGAGAGAAGGTCGTCCCCCGCATACAGCTCGCACTTTCGGCGGATGAGGTGCGCCGTCTCCATGATCTGCGCCATGTTTCCGCTCGCCTCCTTGATCCCCGCGATGTTGGGAAGGGTGGCGATCTTTTTCATCGTCTCGGGCAGAAGATTGACTCCCGTGCGGGAGGGGACATTGTAGCAGATGACCGGAAGGTCTACGGCGGAAGAGATGCGCTTAAAGTAGTCAAAAAGTCCGCTCTGGTTGCATTTATTATAGTAGGGGGTGACGACGAGAAGTCCGTCCGCGCCGAAATTCTGTGCGGAGAGGGAGTACTCGACGGCAGTCTCGGGATTGCTGTGTCCCGTTCCGACGATGACCTTGATTCTTCCCGCCGCACGGGAGACCGCACAGCGGACGATCGTATCCCGCTCCTCTCTCGTGAGAGATTCGGGCTCTCCCGTCGATCCCAGGACGACGATTGCGTCGACGCCCGCGCTTATCTGCGCGTCGATCATTCTCTCGAGGGAATAGTAGGAGACGCCCTCCTTTGTAAACGGGGTGACGAGCGCAGTCGCCGTTCCTCTCAAAAATCCAAGCATATTTTCCTCCTAAATGAGATATCCTTGCGCTTTCAAAAGTTCTGCAAGGAGCACCGCGCCGCCCGCCGCTCCGCGCAGGGTATTGTGAACAAGACCCACGAATTTGACTCCCTTTCCCGAGCTTTCCACTCTTCCCGCCTCGATCGACATGCCGCGGTCGGCGTACAGGTCAAAGAGGGGCTGCGGACGGCTCTCTTCCGTAAAATAGCGCAGAAATTTTTCGGGCGCAGAGGGAAGGGGGAGCCTTGCGCTCTCGTTGAAATTCTCCCAGCGGGCGAAAATTTCCTCTTTTTCGGGATTTTTTTTGAACTTTGCAAAGACGCAGGCGAAGTGCCCGTCCTCGACGGGAACGCGGAAGCACTGTGCACGGATCGGAAGATCGGACTTCCGAATGGGAAAGATTTTTCCTTCCCGCGCCTCTCCCCACAGCTTGAGCGGCTCTGCTTCGCACTTTTTCTCCTCTCCCTCGATGTGGGGAAGAATATTCCCCTTGAGATTGGGAAAATCGGAGAGCTTTTTTCCCGCGCCCGAGGCGGCTTGCAGGGTGGTGACGGAGAGCTCCTCGAGCCCGAGGGGAAGAAGAGGGGTCAGAAGGGGGACATAGGCAGAGGTGGCGCAGTTGCACTTCGTCACGATGAAGCCCCTTGAAGTTTTCAGCCGCTTTCTCTGCGCGGGAATGACGGACAGATGCTCGGGATTGATTTCGGGGATCACCATGGGAACATCTTCAAGGAGCCTGTTTGCGCTGTTTAAAGAGAAGACGGCAAGCTCCCTTTTTGCGAACGCTTCCTCGAGGGCGCGGACCTGTTCAAAGGGAAGTTTGACGGCGCAGAAGACGAGTTCGCACATTTCGGAAAGCAGCTTCGGGTCGGGCGGAAGCACTCTCATGGATGAGAGTTCTTCGGGAAGAAGTCCCAAACAGTTTTTGGAGCCGATCGCCTCGCCGTATTCTTTGCCGCAGGACGAAGGTCCCGCGCAGAGGGCGGTGAGTTCGAAGAAAGGATGGGAGAAAAGAAGGCTTACGAGCCTTTGACCGACGATCCCGGTCGCGCCGACGACGGCAACACTTGTTTTTTTCAAGGAGAACCTCTCAAAATTTTATTCCGATCCCAAAAATCGGAGCGCAAATCATTGATATTTTTTCGGAAAAGTATTATAATGGGTAGTACGCAACGGACAGGAGATGAAAATGAAGAGACAAGAAGGCAAATTGAGCGAAACGCTGAAAGACACACAGCGGGAGGGAGAGCCGCTCTCCAAGGCGCACGCGGTGGGGAGGTTTTCCCTCTTCGGCGCGATTTTAAAGGGGCGCTTCGGAAGGCTTATGCTCGTCAACTCCATTCTGCTTTTGAGTGCGCTTCCGCTCATTCTGCTTCTGATGTATCGCTACCTTGCGATCGATGCAAGCGAACTGACGGGACCCTACGGCGCGGGGCTCGGCGTGGGCTATCCCGTTCTGCCGCAGATCCCCGGGCTCCTCGAATACAATATCTTCCGCAGCGATCTCTTCTTCTTCGGCATGATCATTCCCGCCGCCGCCATCTTTGCGGTCGGGCTGTCGGGCGCCGCATACCTCTGCTGCAATCTCATCAAGACGGAGGGAGTCTACCACTTTTCCGATCTCAAGCGGGGAATTTCTCAGAACTTTTTCCCCGTTCTTTCGGGCGTGCTGCTCTTTACCTTCCTTCTCTTTTTCGTCAGGACGACGCACACCGTCCTCGACTGGCAGGTCACGATGGGGACCGCCCAATGGGTCGCTATCCTCGTGAAAGTCTTCATTTATCTGCTGCTCTCGATCGTCCTCATGGTGGCGCTGTGGATGATCTCCCTCGGCGTCGGCTATAAATTGGGCCTTTGGAAACTCTTTAAAAATGCGGTCGTCCTCACGGTGGGGACCTTCCCGCAGACGGTGTTCTTTGCAGCCCTCGCCGGCGCGCCCGTTTTGCTGCTCCTTCTCGGAAAGGGATTCTTCTTTGTGATCGCGATCGTCTTTTTCAGCTTGATCGGGTTCTCCTTCTGCGTCCTTCTCTGGATGAGCTACAGCCAATGGGTCTTCGATAAGTACCTCATTCCCGAGCGGCAGGAGCAGAAAGTTCCCAAAAACGCGCAGCCCAAGGAGCGTGCGCTCACCAAAGAGGAGCTCATACGCGTTGCGACGGCGTATGAGAGGAGCGTCCTCATCTCCCGTCCCATCGAACCCATCGAAGAGGGCAAGGAGCCCTATGAAATTCCCGAAGCTTACTCCCGCGCGGACATTCTGAAGATCGCCGAGAGCCGCGTCTCCCTTCTCGCCGAAGCCGACCGCTATGCGGGCGAGCACCTCTCCGAGTCCCGCTATGCGGAGTTCAACCGCAAGTGGGAGGAGCGGGAGCAGGCGCTGCCTCAGACGGGCAAAAAGCAGACCAAGCGCCCCAAGATGCTCAAACGATGAACGCCTACGAGCACCTCGCCGATTGGTTTGAACTCTTAAACGACGACTGCGGCTACGGGGAATGGACGGAATATCTTCTCTTGAAGCTTGAGAGCCTCGGCGCGGGGAAGAGGGGGCTCGAGCTCGGCTGCGGGAGCGGAAAATTCTGCAGGGAGCTTTCCCGGCGCGGCTATTTGATGAGCGGGGCGGACATCTCCCTTCCCATGCTCACCCGCGCACGCTATCTTTGCGACAGGGAGAAACTCAGGATCTCCTTCTTTCAAGCGGACGCCGCGCACCTCAAGACTCCCGAAAAGTACGACTTTATCCTCTCTCCCAACGACTGCATCAACTATCTTCCCCCCGCAGCCCTTCATGGGGCATTCCGGAACATCCGTTCCTGTCTCGGAAAGGGAGGGATTTTCTGTTTTGACATAAGTTCCCCTTACAAATTGCGGGAGAAAGTTGCAAATACTGTCTCCGCGGACGATCGGGAGGAGGTGACCTACCTCTGTATTCCCGAGAAAAAGGGGGAATCCGTGGAGCTCTCTGTCACCCTCTTTGTGCGGGGAAGGGACGGCAGGTACGACCGCTTCGACGAGAGACATCTCCAGTATATTCACGAAGAGGAAAATGTGTCCGCCGCCTTGAAAGCTGCGGGATTTGAAATTCTGTCCGTCGAGGGACACCTCGGCGAAAAAAAGGAGGGGAGCGACAGGCTCGTGTTTGTATGCAGAGGATAGGAAAGCTCTCCCGCTCTCTGCTCGGGGACGGGACGATCGCGGCGACCCTCCTTCGGACGGACGCTCCCGCCGAGACGGCGAGAAAGAGACAGAATTTAACGGAACATTCCGCTTCCCTTCTTGCCGAGGTCATGACGGTCTGTGCCTATTTCTCCTCCTTTCTCAAGGATGAGAAGAGCTTTGTCAGCCTCTCCGTGCGGGGAGAGACCATTCTTTCGGCGACGGCGGACGGGAAGGGAAATCTTGTCGGAAGATGCGAGAGAGAGGGTAGGGTCAAGGACGCTGTCTTTGCCCTCACGCGGTTCGACTGCGGTCTCCCCGAGACGGGCGCGGTGAAACTTTCGGACGGAGAGATCAGTTCCGCCTTTTGCGAGTTTTTTGAGGCGAGCGAACAGCGGCTTGCCCGCGCCGTGCTGGGCGAGCGCTTTCAAAGGGGGGCTTTTCTCTGTGCGGGGGGGATCTTTCTCGAGGCGCTCCCGGGCGCGAAGGAGGAGGTCTTTCGAAAAATTGCCGAAAAACTTCCCTCCAAAGAGGAACTTTGCGCGCTCTTCGAAGAAAAGGACCCCCTAAGGGAACTCTTCGGCGGAGAAATTCTCTTCGAGCGGGAGATCAGGTTCCACTGCCGCTGCAGCAGGAGAAAGGCTGCGCTTGCGGTCATCTCTCTGGGAAAAGAGGACGCGCTCGCTCTTCAGCGGGAGCGGGGAGCGCTCGAAGTGTGCTGTCCCGAGTGCGGGAGAAACTATTCTTTCTCTCAAGAGCAGATCATGGAGTTATTCAAACAAAATGGATGAAAAGATAAGACGATTGGATTTCAGCGAAGAATTTTATATGGAGCGCGCGGAGGACCGCTTCGACAAAGGGGACTTTCTCGGGACCCTCAAGGTCCTCAACGAGCGGGAAGAGCGCTACGGTCCGAGTGCGGATTCCAACGCGCTGTATGCCGACGTCTATGAATCGTTGGGACTCTATCAACTCTCGGCGGACGCCTGGCTCCACTTCCTCGACACCTGCAACGAGGCGGACTTCGAGGAGGGCTATGCGGGACTTGCAAACGCCATTTTGGGCATGGGAGAGGACATGAAGTCGGGCGCGTTCGTCCAGAGCCTCTTCGAGGACGACTCCGTCGATTTTCGTATCTCCGAACCCCCGGGGCTCAGGCTCGTGTATTCGGCGGACGACAACGGGACGGAACTCTACCGCGAGGCGATCGAAAAAGTGCGGAAGGCGGACTTCGAGGGGGCGCGGGAAGTGCTCTCGCATGTGGACGCAAATTCCGAGTCCTATTCCGCCGCGCTGGGACTCAGTGCGTGCTGCCTGCTCTTTGAAAACGACAAGGACAAAGCGGCGCAGCAGTGCGAAATTCTCGTCTCCCGCTTTCCCCACAACGTCCAGGTCCTCAAGAGCCTGTGTACCTTTCTCGAGATGATCGGGGACGGCGAGGAAGGACAGAAGATCGCACAGATGATGTATGAGATCGAGACAAATTCCCCCGAGGAACTCTATTACATCGCCGCCGCCCAGCATGTGACGGGGCGCGACGAGGAAAGTTACCGTCTCTATACCCGTCTCAAAGATCAAATTCCCTACGGCGACCGCATTCTCTATTATCATGCGGTGGCAAGTTATCGGACGGGAAGGCTCGAGGAGGCGATAAGTTCCCTCGAGACGATGACGCTGATCTATCCCAAAAAGGAGATCGCGAAGTACTATTTGGAGCGGCTGCGCCTGAAACGGGAGGACCCCGCGGCAGAGATCCCGCTCGACTACTCCTATGACTTGCCGAAGGAGGAGCGGGAGTTCGTGCACGCCTTCTTCCGCCGCATTCTCGACGCGGATGAAGAGGACGCAAGACGGCTCGGGGAGCTCTCCTCGGCGGAGACTTTCTTCCGTCTCGCCTTCGACCGTCTCGAGACGCGCGACGAGGAACTCTATGGAGAAGCGATGCTCGCCCTCGTCAAGAGCCATGCGGACAAGATCGTGCGGGAGACGCTGCTCAACTACGCCGTCGGCATGAACGTCAAGATGTACATTCTCAATGGTTTGGTCGCCCGCAACGAGGAAAATTCCTTCGGCGTCGTCCTCTTCAGTATCTATCGGGAATTTTTCACCCATGAGCTGGAACTCAACGGCGGCGAGGGGAAGGAGCAGTTTCTCGAAGCCTTTGCCGAGGTCTATACCAAATTTTATCTTATGAACGAGGACCTCGAGGAAAAACTTCTGAACGCCGGCGAAGAGGTCTACGAAGCCGTCGCCCGCTCGGGGAAGTCCTATCTCTTCGAAGAGAAGAATGCGCTCTGCGTCGCGATCTGCCGCGAAGCCCGTCTGCAGGACTTCAGAAGACCCATCGAAGAGGTCGCGGAGGAATTTGAAGCAAACGTCGGGATCGTCAAGGAGATCCTCGACTGTATCCTGTGAGGAAATATGAAACTCATTGATTTTGAAACGCTGTTCGAAAGCAAACTCTCTCAGTACATGAGGGAGAATGCGGGAAAGTACACCGAGGAGCAGTGGGAAAAGCTGATCCCCAAGCTCTATCAAAGATTCGGGGATACTTTGATCAAGGCGGCGGGCGCAACGCCCCGCGCTTTCTTTGAAAAGATGAGCGACGAAGAGCTCGCGAGCTATCTTTCCGCCTGTGTAAGGGAGGGGATTTCCGTCTCCGACTTCCTCGTCCGCGAACTCGAGAAGAGGGAGTGTCCCGACGAACTCTCCGCCCTCGTGGACGGGGACAGCGAGGAGCTGTCTCTTGCCGTTTTGAACGCGGCAGGGGAGAGCCTGAAGGCGGGCGAGCTGTGCTTTTCTGTTCTCACGGGGGAATTTCCGCCTTCCGTCAAGGACGCGGCGGCGGACAAGCTTCGCTCCCTCTCCCTGGAGCCCTTTCTGGAAAAAGCCATCGCCTGCTACCGCGAGAAGAGGGGCGGGGAGTATCTTTTGGAGCTCCTCTCCTCGGGAGAGGTCAAAGATGACCGCATTTTCGACATTTTGATGGACGCTCTGAGGAGCGCGGGGGAGAGAACGGACGTCGTCGCGGGCTATGTCGCCCGCTATGGGGATGAGAGAGCGCTCGAGACCCTTCTCGAACTCATCGACCGGGAGGAGACCGGCTTTGTCGCCTACCGCGAACTTCTCTGCGCCATCGAAGCCCTCGGGGGCCACTACGAAAAGAAGCGGGATTTCTCTTTGGATAAGGACTTTCAGCGCATCAAAGAGGACTCCGAAAAAGAAAATAAAAAGTAATTTTCTCGCTCCCGCGGCGGGTTTTTACAGCGCAATCGCTTTTGATTGTCATTTCCGCATGACAAGCGTTGTTACTTTTTTTACGAATACAAAAAAAGTAACCAAAAAAAATTCCGGGACACTTGCGGTGTGTCCCGGACCCCGCGACGCTTTGTTTTCTGTTCTCCAATAAGAAGCGTTGCTGTTAAAAACCGATTTCATGTTGAGCGAAGTCGAAACATCTCGTCCTTTGTTCTAATGAAAGGCGCGTTGGGAAATTGCATTTTCCATAAGCGGCACCCCATTTGCCGAACCCTTTCGGCTTATTGTCGTGAAAGCGACCGAGAGGATCATGTAATTCAAGGCATAAAAGCTCATTTCCTCGAACGTAAATATTTCCGAAGGAAAGATTTCGTTCGAAAGATTTTCTTCGAAACCTAACATATTAAATTGACCTCCACCATATGATAGAGAAGCAAGGAATTTCGGCGGAGGCGTTTTTTTATGGATTACAACAGCGTTTACGAGGACATAGCCGCACGGACGGGCGGCGAGATTTATGTAGGGGTCGTGGGTCCCGTTCGCACGGGCAAGTCGACCTTTATCAAGCGGTTTTTAGAGGAGCTCGTCCTGCCGCAGGCAGAGGGCGCCAAAAAACAGCGCATGACGGACGAACTCCCGCAGTCGGGTTCGGGTCGGACGGTTATGACGACGGAGCCGAAATTTGTGCCCGAGGAAGCGGCGCAGATCAACTTCCGTCAGACGAGCGTCAAAGTGCGGCTCATCGACTGCGTGGGCTTCCCCGTGGCGGGAGCGGCGGGCTTCGAAGAGGAGGGGCAGCCGCGGCTCGTCAAAACCCCTTGGAGCGAGGAGCCCGTTCCCTTCGAACAGGCGGCAGAGGAGGGGACGAGGCGGGTCATCCGCGACCATTCGACGATCGGCGTTTTAGTGACGTCCGACGGCTCGGTGACGGGACTTCCGCGCGAAGCCTATGAAGAGGCGGAGGAGCGGGCGGCGAGCGAGCTCAAGGAGATCGGCAAGCCCTTCGTGATCTTACTCAATTGCCGTGACCCGCAGAGTGCGGGGGAACTGTGCGCAAAGCTCGAAGAGAAGTATGCGGCTCCCGTCGTCAGCGCGAATGCGGAAAAACTCACGGCGGAGGAGATCGGCGCACTCTTGGAACGGGTGCTCTATGAGTTCCCCGTCATGAGCATCGACATCGACCTTCCCGACTGGATGCGCGTTCTTGAACCCGACAACGAGCTCATTTCGGAGGTGCTCTCCTCGGTACGGACGCTGGCTCCCAAAATCTACAAGATGAGCGACTGCGCCCTGCTCGACGGACTCTTCTCCACGAGCGAGCAGCTGCTGCCGCCCGTCGATCTGCAGCTCTTCCCCGCAGAGGGACGCGCAAGCGTAAGGGTGCAGGCAAAAGAGGGGACCTTCTATCAGATCCTCGGAAAGCAGTGCGGGGAGAACATCGACAGCGATTTTGCGCTCATGAGCTTTGTCTCTTCGCTCGCCAAGGCGAAAAAACTGTACGACAGAGTGGGTCAGGCGTTCCGTCAGGCGCAGGAGTGCGGCTACGGCATCGTTCCGCCCGACAACGAGGAGATGAGCCTCCTCGAGCCCAAGGTCGTCAAAAAGAGCGGTCGGGTGGGGGTCAACCTCCATGCGGACGCGCCGAGCTATCACATTATCCGCGTCGACCTGAGCGGCGAAGTCAGCCCCGCCCTCGGCAACGAGGAGCAGAGCCGCGCCTTCGTCAAGACCCTCTCCGAGGGCATCAACACGGAGCCCGAACGCGCCTGGAACACGAACATGTTCGGCAAGACCCTCCGCGAGATGCTCGGCGAGGAGCTCTACCACAAGAATATTTCGATGGCGGAGAACGTCCAGCGCAAGATGCGCCGCACGGTGACCCGCATCGTCAATGAAGGCAAGGGCGGAGTCATCTGCATTCTGATTTAGGTTTCGGCAAAAATCTTGCTGCGCAATATTTTTGTCGAGGAAATGAACTCGTTTGCCTTGATTAAATAACTCTCACGGTCGCTTTCACGACAATGTGCGTCCTGTGGGGCGCCAATTGAGTGCGCTTATGGAAAATTGTGATTTCCCAACGCGCCTTTCATTGGGAACAAAGGGCTGTATTACGAAAAGCGTTAAAGGGTTTGGGATGCATCGCAAGCATCCCAACATTTTTTTGCGCTACTTTTTTGTATGTGTAAAAAAGTAGCAATGCATGTCTCGCGTGAAAGACAATCCTAAGCGATTCCGCTTAAAAAGAGCCTGTCCGGCGAAGAGGACAAATTGCCGGCGAATTTTTCCGCCGAAACGCTTGACAGTATTTCCCGCAGTTGTTATAATACTGAAAAAGGAGAAAATCATGGATCAAGCAGAAAAGCAAAAGGCAAAGAAGAACAGCAAGAGGACGCTCATCGGGGTGATCTTTCTCATTCTGTTCGCAGGGATCACCGCGATCGGATTCCTGTATTACGATCAGATCTTTTCAGAGACGGGCTGGTGCCAGTCCAATCCGACAAGCATCGGATTTTTGAATCAAATTCTGGCGTTCGCACCCAAGCTCGTCGGCACGGTTTTGACGCTCTTCATCACCCTTCTCGTTCTCTATGTGGTTGGACTCATCTTTAAAAGAATTTTCCGCGGCACGCCGAGAAGAAAGACGGTCGGAAGGCTCGTCAACAGCATCTTCCGCGTCGTCGTCTGGGTGATCGCCGTGATCGCCATCCTCGCGGTCTGGGGACTCAACGTCGGCGCCCTCATCGCAGGCGCAGGCGTTCTCACCCTCGTCGTCGGGCTCGGAATGCAGAACCTCATCGCAGATGTGGTCGCGGGCATCTTCCTCGTCTGCGACGGCACCCTCGCCGTGGGCGACATCGTCACGATCGACGGCTGGCGCGGCACGGTGGAGGAGATCGGCATCCGCACGACCAAACTCGTCAACTACAGCGGCGATATCCGCGTCTGCACGAACAGCACGGTGACGACCTTCATCAACCAGAGCCGCCGCAAGTCCTATCCGACCGTCGAGGTCTCCATTGCCTACAAAGAGGACGTCGAAAAGGTCAAGAAGCTCTTCGAGGAGAATAAGGAAGCCCTCAAGGCGAAACTTCCCCTTGTGCAGGAGGGTCCCGACTTCATGGGTGTCTCCAACTTGGGCGACTCGGGCGTTGCGCTCTCCTTCGGCGCGTACTGCAAGGAGGACGACTTCTTCCAGGTCCAGCGCGACATGCGCGGTGTTCTGAAGGAGTTCTTTGACGAAAACGGGATCGAAATTCCCTTCCCGCAGGTCGTCGTCCACAGCGAAAAATAAATTTTTTACAAAGGGAAGAAGGTGTTCTCTCAACAATTCGATTACGGGGATTTCTCGCTGCTCTTTGCGCAGGTCCCCCAAAAAAACACAAAAAAGAGCGCGGTGGGACTCAAAGTCCTTCCGAAAGGGGCGTCCTACGAGCCGAAAGGGAGCGACGCCCCTCTTTTCTATGCGGAATATACGGACGGGATCTCCGTGCCCGTCAAAGTGTTGCGCCAGGTCCGCTTTTTGAGCGGGAGCCTGAACTCCTATTTTGCAGACGAAGGGGGAATGGAGTACACCCAGAAGCTCGTCTTCGACCGCGAGACGGGAGTCTTTACGGTGAGTATCCGCTGCGAAAATAAATCAACGGAAGAGAGGACGCTGCGCTTTCTGTCCTCCTTCTCCTTCGGCTTTGCGCCAAAGAGAGGGACGAAGCTCTATCGCATGGGCTCCGCCTGTTCCTACGCCTACTCCTTTTTGGGCGAGACCATCGAGGATCTGGGGCTCGGGTTTGAAAATTCTCCGCCCCTTGCATTCGGACGGGACGGACGCTTTCTCCCGTTTGCGGCAGTGCAAACGGAGAACGGGGTTCTTGCGATGCGCCTCGATTCTGCCAACCAGTTCGAGATCATTCTCCGCCGCTCCAAAGAGCGGCTGGAGCTCTTCGGCGGAGAGCGCATCGGCAACAAGACGATTCCCCCCGGGGGGTATCATGAGACCTGCAAAGTACATATCGTCCTCCAGCCGAGTTTGGAGGACGCTCTTCGAGCCCTCAATCGCCGCATGGCGAAGAAGCTCTCCTCGGAGGAGGAACTGCCCGTCGTCTGCTCCGCGGAGAATATTTCGATCGGGAACGTCAAGAAGTTTTCCGCGCTGCTGCGCGATCTGAATATCCCCGCCGCCGTTCTCGAAGAGGGTAAAAAGCCGCGGACGGAGGAGGAGACCGAGAAGATCTTGCAAAAATTCATCGCGGAGGGCGTGCGCATGGAGAGCGGACTTTCGGGCGTATTTTCCCTCCCGCGCGTTGCGGGGGCGACTGCGATCGCCGCAGCCAATTTCAGCCGCGTGTATCCCGCAAGAAGGACGATGATCGACTTCGAAGTCCTGCCCGGGGAGACAAAAGAGGAGACTTTGTTCAAATTCTGCGCCGCGGCGATGGGGCGGATCCGCCTCAAAGGAGAGCTTTTGAAGCTCGGCGAGGAGCAGATCTCTCTCTTGAAGGAGGCGTTCTCCTTCTACGAGCGCATTTTCGAGATCGTCAGAAGCGGCGAGGTGTTTTTGTGCGAGTTTACGGGCTGTGTCTCCTCGGAACCGCTCGGAAGGCAAATCTACGGCAAGGAGTTTGGGGGGAGCCGCCTTCTCTTCGTGCATTTTTACGGCGAAGAGGGGACGTTCAAGCTCCCGCTCGAGGGATACGAACTCAAGGACGAGTTTTCGACCGCCTCCTTCGGCGTGAGGGCGGAGACCCTCCGCATTGCGGGACAGGCGGGACAAGCCGGAATTTTTCTCTTGGAAAGGAAGGGTGATATATGAGAGAACTTCTTGAAAAATATCATCAGCAGCGGCTCATAAAATATTTGGAGAATTTGAAGGAGGAAGAGCGGCTCTTCCTCGAAAAACAGCTGGATGGGGTGGACTTTTCCGTTTTGGACGAAATCGCGATCGCCTCGGACAGCGAGGAAATTGCTCCCATTCCCTACCTCTCCCACGAGGAAATTCTGAAAAAAAGCGAAGAATACGCCCGGACGGGAAGAGAAGCTCTGAAAAATGGAAAAGTCGCCGCGGTGCTGCTCGCGGGAGGACAAGGGACGCGGCTCGGAAGTTCTCTTCCGAAGGGCATGTTCAATATCGGCGTCACCCGCAATCTCTACATATTCGAACTTCATACCAAGCGGCTGCTTTCCCTCTCGGAAGAGGTCGGGGCATACATTCCCTTCCTCATCATGACGAGCGAAAAGAACCATGATATGACCAAGGAATTTTTCAAAGCACACGATTTCTTCGGATACCCCCCCGAATTTATCAAGTTTTTCCCGCAAAACATGGCGCCCTGCGTCGACTTCGAGGGGAATTTGCTCCTGGAAGACAGGGCAAAGCTCGCCCTCTCTCCCGACGGCAACGGGGGATGGTATGGGTCGCTCATTCGCTCGAATTTATTGAAGGAGTTCCCCGCCGTCGAATGGTTCAATATCTTCGGCGTGGACAATGTCCTCGTCAAGCCCGCCGATCCCGTCTTTGTGGGCGCGACTATTCAAAACGGAATGGATTGCGGGGTCAAGGGGGTCAAGAAGGGGTATCCCGAGGAGAAAGTGGGACTGCTCGTTCTGAAGGGGGGCAGACCCTCGGTCATCGAATACTATGAAATGGAGAAGGAGAACGCTTCGCGCCTCGATGAAAACGGCGAACTTCTCTACCGCTTCGGCGTGACCCTCGACTACCTCTTTTCCGCAAAGCGCATGAGGGAGATCGCGGGAGAGAAGCTGCCCGTCCACGTCGTCAAAAAGAAGGTGTCCTACTTCGACGGGGAGAGGATCGTCACCCCCGACCGGGAGAATGCCTACAAGTTCGAAACCTTGATTTTGGACATGGTGCGGGAGATGAAGAGCTGTCTTCCCTTTGAGACGCTTCGCGAGGAGGAGTTCGCGCCCGTCAAAAACGCGACGGGAGTGGACAGCGTGGACACCGCCCGCGAACTTTTGAGAAAGAATCATATTGAAATTTAACACATGAGAAGAAAAAAGAGAAAAATTTCCAGGAAAAGTACCGCATTTCTCGTCGCGCTCGTCGTTCTTTTGGCCGTCGCAGCCGTCGGGTATTGGTACTTTTTTCTTCGGAATAAACCTGTTTCGCCCACGGGCGGAACCGTCAAGACGGGGGAGCTGTCCATTCACTTTTTGGAACTCGGGAACAAGTACACGGGGGACTGTATCTTCGTCAAGATCGGCGATTGCGATATTCTCATCGACGGCGGCTCCCGCGCAAGCTCGGCGGATACCATCGAAACTTACGTAAAGCCCTATTGCACGGACGGCGTCCTCGAGTACGTCATTGTGACCCATGCCGATCAGGACCACATCGCGGCGTTCGCGGGAAACAAGACGTACCCCGGTCTCTTTCAAAGATTCGAATGCAGGACCATCATCGACTTTCCAAAGACCAACAAGACGACGCAAACCTATCAAAATTACGTCAAAGAGCGCGACTTGGAAGTGGAGGCGGGAGCCGTCCACTATACCGCTTTGCAGTGCTGGAAGGGCGAGGACGGCGCAAAGCGCAGCTACGAGCTTTCGGAGGGGGTCTCCATGAACTTCCTCTACAATTATTATTACGAGAATCCTTCGGATGATGAAAACAACTACTCTGTCTGTATGTACATAAGTCAAGGGGAGAACAACTACCTCTTTACGGGCGACCTCGAAGAGGACGGGGAGCGGGAACTTGTCAAGAACAACTCTCTTCCGCACTGTAAACTTTACAAGGCGGGACATCACGGCAGCAAGACTTCGAGCACGGAGGCGCTTCTCTCCGTCATCCGTCCCGAATACGTCTGCGTCTGCTGCTGCGCGGGCTCGCCCGAATACACGGCGAATCCCGACAAGACCTTTCCGACCAAACAGACGCTTGAACGCCTCTTAAAGTATACGGACAAAATTTATGTGACGACGAAGGCAACGAATATCGACCTTGAAAACAAGGACTGGGACTTTGCCTCCTGCAACGGCAACATCATCGTTCGCTCCGACGGAGAGAATTTTTCCGTTGAGGGGAGTTACTCTTCCGAAATTTTTAAAAGATAGTTTTGTCGAATTTCTTCCTGCGGAATAAATTCGACGAGGAAAGTTGTGTTAGACATGTCATTCTGAGCGAAGTGGCGAAGCCGCGCAGTCGAAGAATCCCCCTAAATTTAGGTAACATGTCATCCTGAGCGGAGCGGCGAAGCCGCGCAGTGAATGGATCCCCCGGTCATGTAACGAGCGTCAAAAAATCACAGTGCTTGACAAAAAGGAAAAAATGTGATATAATAATTTAGGAGGTAAAAGAATGGCTGATCCAATACAGATTGCAAATGTCTTTATAGAGATAGCAAATAGCGAAAAAGAAGGGAGCATTACCAATCTTAAGCTCAATAAACTCCTGTATTTTGCGCAGGGGTGGTCTTTGGTGCGCAATGGCCGTCCGCTCTTCGAAGAGGATATATTGGCATGGCAGTTCGGTCCCATCGTGCAATCTGTCTATCGCACTTTTTGTGTATGCGGCTCGGACCCGATTTGCACTGTCTCCGAAAATACGGGCAAAGGCATTTTGTCCGATGAGGAAATTCAACTGATTATTGACACCTATCGCAGATATGGGCGTTATTCCGCATCTGCCCTTGTGGAAATGACGCACGAGAAGGGTTCTCCTTGGCAAACCGCATATTCCGGGCAACATAATGCGATTATCGGCAAAAATGAAATTTTGGATTATTTTTCCAAAATGCGTCCTCTCGATAGTTTTGCTAAGAAGGATATTTCGGAACTTATAACGATAGGACGGTTTGCAGAAAACGGTGCAACGATCCTCCCGCATGATGATTGGGACGACGATGACTATGAATAAGTGGGAAATTTGGCTGGCGAAGGTCGTGTTCGAAGATGATCCCGGGAATTTCAAATATCGTCCCGTTGTGATACTTGAAACGGGGATCGCGACACTTTTGTCGGCGAAAATCACAGGGCACGACCCGAGACCGAATTTTTTCGGAGAATATCAAATCATCGATTGGGGGAAAGCGGGCTTAAAAAAGCAGTCAACGATACGACTTTCGCAGATTTTTCGCATTTCACCCGATTACTTGGTCCATAAAATCGGCAAATTGCAGCCAAAAGATATTTATTTTGTGGAAAAAATTCTGGAACAAATATGATCCATCGAGCTTTGACATACAGAAAATCGCATCTGCTGTATCTTTGAATGGCGGAGCGCTTTCCTTGAAAAGATTTGCGTCCGCCCAAAGCTCCGAGATGCCGTCGCGTCATTGCGGCGGTTTTTTATGGGCTAGGGTGCCCCACAGGACGCACATTGTCGTGAAAACGACCGTGAGTGGAGCGTTGCATTCCTGCTCAACAGCCCGGTGGGCTGTGAGCGCAACGCGACAGCCGAGCTGGTGGCGAGGC